>NZ_JAATOX010000040.1 GCF_011806385.1 Phaeobacter sp. HF9A | reverse complement strand
TTCATCGGAATCTCCTCGTTCATCCTGCCGAGAAAATTCTACTTCCGCATCCCCTTAAGATCGGGGGGGATTACCCCCTCAATGACATATCTTCCCGCCCGCACCGTAATGGCGCTCGCGACGGCCTCGGCTTTGATCCTGACCGCTCCGCTCTCTGCGATCGCCGACCACGATCACGATCACGATCACGATCACAAACATGGCGAGACCCACACGCATGCGCACAGCGATCAAATCCACAAAGGCTATTTCGAGGACAGCCAGATCCAGCCCCGCAACCTGACCGACTGGCAAGGCACCTGGCAATCGGTCGCGCCTTTCCTCGCAGATGGCACGCTTGATCCGGTGATGCAGCACAAGGCCGAACACGGTGACAAGAGCGCCGCCGAATACCGTGCCTATTATACGGTCGGCTACGCCACCGATGTGAGCGCCATCCAGATCGACGGCCAGACCGTCACCTTCACCTCCGGCGAGGGCAGCTACAGCGGGCAATACGCCAACGATGGCTTTGAGGTGCTGACCTATCAAAAGGGCAACCGTGGGGTGCGCTATGTGTTCAAGAAGATCTCTGGGGATGCCGAGGCCCCGGCCTTTATCCAGTTCAGCGACCACCGCATCGCGCCCGAGGCGGTTGGCCATTATCACCTCTACTGGGGTGAGGATCGCGCCAAGGTGCTGCAAGAGCTGACCAATTGGCCGACCTACTACCCGGCCCATCTCAGCGGCGAAGAGATCGCCCAGGATATGCTGGCGCATTGATCCAGCTTGGGGTCGCCCGGTGCGGCCCCTTCCCCGCCGGGTGCCCCTCCTGAGCGCAGCCAGGTAAAAGAGCCGCCCTCCCCGCGATATTTGGCACAGATCGGCCTTTTCTTGACGCAACAGATGGCAGAGGATGCCGACCGAGACGACCGTGCCGATCCCCTGGCCGGTCGGCAGGTTTCACAGGTTGCAGGGAAAACACCATGACGATGACCAGCGCGCATTCCGATGATCCACACTATGTGACCCGCAGCGGCTGGCTCAGGGCTGCGGTGCTGGGGGCAAATGACGGCATTGTCTCGGTCTCCTCGCTGATCGTCGGTGTTGCGGCGGCGGATCCCGCGCCCCAGGCCGTCCTGATTGCCGGTGCTGCGGGTCTCGCCGCTGGCGCGATGTCGATGGCAGCCGGTGAATATGTGTCGGTTTCCTCCCAATCCGATATCGAGCGCGCCGACATCAAGCGCGAAGAGATCGCCCTGGCAGAGATGCCAGAGCAGGAGCTCGAAGAGTTGATCGCGATCTATGAAGAACGCGGCCTGAGCCGCAAAACCGCCGAAACCGTGGCGCGGGAGTTGACCGAAAAGGATGCCCTGGCGGCGCATATCCGCGAAGAGCTTGGCCTTTCAGAGGTGCACTCGGCCAATCCGCTCCAGGCGGCGCTTGCCTCTGCGGTGACCTTCAGCGTTGCCGCCTCGGTGCCGCTCCTTGCGGCGTTCTTTGCCCCGGCCACGGCGATTGTGCCAACCGTCCTGATCGTGACCGTGCTTGCCCTGGCGGTCCTCGGCGCCTTGGGCGCAAAGGCAGGCGCGGCGCCTTTGTTGCCAGCAACCCTGCGCGTGGTCGGATGGGGCATCTTTGCCATGGCGGTCACCGCAGGGGTGGGCTGGGTGTTTGGGGTAAGTGTCTGATCAGGACAGATCGCGCGCCCTCCCCCCCCGCCGCATTCAGACACGACACGCCATCGTAAAAAACAGAGACCCGGCCGCGGCGACGCTGCCGGGCCTTTTGCTTTCGTGCCGGGCACCCCAAATATGATGCCTGACAGAGTCCAAATACAACTGATGCAGGAAGGTGAAAGACGATGACACTCGAAAGGAAGGTCGCGCGGTTGTTCCGACTGACCGACGAAAACTGGATGAAACACGCCAACCCCTGGAGCGTCTGGACACGCTATTCCGTGCTGCCCCTCATCGTGCTGGCATTCTGGAGCCGCGTCTGGATCGGCTGGTGGTGCCTGATCCCGGGTCTTGCTTCGTTGCTCTGGTTGTTTTTCAACCCGGTCTTTTTCCCAAAACCCAAATCAACCCGCAACTGGGCCTCGCGATCCGTTTTGGGGGAGCGGGTCTATCTCAACCGCGATCAGATCGACATCCCGGAGATCCACAAGACGCCGCTCTACGCCATCCTCAATATGGTCTCGTCGATCGGCATGCTGATCGCGATCTGGGCGATTGTTTATACCTCGGCCTGGGGGGCGATCCTGGGCACCGCCTTGGCCTATCTTGGCAAGAGCTGGTATCTGGATCGCATGGTCTGGCTCTATGACATGATGAAATCGCACGAGGCCTATCGGCAATGGGATTACTAGGCGCAAATCCCTGACGGCAGCGACCCGCGCAAACAAAAAGCCCCGCAGGACTGCTCCTGCGGGGCTCTTTTGTGTCAGTCGCCTGAAGGCTTAGTCGCCGGTGTTCAGCGCTGCGCCCAGGATATCGCCGAGGGACGCGCCGGAGTCGGAGGAGCCATACTGTTCGACGGCCTCTTTCTCTTCTGCGATCTCGCGTGCCTTGATGGACAGGCCCAGACGGCGGGTTTTGCTGTCGATGTTGGTGACGCGGACGTCAACCTTATCGCCAACAGAGAACCGCTCGGGGCGCTGATCTGCACGGTCACGGGACAGGTCGGAGCGACGGATGAAGGATTTCATGCCTTCATATTCCACCTCAATGCCACCGTCTTCGATCGCAGTCACTTCCACGGTCACGATGGAGCCACGCTTCACGCCGCCAACGGCATCCGCGAATTTGTCGCCACCCAGCGCTTTGATCGACAGGGAGATACGCTCTTTTTCAACATCCACTTCGGAGACAACGGCCGAAACCATGTCGCCTTTGCGGTAGTTCTGGATCGCATCTTCGCCACGCTCGTCCCA
Source organism: Phaeobacter sp. HF9A (assembly GCF_011806385.1). GTDB lineage: Bacteria > Pseudomonadota > Alphaproteobacteria > Rhodobacterales > Rhodobacteraceae > Epibacterium. Next base: position 28,885 of record NZ_JAATOX010000040.1, on the reverse strand, counting down.
GCTCAGGTCGGAGAGGTGAACCATGCCGTCGATGTCGCCGTCGAGACCAATGAACAGACCAAATTCGGTGATGTTCTTGACTTCGCCTTCGACCTCGGTGCCCTCGGGGTGAGTCTCGGAGAAGACTTCCCACGGGTTGCGCATGGTCTGCTTCAGGCCCAGGGAGACGCGACGCTTGGCGCCGTCGATTTCCAGAACCATGACGTCCACTTCCTGCGAGGTGGAAACGATCTTGCCGGGGTGTACGTTTTTCTTGGTCCAGGACATCTCGGAGACGTGGACCAGACCTTCGACACCGGGCTCCAGCTCAACAAATGCACCGTAATCGGTGATGTTGGTGACGCGACCCTTGTGCACGGAGGACAGCGGGTATTTGGCGCCAACCAGATCCCACGGATCGTCCTGGAGCTGTTTCATGCCCAGGGAGATACGGTGGGTTTCTTTGTTGATCTTGATGACCTGAACCTTGACGGTTTCGCCGATCGCCAGGATCTCGGAGGGGTGGTTCACACGGCGCCATGCCATGTCGGTGACGTGCAGCAGGCCGTCAACGCCGCCCAGGTCAACAAACGCACCGTATTCGGTGATGTTCTTGACCACACCGTCAACCGCTTGGCCTTCGGTCAGGTTACCGATGACTTCAGCGCGCTGTTCGGCGCGGGATTCTTCGAGGATCGCACGGCGGGACACAACGATGTTGCCACGGCGACGGTCCATTTTCAGGATCTGGAACGGCTGCTTCAGACCCATCAGCGGGCCGGCGTCGCGCACGGGGCGCACGTCAACTTGCGAGCCGGGCAGGAAGGCCACAGCGCCGCCGAGGTCGACGGTGAAGCCACCTTTGACGCGACCAAAGATCGCACCTTCGACACGCTGGTCGTCGGCATATGCTTTTTCCAGGCGGTCCCAGGCTTCTTCGCGGCGCGCCATCTCGCGGGAGATGACAGCTTCGCCACGGGCGTTTTCAGCCGCGCGCAGGTAAACTTCGACCTCGTCGCCAACGGCAACTTCGGGCGCTTCGCCAGGATTTGCGAATTCTTTAAGCTCGACGCGGCCTTCCATTTTGTAGCCAACGTCGATGATGGCCTGACCGGCCTCAATGGCAATGATCTTGCCTTTGACAACGGAACCCTCTTCGGGGGTGTCCATTTCGAAGCTTTCTTGCAGGAGGGCTTCGAATTCCTCCATAGATGTTGTTTGAGCCATGTGGTCTCAGGTGTCCTTTACAATCGGTTTTGCTGGCCGAGTGGTTGTCTCCACCGGTCTGAACAGGGTTGGTCGGTCCGAGAAACGGAACGCAAACGAATCAAGAGCAACAAACAAACACAAAGGGCCGAGGTATGCCCCGACCCTGCTCTCTCCGTCCTGGTGCGTTTTCGCATCTCTGTTGACAAGGCGGCTTATAGGCCCTTTCGCCCTTGCTGGCAAGGGTAAGGTTGCCGTCGGAATGACGCCGAGCGTGAAGGACAATCCCAGCGGCGTGAAACGCGCCCATATGAGGTCAACCCCTTCCTCCGGTCGCCAGACCGGACAGCGCCTGACCTTCCCCGCGGGAAGGCGCTTCACGCCTCCCCAAGGTCAGACGCTGTCCTCAGTGTTGTCCTCGAACCGGTGCAGGATGCTCAGGGCGGTTTCGTGTTCGGGACTGTCGTCTCGCGCGAGGAGGCCACAAACATGATACCTGTTGTGCCACATCCCCTCAGGTCGGTTCGGATACCCGCTGGCAACGGGCGCGCACAGCAAAAAAGGCGACGCCTTGCAGCGCCGCCTTTTCTTGATCATTTGACCGGGATCAGTTGATCTCGGTGACCAGCGCCTCGGTGGATTTGCGCACTTTTTTCATCGGCAGCAGCCAGTCGCCCTCTTCCTGACGATAGCCAAGCGCCAGCATTGACTTGGCGCGCAGACCTTTTTCTTTCAGGCCGAGGATCTCATCCACTTGCGCGGGATCGAAGCCTTCCATCGGGGTGCTGTCGACGCTCAGCTCGGCGGCGGCGGCAAGGGCAAAGCCCAGGGAGATATAGGCCTGATGCGCGGCATGGGCGGCGTTTTCCTCTGCCGAGCGCGGCAGCAGCATGCCCTTGAGGTTGGTGTAATAATTGGTCAGCAGCTCGCTCTCGCCGCGCTCTTCCTCCAGCTGCTCCAGCACCGCGTCGATGCGCGCTTCGGTGTAATTGTCCCAGGACGCAAACACCAGAAGATGCGAGCCGTCGGTGATCTGCGCCTGATCCCAGGCCACGGCGCGGATCGCTTCGCGGATCTTGTCATTGCGGATCACGAAGAGTTCAAACGGCTGCACGCCGCTGGAGGTCGGCGCCATGCGGATGGCTTCGACGATTTGCGCGACTTTTTCTTCCGGCACGGATTTTGCCGGGTCCATTTTCTTGGTGGCATAGCGCCAGTTCAGTTGGTCCAAAAACATCGGGGGTGTCCTTCTCGGGGTATCTCTTCTGCGTCAGGCCTGCCGTTTCCCGGCGGTTATCTTGACGTCGAGAGGTATCTAGGCACCAATGGCGCAAGCTTCAATCCCTTAGCGCTAACATTCTTAACGGTGCTCCGCGCACAGGGGCTGCGCAAGGCGGAGGTCAGCCGTCCAATCGGGCCTGCACCAAGGCGAGCACCTGGGCGACGGCTTCGTCAACGCCGAGGGTCGTGGTGTCGATCAGCACCGCGTCATCGGCGGGCTTCAAGGGGGCCTCGACGCGGGTCATGTCGCGCTCGTCGCGGGCGCGCACCTCGTCAAGCGTGCCCACGCTGCCCTTGCCGGTGAGTTCCAGAAAGCGCCGGGTGGCGCGGACTTCGGCGCTGGCGGTGACAAAGATCTTTACCTCGGCCTCCGGGCAGATCACCGTGCCGATATCGCGCCCATCCATCACCGCCCCGCCCGACCGACGGGCAAAGGCGCGCTGGAAATCCACCAGCGCCGCCCGCACCGCCGCGATCACTGCCACTTTGGAGGCCGCCTGGGCCACCTCGGGGCTGCGCAGGTCGTCGCGCTCCAGGTCGGTGATCTCCAGCGTTTCGGCGGCCCGGGTCGGATCCTCGCCGCCCAGCATGCGCGCGCCCACGGCACGATAGAGCAACCCGGTGTCGAGATGAGCAAAGTTGAAATGCTCTGACACCGCGCGCGAGATGGTGCCCTTGCCCGCCGCTGCCGGGCCGTCGATCGCAATGGTAAAGCTCATCGGGACGCTGTCCTCTGGTTTGATCCGGTTCAAGAGAGGGGGGCGCTGCCCCCTCGCGGCCTTGCCGCTCACCCCCGGGATATTTGGGGGTTAGAAGAGGGGCCTAATGATTGTCGCGGCTCAGGTTGGCGCCGAGCGCCGCCATCAAGGGTTCAAAGATCGGAAAGGAGGTGGCGATCGGGCTGCCGTCATCGACCGAAACCGGGTTTTGTGCGCCCATGCCCATCACCATGAAGGACATGGCGATGCGGTGATCCAGGAAGCTTTCGCAAGTGGCGCCGCCTTTGACGCCCTCGGGGCCGCAGCCCTCGACGCTCCACCAATCCTCGCCTTCCTCGACCGTCACGCCATTGGCGCGCAGCCCCCTGGCCATGGCGTCAATGCGGTCGCTTTCCTTGACGCGCAGCTCCTTGACGCCGGCCATCATGGTGGTGCCGCTGGCAAAGGCGGCCACGACCGAGAGCACCGGGTATTCGTCGATCATGGAGGCGGCCCGGGCGGGCGGCACCTCGATGCCCTTCATATCGGGCGAGTATTTGGCACGCAGGTCCGCGACGGGTTCGCCGCCCTCGGTCCGCGGGTTCTCGAAGGTGAGATCCGCGCCCATGTCTTGCAGCGTATAGAACAGCCCCGCGCGGGTCGGGTTGAGGCCGATCCCCGGCACCAGCACATCAGAACCCGGCGTGATCAGCGCGGCGCAGACCGGAAACGCCGCCGAGGACGGGTCGCGCGGCACCGCGATCACCTGCGGTTTCAGCTCCGGCTGGCCGGTGAGGGTGATAACGCGGCCCTCCTCGGTGTCCTCAGTCGTGATCTCGGCCCCAAAGCCCGCCAGCATGCGTTCGGAATGATCGCGGGTCGCCTCGCGCTCGATCACCACAGTCTTGCCCGGCGCGTTGAGCCCGGCCAGCAGCACCGCGGATTTCACCTGCGCAGAGGGCAACGGCACCGTGTAGCGCACCGGCACCGGATCGGCGGCGCCGACGATGGTCATTGGCAGGCGGCCGCCATCGCGACCCACGGATTGCGCCCCGAACAGGGCCAGCGGATCGGTCACCCGCGCCATCGGGCGTTTGTTCAGCGAGGCATCGCCGGTGAAGGTCACGGTGATCGGCGAGGTCGCCATCGCGCCCATGATCAGCCGCACGCCGGTGCCGGAGTTGCCGCAGTCAATCACATTCTCCGGCTCGGCAAAGCCACCGACGCCAACGCCAAAGACCGACCATTCGCCGCCGCCGTGGTTGATCACCTCGGCCCCGAAAGCCCGCATCGCCTTGGCGGTGTCCAGCACGTCCTCGCCCTCCAGAAGGCCGGAAATCCGAGTTTCGCCAACCGCCATTGCGCCGAGGATCAGCGAGCGGTGAGAGATCGACTTGTCGCCAGGCACATGGGCCTCGCCCTTGAGCGGAGCCGCGCGGCGGGAGGTCATCGGGATGGGCGTGCCGTGGCCGGACATGGGCGTTCCTCTCTTCAGTCGGTCGCAAAGCTGTTAGCGCAAGACGTGCGCCTCGTCCATCCAGAAGCGCAGCAGCACCGCCGGGCGGGCGCTGGCTCAGCCCAGACGCCGGAACGTCAGGTAATGCGGCGTGCGCCCCTCGCGCAGGGCCTTTTTCTCATAGCGGGTCGAGATCCAGTCCTGCCAGGGCTGGCGCCAATCCTCGGGCCCCTCGGCGAGCCACTCAAACCCCGCTCTTGGCACCTCTTCCAGCGTCTGGCGCACGTAGTCGGGAATATCGGTGGCGACGCGAAAGATCGCACCGGGTTTCAGCGCCCGGGCCAGCGGTTCCAGATGTTCCTGGGTGACAAAGCGGCGACGGTGGTGGCGCGCCTTGGGCCAGGGATCGGGATAGAGCAGAAACGCACGCGAGAGGCTCTGCTCCGGCAGCACATCCATCAGATCGCGGGCATCACCGGGGTGCACGCGCACATTGTCGGCGCTGGATTTGCGCAGCTTGCCCAGGAGCATGGCGACGCCGTTCACATAGGGTTCGGCCCCGATAATCCCCACATCCGGGTTGTTCTCGGCCTGATGCACCAGATGTTCGCCGCCGCCAAAGCCCACTTCCAGCCAGACATCGCGCCCACCAAACAGCGCCGCCAGATCCAGCGGCGCGCGGTCGGGGTTTTCCTCCCAGGTGATGGCGCCGGGGCTGAGGCCGGGCAGATCCTCGTCCAGATAACGCTCCTGGCTCGGCTTCAGCTGCTTGCCCTTGAAGCGGCCATAGAAGTTGCGCCAGGGAGCGCCCGATGCGTGTTGACCGGCCTCTGGCGACCCGAGATCAGCCTCTGCGGCGGGAGAAGAGCGGGTGTCGTCGTTGGGCATCGGAAGATCGGTCCTTTGGGGTCTGGTTGGCGCGGATCATGGCCTGCGCGCGGAAAAAATGTCGCGCCCCTCCTGCCGCAGGGGCGGCGCAAGGTCAAGCGACCTGCACCCCCTGCCCCGCGTGTTCGGCACGGCAACACCCGCTATGGGCGCCGCCTCAGGGGGCCTCTTCGCGCAGCACGCCCGCGCTGATCAGGCGCAGCCGCGAGGGATACCATTCATCGCCGGAATCCACCCTGAGCGTCTCTATCGCAAAACCCGCGTCAACGCCCCGCTGCACCAAGTAGTTCAGATATTCATACATCTCGCGCTGGGTGTCCTCGTAGATCCAGGAGCCGAACACAAAGGGCGTATCCCAGCCGCGCCCCTCGCGCAGGTCGTTGTAATAGCCCTCCACCGACTCCGGCGACCAGGAGCGGCGATGGAACCCCAGCTTGGAGCCCAGCGTCATCCGCCGCCGCGCCCCGGCCAGAAAGATATCGACACAGGCGCTGATGCATTCGCCGTCGACCTGCGTGTCCAGCCCGAAATCCGACACGATCCAGGCGATTTCGGAGCTGGCGTAGATGCTGCCGCCACCGGAGTTCAGCCGCAGCTCCGTCACGTCGGGGCTCTCCTGCAACAACGCGCGCAGCCGCTCGATGTCCTCGATGACAATCTCGCTCGGTTGATCCTCGCCGACGTTTTCGGTGTCAAAGACCAGCGTCGCCCCCTCCACAAAGAAACGCTCGCCGCCGCTGTCCAGCGCCAGACCTGCCGTCGCAATCCCCGCGCCCAGAAGGCTGAGCAGCCCCAGCCTGACCCGCGCCCGAAATCCCGTTGGTGTTGCCGTCACTCTGCGTCTCCCGATCTCCGACCCCTCTCTCCCCTGCATAGCCCCCTCGCACCTGTGAGGGCAAACCCGTTCTCGAGCTACCGCTTATGTATCCCAGGAGCCGGGCGTGCATTGCCGAAGCTTCCATATCCTTGGCTTGATGCGGCGATGTGGTTGAGTATCACCCGCGACCTGCGTCAGGCACTGTTGATCCAACCCGGACCCTTGACGCACGGCAAGCGAAGCGCCGATGAGCGGACTTTTCTGCTGTTCGATGGATGCTGACGAACGGCGGCTCTAAGCATGTCCATCAGCTTTTCTTCATAGGTTTTCCATCAAATGGACCCACACTTCCGCCTCTGGTTCATGCGGTGCCCGCGTTCCATCCTTGAAAGCACCGAGTCTCTTGGCCACAGCCTGTGAACGACTATTCTCCCGGTCGATGTAGCTGTATAGCTTGTCTAACCCCAAATCCTCGCAAGCCCATTTCATGACGGCGATTGCAGCTTCGGTGGCGAAGCCTTTCCCCTCCCCGCCCTCGAACAGATGCCAAGCCAATTCTACGTCCGGCCAATTCGAATGCTTGATCAAGCCCACGCGGCCAACAGGCTGCCCTGTCCGCTTTTCAACGACTGTAAAGAAGCCGAAACCGCGCCAGTGCCAGTGACCGATGCCAGTCAGAAATCCGAACCATGCCTCTTCTGCAGTGATGGTCTCTCCCTGTGCCTCCATCGAAGGGGCACTGGTCATGAAACGGGTAAACGCAGGCAGATCACCCCGTTCGGGACCACGCAAAACCAATCGTTCGCTCGTTAGCATGGGGGCGGCCGTGAGGCTGTTCATTGGTTGCCTTTCCAGTCACAGACATGGGTTCCAGCCAATTACGGCATAGATACCACTCCCGCGCAACCGAATGCCGCCATTCACCCATGGTGCAGCTTTCGACAGAATGGCCCCTTGTAGACCTGAGCCGCACTTCGGCTGAATTGCCGCTTGCGTTTCACACAGACGGTCAGGTCTGCGACCTGGCAGGCCGGCGTTGATCCTGCGTGGTGTCGCGTCAGACCGCCCCAGGCGTCACGGCCCGCTTCCGTCCATCGGCGTCGCGACGCTGGAAGCATAAAAAGGGCGGGAATGTTCCCGCCCTTGATCTGTCTTGACCGGATACGCGAGGTGCCCGCGATCAGACGGCTTTTTTCAGCGCCTCGATCAGGTCGGTGCGCTCCCAGGAGAAACCGCCGTCGGCCTCTGGTGCGCGGCCAAAGTGGCCATAGGCCGCGGTGCGCTGGTAGATCGGCTTGTTGAGGCCAAGATGGGTGCGGATGCCGCGCGGCGTGAGGTCCATGCATTGGCTCACCGCGCCCTCGATCACCTGATCCGGGATCTCGCCGGAGCCGTGGGTGTCCACATAGATCGACAGCGGCGCCGCCACGCCGATCGCATAGGACAGCTGCAAGGTGCATTTCTTCGCCATGCCTGCGGCAACGATGTTCTTGGCCAGATAGCGCGCGGCATAGGCGGCGGAGCGGTCCACCTTGGTCGGATCCTTGCCGGAGAAGGCCCCACCCCCGTGCGGCGCGGCGCCACCATAGGTATCAACGATGATCTTGCGGCCAGTGAGACCCGCGTCCCCGTCAGGGCCGCCGATGACAAATTTGCCGGTCGGGTTCACGTGCCAGACGGTATTGTCCGTCAGCCAGCCCTCGGGCAGGGTCTCGCGGATATAGGGCTCCACCATGGCGCGGATGTCGCCGGAGGTCAGGCTTTCGTCCAGATGCTGGGTCGAAAGCACCAAGGAGCTCACCTCCACCGGCTTGCCATCCTCGTAGCGCACCGAGATCTGCGATTTTGCATCCGGGCCCAGCGCCGGTTCGGTGCCGTTCTTGCGCACTTCGGCGAGGCGGCGCAGAATCGCGTGGGAGAACTGGATCGGTGCCGGCATCAGCGCGTCGGTTTCATCCGTCGCAAAGCCGAACATGATACCCTGATCACCGGCGCCCTCGTCCTTGTCGCCCGCAGCGTCGACGCCCTGGGCGATATGGGCGGATTGCTCGTGCAGCAGATTGGTGATCTCCACCGTTTCGTGGTGGAATTTGTCCTGCTCGTAGCCAATGTCCTTGATACAGGCGCGGGCAATCGAATCGATCTTGCCCATATAGTCCTTCAGCTTGGCTTGATCCGACAGGCCAACCTCGCCGCCGATCACCACGCGATTGGTGGTGGCAAAGGTTTCAGCGGCAACGCGTGCCTCCGGTTCCTCGGCGATCAGCGCATCGAGGACAGCATCGGAAATCCGGTCGCAAACCTTGTCCGGGTGCCCCTCGGAAACGGATTCCGAGGTAAAAGTGTAATTCTTGCGGCTCATGAGAGAAGTGCTCCACTAGAGGTAAACCGCCACGTCAGGAAGCCGTTGTGGCGGCGATCAGAACGCACAACGCGTCCCTGTGTGTTGTCACATCTATACCTGAAGGAGGTTAAGCAAGTGTTCCTCGCGTTTTCGCGCGCAAGCGTGGCCCCAGGGCGACAGTGATCAGCAAAAGCGCCGCAAAAAGCGCGGGCCAATCCCCTGTGCGGCTGTAGAGCGTCGGCGGCAATGCGGCCGGCAGGCGTGCATCCAGAGAGCCGGCGGTATTGAGCGCCAGACTCTCGCTAATCCGGCCATAGGGATCAATCACCGCCGTGATGCCTGTATTGGCCACCCGCAGCATCGGCAGACCTTGCTCGGCGGCGCGCAGCTGCGCCTGCACCAGATGCTGATAGGGGCCGGAGTAGCTGCCGAACCAGGCGTCATTGGTGATCAGCACCAGATAATCGGCGCGCTTGGCGACGGCGCCGACATCCTGCGCAAACACGCCCTCGTAGCAGATCAACGGCAGCGCCCGGCCTGCGGTGGTGTCCAGAAGCCCCCGGTCCGTGCCGGGCGCGTAGCCACTGTCGGCGCGGGCCGCGAGGCCGAAGACGCCGAACCGTCGCCACAGGGATGGGAGCGGCATGTATTCCCCAAAGGGCACCAGATGCACCTTGTCATAAATGTCGAGGACCGCGCCATCCGCCGCCATCACGACGGCGGAGTTCATATACTGCCCGTCCTCGCGACGCTGAATCCCATAGAGCAGCTCTGCCCCATCCGCCGCCGCCAGCAATTGCGGGCGCAGATTGTCGCTGTCGATATAGTTCTGCAATGTCGGGATCGCCGTCTCGGGCCAGATCACCAGATCCGGGCGGCCGCCATCAGCCGTCGGCGCGGCGGTGAGCTCCAGCATGCGCCGCACAAACAGCCAGCGCTTCTCCGGCAGCCATTTCTCCGCTTGCGGGGCGTTTGGCTGCACCAGACGCACGCTGTGGTCTGTCAGGGGCAGATCGCCGCCGAATTCCGGCCCCCGCGGCATCCAGGCAAAGCTCGCCAGCACGGCCACCATGGGCGCCAGGGCCTGAAACGGCCGGCGCCACATCATCGCCAAAGGCAGGACCGCAAACAGCAACAGGCCGGTAAATCCCTGCGCCCCGATCCAGGGCACCGCCCGCAGCGCCGCGCCCTCGGGCATGGCAAGCTGCGCAAATCCCGCCCAGGGAAACCCCGTCAGCACATAGGCCCGCGCCAGTTCTGCCAGGATCCAGCAGCCCATCAGCGCCACCAGCCGCCAACCGCCCCGGGCCAGCCAGGCCGCGCCCCAAAACGCCAGCGCCCAGAACAGCGCAAGCCCGGCCGCAAGCCCGGCCAGCGCAAAGGGCGCCATCCAGCCATCGGCGGCAGCATCCACCTGGAAGGGCTCCATGATCCAACTGAGGCCAAAGCCGAAATAGCCACAGCCAAACAGCCAACCCAAGGCACCCGCCTGCAGCGGACGCTCCGTCCGCAGCAACAAGACCGCGATCACAATCAGCGCCAGCGGCGCGGCCCAGACCGCCTGAACCGGTGCCAGCCCCAGCGACATCACCGCGCCCGCAAGGAAACCCAGCCCCAAAAGGCCGAGACTACGCACCAGAGGTTGTCCCCTCATTCGGCGGCAATACCCGGCAGACGCACCCGCAGCCGCTTGATCCGGCGGGGATCGGCGTCAACCACCTCGAACTCCGCCCCCTCTGGGTGCTGGATCACCTCGCCCCGCGCCGGCACCCGGCCCGAAAGCATAAAAACCAGCCCGCCGAGCGTGTCGATTTCTTCGCCATCCACATCCTCGTGGCGGGTCAGCGGCAGGCCGATCTCCGCCTCGAAATCACCAAGCGGCGTGCGGGCCTGAGCGATGTAACAGCCCGGTTTCTCCCGCACCCAGGTTTGATCCTCGCCGCTGTCATGCTCATCCTCGATCTCTCCGACCACCTGTTCGATCAGATCCTCGATGGTCAGCAGACCGTCCACGCCGCCATACTCGTCGATCACCAGGGCCATATGGCGCCGCTCCGCCTGCATCTTGGTCAGCAACACCCCGATCGGCATCGACGGTGGCACAAACAGCAACGGCCGCAACATCTCTGCCAGCGCGAAATCCGCGCGCTCGCAGTCAAACCCATAGGTCAGGGCGAAATCTTTCAGGTGCACAAAGCCAAGCGGCGTATCCAGCGTGCCCTCGTAGACGGGAATGCGGGTGAACCCGGTGTCGCGAAACACCTGCACCAGATCCTCGCGCGAGATGGTCACCGGCACGGCATCAATCTCTGCCGCGGGGATCGCCACATCTTCCACCCGCAACCGGCGCAGGTTCATCATGCCCGGCGGTGGGTCCGCCAGAAACGCCTCCCCCTCACCTTGTGGAGGGTTTGCGTCACTTGTCGGGGAGAAACTCCCGAAAAACTTGCTCAGGAACCCGGGCGTCTCCGCCCCGTTCGTCTCCGGTCCCGAGTTTTCAAATCCAGTCAGCGCGCCCTGCGCTGCGCTAGAACTGCCTTCTATGTCGCCCATTTTTCCAATCCAAAGGGGCCCGTTACGACCCGTCCTCACTCATATATGGGTCCGCCAGCCCCAGTTTGCCAAGTATCTCGACTTCCAACGCTTCCATCACCGTGGCATCCCCGTCACGAATGTGGTCATACCCCAAAAGATGCAATGTTCCGTGAACAAGCAAATGGATCACGTGATGCAGCGGATCCTTGCCAGCCTCGGCGGCCTCCACCATGCAGGTGTCATAGGAAATCGCAATATCGCCCAGCGTCGCATCTCCCATAAAATCGACCTCCGGCGCCGCGGGCTTGCCGCCCTCCTCGACCGCCGCCAGCTCCTGCGCGGGCCAGCTCAACACATTGGTTGGTTTGGGCTTTTCGCGAAACTCCGCATTCAGATCCGCAATCCGCGCATCATCGCAGCCCAGAACGGTGACTTCCCAGTCCTCCTTGCTCAGCCGCAAATGATCCAGGGTCGCCGCCACCGCCACCTCTGCCTGTTTTTGCAGCGCCAGACCCTCCCAGCGCGCATCTTCCATCACAACATCCAGCATCAACCGCTTGCCTTCTCTTGACCCCGGGCAAAAATAGCCGCTTTCCTCAGCAAAACCACCACCAGAGGAGCCCCTCATGTCCGCCCCGTCCAGCCCGCTTGAAATCCGCGCCGCAGACCCCGACGGCCAGGACGTCCGCCCACTGCTGCTGGCCCATGAGGCGCATACCTCGAGCACCAGCAGCCCAGAGGCCTGCCATGCGCTGAACATCGAGGGGTTGCAATCCCCCGACATCCGTTTTTTCGCCGCCTATCGCGGCGACAGCGCGCTTGGCTGCGCCGCGCTCAAGGATCTGGGCGCAGGCCGGATGGAAATCAAATCCGTTCACGTCGCCAGCGCCGCCCGTGGCCAGGGCATCGCCCGCCAGCTGATGCTGGCCCTGCATGATATCGCCCGCAGCGCGGGCGCAGAGCAACTCCTGCTGGAGACCGGCTCCGACAGGCTGCCGCCCTTTGACGCCGCCCGCGCGCTCTATGAGCGGCTCGGCTATCGCTACTGCGCCCCCTTTGGCGACTACACAGCCCATCCCGAAAGCGCCTTCATGCAGATCAACCTGACGGGCTGATCCGCCCCTCTTTCATCTTTTCCCAATATCCCCGCCGGAGGCTCCCAACCGGGCCACAGAACGCGCCGCCCGCAAGAACGCGTCAGGCCGAAGCCTCATCCGCGTCATAGGCCTCGATGATCGCCGCCACCAGCGGGTGACGCACCACATCCTTGGCAGTGAAGTAATTAAAGGAAATCTTCGGGATTTGTTTCAGCAACCGCTCCGCATCGCGCAGACCGGATTGCACCCCGCGCGGCAGGTCCACCTGGCTGCGGTCGCCGGTGATCACCATGCGGGAGCCCTCGCCCAGGCGGGTCAGGAACATCTTCATCTGCATGGTGGTGGCGTTCTGCGCCTCATCCAGCACCACATAGGCATTGGACAGGGTCCGCCCCCGCATAAAGGCCAGCGGCGCGATCTCGATGGTTTTCTCTTCCTTGAGCTTGGCCAGCTGCTTGCCCGGAAGAAAATCATTCAGCGCATCATAAAGCGGCTGCATATAGGGATCGACCTTTTCCTCCTGGGTGCCGGGCAAAAACCCCAGCCGCTCGCCCGCCTCGACAGCCGGACGGCAGAGGATGATCTTGTCCACATGCCCCTGGATGAACATCGACACCCCAACAGCCACCGCCAGATAGGTCTTGCCGGTGCCAGCCGGACCGATGCCAAAGGCCATCTCGTGCTCGTAGAGATTCTTCACATAGGCTTTTTGCGCATCCGTGCGCGGCTCGACCAGCTTCTTGCGGGTCTTGATCTCCACCGCGCCGCCAGAGAACATCTCCATCTGCCGGTCCGGCCCGACTTCGCCCTCCTCGTCAGAGCGATCCAGGCGGATTTCGCGGTCGATATCCTCATGCTCCACCGGGCGGCCACCTTCCAATCGTTCATAAAGCGTGGCGAGAAGCTCCGCCGCTGCCTGCCGCTGATCGGCATCGCCATGCACCAAGAGCTGGTTGCCCCGGCGCAGGATCTGCACGCCCATGCGCTGCTCGATCTCGGCCAGGTTGCGGTCAAATTCACCGCAGAGCTCTATCAGTAGTCGGTTGTCAGGAAATTCCAGCAGCACTTCGGGCGCTGCGGCGTGCTCGGAGGACGGGGGCAGAACACTTGTGGCCAAACGGCTCTCCTGTCTTGAGATTACCGTTCCAGTCTGCCCCTGCGGCGAGGGCGGCGCAAGGGCGCGCAGCGATAGGGCAGCGCAATTTCACGCGACTGAAACAATTATTGCGCGCCGCGCCGGGCCGCCCCACATCTCGCCCACAAAAAAGGCGGCGCCCTTCGGGGCACCGCCTGTCTGTTCTGTTGCGCCCGGATCGGGCGTCGGATCAGATCGAATCCGGGAAGGTCGAACCGCGTTTGAACGGGCCAACCGCCGTGTTTCTCGGCAGTTCGCTGTTGCAGACCGGCTTGCCATCGGGGGTGCGGCGCAGGTCGAGATAGCCCTCGACGCCATCGTCGATGATCCAGTGCTCACAGCCCTGCGGATCGACCCAGATACCGGCTTCCATCGCGGACAGGTCGCCGTTCTTGCCGTCCCAGATATTGCGGTCGCGGGTCTTGTCATAAGCCGGCGCACAAGCGGCAACCGAAGCCGCGAGACCAAGCGCCACGAGTCCTTTGATATACGTCATACTCTAGCTCTCCTTAGCGCACGCAATAGATTTCAACGCGGCGGTTTTCCGCCATATTGGCGGCGCTGGTATTGGGCACACGCGGGCTGCGTTCGCCATAGGCACGAATGTCCCGGATACGCGCACCGACGGAACGGCCCACTTCCGCCACCGCATTGGCACGGCGCTGCGACAGGGCGATGTTATACTCATCAGAGGCGCGGCTGTCGGTGTGACCTGCGATCACGAAATAGCGGGTGCCGGGCATGGTCTTCTGGAACCAGTCCTGCAACCGCGCCCGACCTGCGGCGTTGATGTTGTAGCGATCCGTCGCAAAGAACTGGTCGGTCGGCATCATGCCGCAGAGCTGGCCAACCCGGCAGACCGGCTTGCCATCCGGCGTCACATGCGGCGACATATAGCCCTCGGCGCCGTCGTCCATGACCCAATGTTCACAGCCGTCCGGGTCCACCCAGATGGTGGGAACGTAGCGTTCACCGGTAATGGTCCGGCTTTCTTGCGCCGACGCAGGCGCCGCAGAGCCGAGACAGACCACAGCAGCCACCGCTGCCAGCGTCGCGCAGGCTTTGCTCATCAGATGATCAATCACAACAGGCATCCTCTATCTTACCCCATAGGGAATACGCGAACCCTGCACCCCCCAGGCCCCGCTTGTTTCACGAATTTACACTAACTTTTTCTGAATTTGACGCCAGCGCGAAGTGATTTTCCGCCGATTTAAGCTGGCACCAAGAAACAATTTGGACACAGGGCGGGAATCGTTTCGCAATTCACTACCCCGCGACAAGGGCGCGCATTTTCGATCATGCGCCAAGCCGTGGCGTTGCGCCGCTCGAATCGCGGCCCGCGTTCGTGGCCTGGGATCCTGCCCCCGTTTACCGCCAGATCTGCGCTGCGCCCCGTTGACTGCCCAGGGCAACGCGGCGCAGGCGGCACGGCGTCGCAGCGGCGGAAGGTCAGCCGATCAGCTCACCCGCCAGGGAATTCGCCCCGGAGGACAGGATGCGCACCCGCTTCAGCTCGCCGATCTGAGCATCGCAATCAGCCACATGCACCGCGTGCAGATAGTCGGATTTGCCCATCATCTGCCCGGCCAGACGGCCCGGTTTTTCAAACAACACGCCCACCTCGCGGCCCACCATACTGTCCTGCACTTCGCGTTGCTGACGGGTCAGCAGCGCTTGCAGCCGTTGCAGCCGCTCGTCCGCCACGGCGGGGTCCACCTGGGCGCGCTCCGCCGCCGGGGTGCCCGGGCGGGTGGAATATTTGAACGAATAGGCGGTGCCATATTTGACCTCCTCGACCAGATCCATTGTGGCCTGGAAATCGTCGTCAGATTCTTCCGGAAAGCCGACGATGAAATCGCCCGAGATCAGGATATCCGGCCGCGCCGCGCGGATGCGCTCGATCAGCCGGATATAACTCTCGGCAGTATGCGAACGGTTCATCCTTTTCAGGATCTTGTCCGATCCCGCCTGCACCGGCAAATGCAGATAGGGCATGAGTTTTTTGCAGCTTCCATGCGCCTCGATGAGGTCATCCATCATGTCGTTGGGATGGCTGGTGGTAAAGCGGATGCGCTCCAGCCCCTCCACCTTGTCGAGCTCCCAGATGAGCTGCGCCAGCGTCATGTCACCATTGGGACCGGCGCCGTGATAGGCGTTGACGTTCTGACCCAGAAGCGTGATTTCACGCACGCCGCGTTCGACCAGATCCTCTGCCTCGCGCAGGATACGATCCGCCGGGCGCGAGACCTCGGCACCGCGCGTATAGGGCACCACGCAGAAGGCGCAGAATTTGTCGCAACCCTCCTGCACGGTCAGAAACGCGGTCGGGCCGCGCTTGGCCTTGGGGCGTGACTTCAGCTTCTCGAATTTGTCTTCCTCGGGGAAATCGGTGTCCAGCACCTTCTCCCCCGCGCCTGCCTTGGCTTCCATTTCAGGCAGGCGGTGATAGCTCTGCGGGCCGACCACCAGATCCACCAAAGGCTGGCGGCGCATGATCTCCTCGCCCTCGGCCTGGGCCACACAGCCCGCAACACCGATTTTCAGATCCGGCTTTTCGGCCTTCAGCCCCTTGAAGCGGCCCAATTCGGAATAGACCTTCTCGGCCGCCTTTTCACGAATATGGCAGGTGTTCAGCAGGATCATATCCGCGTCATCAGGCGATTGCGTTTCCACATAGCCCTGCCCGCCCAGCGCTTCGGCCATGCGTTCGCTGTCATAGACGTTCATCTGACAGCCGTAGGTCTTGATATAAAGCTTCTTGGGCGCGGACATGGGCGGGATACCTTTGCGGGTCGGATGGGAGCGGCGGGGCCTTAGCGCGAAATGCCACCGCTTGCAATGGCAGGGCAATTACCCGATTTTAACGATAAAGACCAGACAACAGCCGGGACCCGCCCGGGCCAGAGCAGAGGACAGCCCGCCTATGACCCAAGTTTCGCTGGAGGCGTTCCTGACGCAGGGCGCACCGCAGCTCGCCGCAGGGCCGGTGGCGCTGATCTTTGTCGAGGATGACGTGGAGATTGGCTCCACCCTGCGCCACCATCTGGATTGCGGCTTTGCCACCGTGGTGGCCTTTATGCCCGATGCGTTCAAACTGCCAACGGACGTGGCGCCGCGGATCACCCGGGTCAGCTATGATTGCCTCAGCCCCGATGCGGCGCAGGTGGCGGTCAACCAGGTGATCGCCGCCGTGCCAGCCGGTTGCTGGCTCTATTACTGCTATAACGCGGAATATCTGTTCTACCCGTTCTGCGAGACCCGCACGGTGGCCGAGATGCTGGCCTTTCACACCGAAGAGCGCCGCGATGCGATGCTGACCTATGTGATCGACCTCTATGCCGCCGACCTGAACAGCCACCCCAACGCGGTGGCGATCGAAGCGGCCTGTCTCGACAAATCCGGTTATTACGCGCAATCCCGCCTGGATCCCGCCACCGGCCATCCGCGCGAACGGCAGCTGGATTTTTTTGGCGGGTTGCGGTGGCGCCATGAGGAGCATATCCCGCAAATCAGCCGCAAAATCGACCGGATCGCGCTGTTTCGTGCAAAAAAGGACCTGACGCTCAAGCTCGATCACAGTTTCAGCGATCAGGAATATAATACCTACGCCTGCCCCTGGCATCACAATCTGACCGCGACGGTCTGTTCCTTTCGCACCGCCAAGGCGCTGAAGCGCAATCCGGGATCGACCACGGGAATAGAGAGCTTTCAGTGGCTCAACAGCGTGCCCTTTGAATGGCATTCGCGCCAGCTTCTGGATCTGGGGTTGATGGAACCTGGTCAGTGGTTCTGACAGTGGTTCTGAGACGGTATGCAGGCAGAACAGCCCGCAGGCGGGCTGTGGCCTCCGGCGGGGATATTTGTAAAAAGATGAAGCGCTGACAAAACGATTGCGCGCCATGCGCTGTGCCGGCGGGAGAGGCGGTCAGGCTTTCTTGCGCAGGCGGATCACCACATCGACCGAGGCGATCTCCATCCCCTCGGGCGGGGCGGGCAAGGACTGGATCACCAGCTCATCCGACGGTGCATCGGTGACGCGGCTGTCGCCTTCCCAGTAGAAATGCGGGTGATCATGCACATTGGTGTCAAAATAGCTCTTGGAGCCATCCACCGTGATTTCCTGCAACACGCCCGCATCGCAGAACGCCCTCAGCGTGTTATAGACTGTGGCCAGGGAGACCGCGGCACCATCGTCCTTGGCAGCGTCAAACAGGCTCTCTGCGGTGACATGCCGATGCTGACCATCGCCAACAAGCAGAGATGCCAAGGTCACACGCTGACGTGTCGGGCGCAGGCCCGCTTTCATCAGCCATTTGTTGGCGTTCTCGACATGGGTCGGTGTCATGTCACCTTCCTACTGCTTCCGGCTACTGGGCTCTTATATCGGAGGATGATGACGGTTTTCAATTGGATTTGCAAAGACCATCGCGCAACCCTCCTGCCGAAAAGCGGTATTTCCGGCCTCGGGCTCTCGCAGGTGCAGCAAAGCGCCGCCCTTGCAGGACATATAAACCCGATGCTAATGGGGGCAGAGACAGTAATTCAGACCCACAGGCAGGAGTAGCCCCGCAGATGGCCCAATATCCCAGCAGCTTTGACAAGGAAGACCTGCTTAAATGCGCACGAGGCGAGCTGTTTGGACCCGGCAATGCGCAATTGCCCGCGCCGCCGATGCTGATGATGGACCGCATCACCGAGGTGAGCGCCGATGGCGGCGAACATGGCAAGGGCCATATCATTGCCGAATTCGACATCACCCCGGATCTGTGGTTCTTTGACTGCCATTTCCCCGGCAACCCGATCATGCCCGGCTGCCTTGGCCTCGATGGTCTGTGGCAGCTGACCGGCTTCAACCTTGGCTGGCGCGGCTGGCAGGGGCGCGGCTATGCGCTGGGTGTCGGCGAGGTCAAACTGACCGGCATGGTGCGCCCGGATCGCAAAATGCTGACCTATCGCATCAATTTCACCAAGGCCATTCAAACCCGCCGCTTGACCATGGGCGTCGCAGACGGGATCGTGGAAGCGGATGGCGAGGTGATCTATCAGGTCAAGGACATGAAAGTGGCGCTGTCCGAGAGCTGATCTGCCGGATCACGGCTCGCACGAGAACAGGCACAGGAATGGGCTCCGCCCCATCACACGAGTACAGGAGTACGCATCATGCGTCGCGTCGTCGTCACCGGTCTGGGGATTGTGTCCTCGATCGGGAACAATGCCGAAGAGGTTATCGCCTCGTTGAAGGCCGGCAAGTCCGGCATCGTCGCCAGCCCGGAAATGGCCGAGCATGGCTTTCGCAGCCAGGTCGCCGGTACGCTCAAGATCGACCCGGCCGAACATGTGGACAAACGCACCCTGCGCTTCATGGGCCCCGGCGCCGCCTATGCCCATATCGCCATGGGTCAGGCGATCGCCGATGCGGGTCTGGGCGAGGATCAGGTGGTGAACGAGCGCACCGGGCTGATTGCGGGCTCCGGCGGGCCGTCCACTTCCTCGATGCTGACCGCGCATCAGACCGTGCTGAAAACCGGCGCGACCAAGCGCATCGGGCCCTTTGCGGTGCCCAAATGCATGTCCTCGACGATCTCGGCCAACCTGGCCACCGCCTATAAGATCAAGGGCATCAACTACTCGATCACCTCGGCCTGCTCCACCTCGCTGCATTGCATCGGCAATGCGGCTGAACAGATCATGATGGGCAAGCAGGACGTGATGTTCGCCGGCGGCGGCGAGGAGCTGGACTGGACCCTTTCCTGCCTGTTTGACGCCATGGGCGCGATGTCCTCCAAGAAGAACGACGAGCCGGAAAAAGCCTCCCGCGCCTTTGATGCGGACCGCGACGGTTTTGTGATCTCCGGCGGCGGCGGCATTGTGGTGCTTGAGGATCTGGAGCATGCGCTGGCGCGCGGTGCCAGGATCTATGGCGAGGTGACCGGCTTTGCCGCGACCTCCGACGGCCATGACATGGTGGCCCCCTCCGGCGAGGGCGGCGAGCGCGCCATGCGCCTGGCGCTGTCCACGCTGCCCGAGGGCCGCAAGGTCAGCTATATCAACGCCCATGGCACCTCGACGCCGGTGGGGGATGTGGGCGAGGTCGAAGCCGCCCGCCGCGTCTTCGGCGCGGGCAAGGTGCCGCCGATCTCCTCGACGAAATCCATGACCGGCCACGCCCAGGGCGCAGCCGGCGCGCTGGAGGCAATCTTCTGCCTCTTGATGCTGGACAATGATTTCATCACCCCTTCGATCAACGTCGACACTCTCGCCGAGGGGATCGAGCCGGGCGAAGTGGCGACGCAATATGTTGAAAACGCGGGGCTCGACAGTGTCATGACCAACAGCTTTGGCTTTGGCGGCACCAATGGCTCCATGATTCTGAGCAAATACAAGGAATAACGCGCGTGACAGGAGTTTTGGCCGGCAAACGGGGCCTGATCATGGGGGTGGCAAATGACCGCTCCATCGCTTGGGGGATCGCCAGGGCGATGCATGAGGCAGGGGCCGAGCTGGCCTTTACCTATCAGGGCGAAGCCTTTGGCAAGCGGCTCGCCCCGCTCGCCGAGACCGTGGGCAGCGATTTTATGGTGGATGTGGATGTCACCGATGATGCCTCGCTGGATGCGGCCTTTGAACAGCTCGGCGCGCGCTGGCCGACGATTGATTTCCTCGTGCATGCGGTGGCCTATTCCGACAAATCGGAACTGACGGGCCGCTTCATCAACACCAGCCGGGCGAATTTCAAGAACTCGATGGATATCTCCGCCTATTCCTTTATCGAGGTGGCGCGCCGCGCCTATCCCTTGATGCAGGAAAACGGCGGCGGCACCTTGCTGACGCTGACCTATGGCGGCTCCAACCGGGTGACGCCGAATTACAATGTGATGGGCGTGGCCAAGGCCGCACTGGAGAGCGCGACGCGCTATCTGGCCAATGACCTGGGCCCCGATGGCATCCGCGTCAATGCAATCTCGCCCGGGCCGATGAAGACCCTTGCCGGGGCGGCCATTGGCGGCGCGCGCAAGACCTATAAACACACCGAGCAAAACGCGCCGCTGCGCTCCAATGCGACGCTGGAGGCCGTGGGCGGCACCGCCGTCTACCTCGCCTCGGACGCGGGCGCCTATACCACCGGCGAAATCATCCGGGTTGATGGCGGCTTTCACATCCTCGGCATGCCGCAGCAGGATCATCTCTGACCGCTGCACGGCGACTGTTCTGACGCAAGAAGGCGCCCCTCTCCCGGGGGCGCCTTTTTCTGTTCCCCCAGAGCCACAGCTTGCAGGCCGCATCGGGGTTATTTGCAAATTTACCCCTTGATATGCATGCTGGCCTGAACTTTACCCCCCGAACCTTGCCCCAGGACCCAGCGAGACCCGCAGAAAGGCCCAAATGCCCCGTGATACAAACCTGATCCTGTGCCCTGTCAATCTTCGTCACCTGAAGCTGGACCACAGCGCCTATAACGAAGCTGTGGCAATGGCACGGCGCCGCGACGCCAAGTTGCTGTTGGTCACCGTCGCCCCCGAGATGGAGCGCAATCTGAATATCTATGATTCCGAGACCTATTGGCGCGAGCAGCTCCAGAAATTCATCGCCAGCCACCCCGCCGACGGCGTGGAGATGGAAGCCGTGGTGCGCAAAGGCGCGGTTCATCGCCAGATCGTGAAACTGGCCGAAGAGCGCAAGGTCGATGTCATCGTGATGGGCTCGGCCAACCCCAAGGTGCAGGATTACCTGCTTGGCACCACCGCGAGCCATGTGGTCACCCACGCCGATTGCTCGGTCTATGTGGTGCGCCTCTGACCGGGGTCGCCTGAGCGCCGCGACACAGCAAAAAGGGCCGACCCGCGGTCAGCCCTTTTCTATATGATCTATCGGCCGGTCCGGCGGCGACAGGCGCGATCAGTGATCGCCCGAGGCGCGTTTGGACAGCATGTTCATCACATTGTTGGCCACTTTGGTGTAGGGCGGCCAGAACAGCTCCTGGGCAAAGAACTCCGGGTTGGCGTCCAGCATCGGATTGGCCGCGACCGAGGTTGTCGCCGCCACCATGCCGAGCTCGTTCACGATCCGCTCCTGCACGTCTTTGCCGATGAAATAATTGGCAAAAATCTCTGCCGCTTCCAGCTTTTTGCCGCTCAGCGTCTTGGAGAAGTTGATCGTATCCAGCCAGACGGTATTGCCCTCGTCAAAGTTCACGATGCTCCAGTTGCCACCATTGGCCACATGGGCGGAGGCGCCAGGCCCGTAAGAGGCCACAAACGCCAGGTCATCGCGGAATTCCGGGCCGGCGCTCCAGAAGAAGCCCACCTGGTCATACAGCGCGTTGAGAGTCTTTTGCAGCTCCCCGTCCGCCTTGGAGAACGCCGCCATCGCGGCCCGATCTCCAGAAGCCTCCTGCACCTGGAACGGCGGCTGCCCCATCGCCATCAGGGCCAGCGCGACATTGGGTTGCACCTGACCGGAGGTCAGCGAAATACGGCCCTTCCATTCCGGCTTCAGCAGTTCAGACACGGAGCTCGGATGTTGCGCAACCGCATCATCATTGGCCCAGATGCCATAGGCCCCACCGCCAAACGGCAGATAGAGCGGGCCCGCATCGGACATGCCCATCTCGATCGCGCTGAGCTCGGGCAGCAGCGCCTCGGCATTGCTCAACCGCGGCGAGCTGGTATCAATGGGTTGCAGCAGGTTCGAGAAGGGGAAACCTTCCATGTTGATGTAGTTCAGCGTCAGGAAGGAGACATCCACATCGCCCGACCGCATCACATCAAACATCTGCTCCGGCCCTTCGGCCAGGGTGTCAAGCACACGGACCTCGATATCATAGCCCTGCTCTTTCAGCAGATCATTTACCGCCGCGACCTCGTCGGGCAGCACATAGCCATCCCAGGTGAAGACATTCAGATACTCACTGGCCTGCGCCATGGTGCTGCCCACCGTCAGGGCAACGCTCAACAGTAGTTTTCGCATGTGTAAAGACTCCGGCATCAACATGTGACCCGCTATGATCATCTGGCGGGATTGCCGCCAAACTCGCCACAGGACATGAAGAACCGGTAAACGCACCAGCCCCCGGCGGCCAAAGTTCACGCTGAAATTTAGACAAAATTCACCGACGCAGCCGCACCCCATCGCCTCCACCGCTCGCGGGAGAGAGGGGTTTTGCGCTGTTTTGACCGACACGCCACACCAGGCCCGGCGGCATGCCCCAGATACGACAAAGGGGCGGAAAACCCGCCCCCCCTTTTCTTCTTGTCTCTTGTCCGGGTTCAGGCCGCGATCAGGCGATCGCCACCAGTTCCACGTCAAAGATCAGGTCTTCGCCCGCCAGACGGTGATTGGCATCCAGCGTCACCGTGGCCTCGTCCACCTCGACCACCGTCACCGGCAGCACCTGGCCTTCGGGCGTCTGCATTTGCAGCATGGTGCCGATTTCCAACGGCACATCATCCGGGATTCCCTCGCGCGGGATCGCCTGACGCGCCTCGGGGTTGGCCGGGCCATAGGCGTCGTTGCAGGCGATTTCCAGCACCTTCTTGTCGCCTTCGGCCATGTCCAGCATTCCCTCATCCATGCCCTTGATCACATGGCCGGCGCCAACGGTGAATTCCAGCGGCTCGCGCCCCTCGGAGCTGTCAAAGACAGTCCCATCCGTCAGTTTGCCCGTGTAATGAATGCGTACTGTGTCGCCGTTCTTGACTGCGGTCATAATGACCCCCTTTCGGGTTCTTAAGTGTGAATTGCGGGTATGGTCGCCCGGCTAAAGCGGCCACCCTATAGGTCATGGCCCGCGTGTAAAGCCCCCCGTCGCCCCGTATCAACACAATTTTGCGCATTGACCCCGGCGCGTCCTGTGCCACCTTCCGATCAATTACGGAGACCCGCGCATGACCATCAAGACCTGTATTTTTGACGCCTACGGCACCCTGTTTGATGTCACCGCCGCCGCCCGCCAAGCCGCCGCCGAACCAGAGTTCCCCGCGCTGGCCAGCACCTGGGCCACGCTGGCCCGCGACTGGCGCAACAAGCAGCTGCAATACACCTGGCTGCGCGCCGTCACCGGCGATCACGCGGATTTCTGGCAGGTCACGCAGGAGGGGCTGGACTGGGCGCTGGAGGCCGCCGATCTGGGCGCAGACCCCGCGCTGCGCCAGCGCCTGCTGGATCTCTACTGGAACCTTGCCGCCTACGCCGAGGTGCCCGCGATGCTGCGCGCGCTCAAAGACGCCGGATATCAGACCGGCATCCTCTCCAATGGTTCGCCCGATATGCTCTCCGGCGCGGTCAATTCCGCCGGCATCGGCGATCTGCTGGATGATGTGCTCTCGGTCGAAAGCGTCGGCATCTTCAAACCTGCCGCCGCCGTCTATGATCTGGTCGGCCAGCGCTTTGGCGGCACAAAGGCCGAGGTGCTCTTTGTCTCCTCCAACGGCTGGGATGCGGGCTGCGCCGCGCGCTACGGCTTTACCACCGCCTGGGTCAACCGCGCGCAGGAGCCCATGGACCGCCTGCCCGGACGCCCCGATCACATCCTCGCCGATCTCAGCCCCATCCCGCAGATCGCCGCCACCCGCTGACAGGACATTGCCACCATGAGCCATTTCACCACCGCCGACGGGCTGTCGCTCTACTACGAGACCCACGGAAACCCCGATGGCACGCCGCTGATCTGCCTGCCGGGGCTGACCCGCGACGGGCAGGATTTCCGCTATGCGCTGCCGCATCTCTCCGCCTATCGCGTGATCCTGCTGGACCTGCGCGGGCGCGGGCGCTCCGATTATGCCGAGGACCCCTCCAGCTATAACATCCTCACCGAGGCCAGCGACGTCGTCGCCCTGATGGATCACCTCTCGCTGCCGCGCGCCGCGATCCTTGGCACCTCGCGCGGCGGGCTGGTGGCGCTGGCCATCGCCGGAACCACGCCAGAGCGGCTCTCGGCGGTGATCTTCAATGACGTCGGCCCCGATATCGACCCGACGGGCCTCGGCCGGATCTTCGACTATCTCGGCCGCGCGCCAAAGGCCAAAACCCACGCCGAGGCCGCCCTGGCCCTGCAACAGGCCATGGCCCCCGCCTTTGCCAATGTCGCGCCCGAACGCTGGCGCGAGGAGGTGGAGGTCTTCTACACCCAGACCGCCGACGGGCTGGCGCTGCGCTATGACACAGGGCTGCGCCACGCCATGCTGGCCCAGGCCGCCGCCCTTGCCGAACTGGACGAAGCCCCCAGCCTCTGGCCCTGGTTCGCCGCGCTCAAAAGGCTGCCTTTGGGCGTCATCCGCGGCGCCCATTCCGACATATTGTCGGCAAAGACCTACGCCGAAATGCAGCGCCAGATGCCCGGGATGCGCGCGGTCGAGTTGCCGGATCGCGGCCATATCCCCTTTCTGGACGAAGCCGACGCGCTCGCCCTCATCCATGACGTTCTGAAAGACATCCAATGACCTCGCTTGCCATGATCGAAGCCGCCGCCGAGCGGCTCAGGGGCCGCGCGCGCCGCACGCCGCTGCTGTCTTCCCCCTTCCTCGACGAGATCGCCGGACGCCGCCTCTTCGTCAAAGCCGAATGCCTGCAACACACAGGCTCGTTCAAATTTCGCGGCGGCTGGTCGGCACTCTCGGCGCTGGACCCAGAGACCCGCAAACGCGGCGTCATCGCCTATTCCTCCGGCAACCACGCCCAGGGCGTCGCCCTTGCCGCCCAGGCGCATGGGGTGCCCTCCGTGATCGTGATGCCCGCCGACGCCCCAAAGCTCAAGATCGACAACACCCGCGCCCTTGGCGCCGAGGTGGTGCTCTATGATCGCATCAATGGCGAAAGCCGCGAGGCCGTCGCCGCGCCGCTGGTCGAGGCCCGCAACCTCACCCTGATCAAACCCTATGACGATCCACAGGTGATCGCAGGCCAGGGCACCGTCGGGCTGGAACTCGCTGAACAGGCCGCCGCGGAAAATATCACCCAGGCCGATGTGCTGGTCTGCTGCGGTGGCGGCGGCCTCACCACCGGCATCGCCCTGGCGCTGGAGGCGCGCGCGCCGGATCTGCGCGTGCGCCCCGCCGAACCCGAAGGCTTTGACGACATGGCTCGCTCGCTGCGCAGCGGCCAGGTGCAAAGCAACCCCGCAACCAGCGGCTCGATCTGCGATGCCATCCTCACCCCCACGCCGGGCGATCTCACCTGGCCCGAAATCTCCCGCCTCTGCGGCCCCGGCCTCAGCATCACCGATGACGAAGCCCTGCATGCGCTGGCGCTGGCCTTTCAGCGGCTGAAAATCGTGCTGGAACCCGGCGGCGCTGCCGCCCTCGCCGCCGCCCTCTTCCGCCCCGATGAAATCCCTCCGCCGCTTCGCCTGACCCACCCCATTCATCTTTTTAGAAATATCCCGGGGAGCGCGAGGGGCAGCGCCCCTCGCCCATGCCAGCAATCCACATCTGGCCTCTCGTGCGCGTGGCGGTTAAACTCCGCCCGCAGCAGAAGAAAGTCCCCCCATGCCCCGCGCTGACCTCGGCGATATCCAGATCCACTATCAGCTCAGCGGCCCGCCCGAGGCCCCGGCGCTGGTCCTTGCCCATGCGCTCGGCACCGACCACAGCATCTGGGATGAGGTCCTCCCCCGCCTGCCCGAAGGGCTGCGCATCCTGAGTTATGACCTGCGCGGCCACGGTCAATCCTCGGTGCCGGAAGGGCCCTATTCCATGGGCGCGCTGATCCGTGACGCCGAGCAGCTGCTGGAGCTCTGCGAGATCCGCGACTGCGCCTTTGTCGGCCTCTCGCTGGGCGGCATGGTGGCGCAGGGGCTGGCGGTCAAACGGCTGGATCTGGTCCGGGCCCTGGTGCTCTCCAATACCGCCGCCAAATTCGCCACGCCAGACATCTGGCAGCGCCATATGGCTGTCATCCGCACCGGCGGGCTGGCGGCAATCAGCGCCGAGACCATGCAGCGCTGGTTCACCCGCGCCAGCCTCACATCCGGCGCCCATATCCCCACACAAACCCTGCTTGAGGGCACAAGCGTCGAGGGCTATCTCGGCTGCTGCGCCGCCATCGCGGGCACGGATTTCTACACGCCCACTTCCGGCCTGCGGCTGCCAACGCTGGGGATCGCCGGCAGCGAGGATGGCGCCACCCCGCCCGATCTGCTGCGCGAAACCGTGGATCTGATCCCCGGATCGCAATTCACCCTGCTGCGCCGCTGCGGGCACCTGCCCCCTGTCGAGCAGCCCGAGGGCTTTGCCCTGCGACTGACCAAATTCCTGAAAGAGACCGGACATTATGGCTGATATCCTCCTTGTACATGGCTCCTGCCACGGCGCCTGGTGTTGGCGCGACCTGATCCCGGCGCTGGAGGCCCTGGGCCACAGCCCGCGCCCCCTCACCCTGCCGGGCCATGACGACGGGCGCGCGCCCGAGGGCGTGACGCTGGATGAAACCTGCCGCGCCGTCGCCGCGGAGATCACCCCCGAAACGCTGGTGCTCGGCCATTCCTGGGGCGGCTATCCGATCACCGGCGCGCTCGCCCATGCCCGCCCGCGCGGGCTGATCTATCTCTGCGCCTATGTGCCCCGCTCCGGCCTCTCGCTGATCGACATGCGCAAGGCCGGGCCGCGCCAGACCATCGGCGATGCCGCCGTGAAATCCGCCGATGGCCACAGCTATCACATCCGCCCCGAGGCCGCGCCTGATCTCTTCTATCACGACTGCCCGCCCGAGGCCGTGGCCTATGCCTGCGATCACCTCTGCGCGCAGCCGATCCTGCCGCAGGCCACCCCGCTCGAAGTGCCCGAGATCTGGAGCAGCCTGCCCAAGGCCTATATCCGCTGCGCCAACGACCGCACCATCCCCCCGGAATACCAAGAAAGCATGGTCGCAGACTGGCCGCGCGACACGGTGCATGTGCTGGAGAGCGCCCATTCGCCCTTCCTCGCCATGCCAGCGGAGCTCGCGGACTGCATCGACCAGATTGCCGCAACGATGCCCTGACAAGAGGCCAATAACGACACATCCGCGACGCTTTCCGCCTTGCAGAGCCTCCCCCGCCCGGTCACCGTGAACCAAACCACGGAGGGACGATCATGCAAACCATCAAAGCCGCCGTCTGCCACAGTTTCGGCGCCCCGCTCCAGATCGAGGAGATACGCCCCGCCCCGCCGCAACAGGGCGAGGTCGAGGTGACGCTGGATGCGGTCGCCATCTGCCACAGCGATATTTCCTACGCCGAGGGCGGCTGGGGCGGCACCCTGCCCGCCGTCTATGGCCATGAGGCCGCCGGCAGGGTCACCGCCCTTGGCGCCGGGGTTGCGGGCTTTGCGATCGGCGATGACGTGATCGTCACCCTGATCCGCGCCTGCGGCGACTGTCCCAGCTGCGCCTCCGGTCACCCGGTCAATTGCGCCACCCCGCATGACGGCAGCAGCCATCCGCTGCGCACCTTGGACGACCGCCCGCTGGTCCAGGCCATGGCCTGCGGCGCTTTTGCGGAAAAGGTCGTGGTCAGCGCCCGCCAGATCGTCAGGATCCCCGCCGATATGCCCAAGGACGTGGCGGCGCTGATCTCCTGCGGCGTGATCACCGGCATTGGCGGCGCCGTGAATTCTGCCAAGCTGCGCCCGGGCGAGGATGTGGTGGTCATCGGCGCCGGTGGCGTTGGCCTGAACGCCATCCAGGGCGCCCGCATCGCCGGCGCGCGCCGCATCATTGCGGTAGACATGAGCGAAGAGAAACTCGCCATCGCCCGCGACTTCGGCGCCACCCACGGCGTGCTGGCCAACGCGGCCAAGCCCTGGCGCGCGGCGGCAGAGGCGCTTGGCGACAAAGGCGCGGAGGTGGTGCTGATCACCGTCGGCGCCATCCCCGCCTATGATCAGGCACCGCGCTACCTGGCCCCCGGCGGGCGCGCGGTGATGATCGGCATGCCCCACACCGGCCAGCAGGCACAATATGAACCGGTGGTGCTGGCGGCGCTGGGTCAGGGGCTTCAGGGCTCCAAGATGGGCGATACGGTGATCCAGCGCGATGTGCCCTGGATCGTCGATCTCTATCAGCAGGGCCGGCTGCAACTGGACCAGCTGATCTCCGGCCGCTGGTCGCTGGCCGAGATCAACGCCGCCATCGCCGACACCAAGACCGGCAGCGCCAAGCGCAATGTGATCCTCTTCAACCGCTAACGCCACGCCTGTCGCCGGGATCCGGGCCTGCGGCCCGGACCCGCGCGCGCCGGGGCCTCGACGGCCCCGGCGCGCGCCCCTCCCCTCTACCGACACCGCCTGACAGCAAGGACCGAACGACATGAAACTTCAGGACCTCGACGTCATCATCACCGCGCCACCAAGCCCCGGCTGGGGCGGGCGCTACTGGATCCTTGTGAAGCTCACCACCGACACCGGCCTTATCGGTTGGGGCGAATGCTATGCCGCCGCCGTCGGCCCGCACGCCATGCGCGCGGTGATCGAGGA
>NZ_JAATOX010000039.1 GCF_011806385.1 Phaeobacter sp. HF9A | reverse complement strand
CCATCAGATGCTGGCCAAACTGGGCCTGAAACCGCATGTGCCCGGCTGCGGCGCATTGCTGTCGGGAGCATACGCCTGAATCCAGCGCCTTGAGCGCAGCAACGCGCGCAAGGCGACGCACACCGCCAGGTTCCAGTCCAAAGAGGCGCCGACCGTTTCACTATCGGTCGGCGCCTCTTTTTTGACATGGGCGGTTGTTCTACTTGATCAGGTTGGGCAGCCAGGTGGCGACCGAAGGCACCAGTATCAGAAGCGCAAGCACCGCCAGCTCGATCAGGATGAAAGGCAGTGCCGAGGTGATGATCTGCCCGATCGAGATCCCCTCTGGTGCCACGCCCCGCATGACGAAAAGCAACAGGCCGAAAGGCGGGGTCAACAACCCGACCTCCATCGTGATCAGGATCAGCACCATCAGCCAGATCGGATCAATCCCGTAAATCGCCTGAAGCGAGGTCGGCCCCAGCAGAAAGAACGGAAGCGTCAGCAGCAACATGCTGACCTGATCCATGAAGGCCCCGA
Source organism: Phaeobacter sp. HF9A (assembly GCF_011806385.1). GTDB lineage: Bacteria > Pseudomonadota > Alphaproteobacteria > Rhodobacterales > Rhodobacteraceae > Epibacterium. Next base: position 31,683 of record NZ_JAATOX010000039.1, on the reverse strand, counting down.
GAAACAGCAGGATGACGATCATGAACAGCACCACCGACATTGGCGAAAGATCCAATGCCGTCAGGGCCTTCAGCAATCCTTGCGTCGCCCCCGAAACCGCCATCGCCTGGGTGAAGACCAGCGAGCCGGCGATGATGAAGATAATCATCGTGTTGACCTTAGCGGTCTCCATCAGGGCCTTGCCGATCTCGGCCCAGCCAAAATCGGCACCTTCAATGCCGGTGATCGTGATCTTGTTCTTGAACAGCCGGAAGAACAGACAGGCGCCCAGGGCCGCCAGACACCCCATCGCCGCGGCTTCGGTCGGCGAGGCGAAGTTGGTGAAGATACTGCCGACCACGACAACAAAAATACTGAACAGTGGCAGAATGTAGATAATGGTCGGCAGCAGGCGGTTCAGCATGCGCAGCCAGCGCCCTTCGTAGGAGCACGACCAGAGAGTGCCGCGCCGGGCGTTGATCGCGATGGTCAGTGGCCGGTCGAGGTAGCTGGTGTCGGGATCATATGCGGGGGCCAGATCCGGGTTGAGGGTGCAGCGGATGATCACATAGGCAAAAAAGCTCATCGCCATCAGAAAGCCGGGGATGATCCCCGCCACCAGCAGCAGGGCCACGGATTTCTGCGCAATGCTGGCCAGCAGCACCGCCAGCGAGGACGGTGGAATCAGCATGGCGATGCCCCCAACGGCCATGATCGGCCCCATCGCGATCGCCGGTTTGTAGCCGCGCCGCAGCATGTCCGGCAATAGCACCTTGCCCAGGATCGCTGTATTCGCCACGGTCGAGCCGGACAGGGAGGAAAACACCGTTCCGCCGACGATCGAGACAATGGCCAGCCGGCCCGGCACCCGCGCGATCATGCGCTCGATCGCGCCGATTGCCTTGAAGGCGACTCCGGTCTCCAGCAAGATTTCCCCCATTAACAAAAAGAGGGCGATGGTTGCGAGCGAATAGGATATCGCCTCGTGAAACTCCATCGGCATGCTTTGGAGGGACAGGGAGGCGATGGTCCAATCGCCCATCGTGGCAAGGCCACCGATAAAGAGGGCCGTGCCGAAGATATTGGCCGCCATGAAGGCAAAGGCCACCGGCAAGCCGAGAAACAGAAAGAAACAGACAATCCCGAGCAGCAGGATAAGGGCAGAATACCAATCCATCATCAAAATCCTATGTCTGTCGAGACTTTGTAATCGGGTCGCCCGGCGCGCCGAAAGCGGAACAGGAACTCGATCGCAAGCATGATGAAGGAGACAGTGAAAACAGCGAGAACGATCCAGTTCGGGATTTGCAGATCCTTGTCCGGCAGGGACCCGAAGGCATAGCTGCTAAGGGTGCCATTGGCGCCGAAATAGGCCATCGCAAAGCAAAGCAGCGCGCCAAAGAGGTCGATCACGCGCTCCACCCTCGCGCCCAGCCGGGCGGGAAGGGCTGTCAGTATGATGTCGACGCGCACATGGGCGCCTTTATACAGAACCCAGGCCGCTGACAGGAACACCCCGGCGTAAAGGCCGTATTCGGCACCTTCATTCAGCCACTCCAATCCGCGCCCACCGAGTTTGCGGGAAAAGAAGTCGAAAGGAACAAGCAGGGCAAAGAGCCCGATGGATCCGGCCACACAGACGGCGACACATAGGTTGAATTTCTCAAAGAGGGTTTCGAAACTGTCGATAAGCGAGGCCATGAACGTCTCCGGCGCGTGTTGCAGGCAAAGCCGGCAGACCGTCAGGAGACGGTCCACCGGTATTTACGTCTGGTGCGATCACTGAGAGTTGGTGAACAGCTCTTTCAGCTTCGGCCCGGTCTCTGGGTTTTGTTCGATGAATTCGGCCCAGGCGGTTTCGCGCGCCATGTTGACCCATTTTTCGGCTTCTTCGCCCTCAAGCGTGATGGTCTCGATGCCGTTGTCGTCAAAGACCTTGGCCATTTCAGCATTCAGCTGCTGTGAATAGTCGCTGGAGCCTTCCATGCGTGTCTCGGAGCCGATGATGACGTCGTTGATGATCGCGCGGGCTTCATCGCTGAGCGCATTCCATTTGGTCAAATTCGCAACCGTATGGATGGACGCGCGGTAGACGCCGGGCTCGACCCGATATTTGGTCACCGGGAACCAGGACGGAGAAACACCGCGCACCGACCAGCCATAGCCGTCAACCGCGCCGCTTTCCATCAGCGTATAGACTTCGGGCATGGAAGAGCGCTGAACCGTCGCGCCGAGGGATTTGAAAAAGGCGGTATAGACCGGCGAGACCCGCAGGTTCAGGCCGGTCAGATCGGCCTTGTCAATGGCTTTGCCCTCGCCGAGGAACAGGTTGAACGGACCGTCGTCATGGTGGCGACCGACGAATTTAACGTTCTTTTTGCTGGCGATTTCCTGGAAATAGTCGACGCCACCGTTTTCGCGCAGCTCGGCAAAGGTCTTTTCCTGGAGCCGCAGAACCGGGGCTTCGGGAATGAGATTGCCAAAGAACGCCTCGGGGCAGCCGGCGATGTCATAGGCCCCCTGTGCCATGCGCTCGACCACCTGGAAAGGGCTGCCGATGGCGGGTGCGCCGCCAAGGAGGTTGATCTGAACGACCCCTTTGCCCTTTTCGTTGATCTCTGTCACCAGCTCTTCGAAGGGCACGCCCGGGGGGGCGCCGATGGGAAAACAACTCACACCGCGCAGCGTGACCTCCTCGGCGGCGAGCGGCGTGGCCAGAAATGTGCCGGCCGCGACAACCGCGGCGAGCCCTTTGAGAAATATGGTTTTGGAATTCATCACGGAGTCTCCCTATGGATGATGATTTTGAAACGCCGTCTGCGCTGCCGTCGCTTCCATCAGCCCCAAGTCAAGCTGTCCGGGCGCGGCTTTTTTGCGTTCTTAAAGCGAATCCATCCCATCCGAGAATGACTGCACTCCTGTATTTTACAAGTAAAAATATTCATTCACATATTATAAGTTGACGGGACGCACGTTCATATGGCCGTGCGTCTGCGCCATCGCCTGCAGCTTGTGCAGGCGAGGTGCTGCCCCTGCCGCTGGGCCATGGCATGCAGCACACACGGCGCGCCGCGCGCGCCGATTTTGCGGCGCCGCAGCAGAACAACTTAGGCGGCTTGCCCCTCGACCAGTGCGATGACCCGCAGCGGGCTGCCGGACCCGCCTTCGATCTTGAGCGGGCAGGCGACGATGAGCGCGCCAAAGGTGGGCAGCTTGTCCAGGTTGGTCAGGCATTGCAGGCCGAACCTGCCGTTGCCATGCAGGATCGAATGCGCGGGCAGGGGGGGATTGAATGTGCTGGCCTGGCCGGCATCGGTGCCGACCGTCTCCACCGCGAGACCGACGCAGTTGCGCTCGTGCACCAGAAACTCAACAGCGCCCGCGTCCGGGCCGGGGGAATGAGCCCCGTCTTCCAGCAGGTTCAGGTATTCCGGTGTGCCGACACGTTTGTACCAATCCGTGCGCAGGGCAATCCAGTGGCGGGGCGGGATGGTGCCATTCTTCTTTTCCCACTCTTCGAGGAACTCACGGGTGAGAAGGAAATCCGCATCTGCTGCCGCCTCGCCCGAGATGTCGATCACCACCGCGGGCGCGACGAACTCCTGTGCCGGGATCGCGTCCACCGTGTTCGAGGGAAGATCCTTGCCCGTCACCCAATGCGCCGGAGCGTCGAAATGAGTGCCGGTGTGTTCGTTCATCGAGATGTTGTTCCAGTACCAGGCAGGCCCGTTTTCGTCATAGCGTGACAGTTTTTCCATGCGGAACGGCGCACATTGGCCGAACTCCGCCGGCAGCACGATCACCGGGAAATCCGGGCTGAGGGTATTGGTCAGGTCGATGACGCGCACCTGGCCAGAGGCCAACGCGAGGGCAAGATCTGAAAGCACGGTATCGCTCATTTGTTTTCCTCGCGAATTGTCAGGATCGGATCTTGAAGCCAGCGGGCCAGCACATCTTTTGCCACCTCGTCGGCGCAAATGGTTTCTTGCCCTTGCTCCAGGGCCGTCACGACCGCCCTGGCAATCTGCGCCGATGTGGTCTTGGGGGGCGGCACATTCTGATGCCAGCCGTCCTCGATCGGGCCGGTCAGAACAGACATGACACGGATGCCGGTCTGCGCCATCTCACCGCGCAGGCTGGCCATGAGGGACAGGCGTGCCGCGGCAGTTGCGGAAGACCCGGCATACCCCGCCTTGCCGGTCAGCCCATAGATGGAGGCGATATCGACCAGGGCGGCGGCAGACCGATCGCCATCATCCGAACGGGCGGAGAGCGCCGGAGCAAAGCCCTGCGCCAGGCGCATCAGGCCGGTGACTTCCAGATCCAGCCCGGACTGCAGGTTGCTCAGGTGGCCGCCAAAACCGACGCCGCCCTGACGCGTGAAACGGGCGGTGTTCACGACGATCTCCACCCGCCCCCCGAGCTGCCCGGCCAGGGTCTCGATGCTGCGGGTATCGGTCAGGCTCAGGTGAACCGGCTCGATGCCGGGGATCGCCTCGATCTGCTCCTGTCCGGGATAGCGCATCAGGGGATCGGCATTGCCCAGAAACACCGTCTTTGCGCCGGCCTTGAGCAGCGCCTCGGCCACGGCCTGTCCGATTTCGCTGCGCCCGTCAGTGACGAGGACGCGCCGGAACTTCGGATGGGCAGTGAACACCCGCAATTGAGGATCATCAGCCATATGCGGTGTCTCCCGTTCCGGCATGGCAAAGAGCGCCGGATTTCCAGCCCTGTCGAGCTTCAGTTCCAGTCTGACGCGATCACCGCGCGCCACGTCCCCATGCAGATGCACGGTCGCCATTGGTCCCGCATCCAGCCGGGCAGAGCCGATGCGCCAGGGCAGGTGCTCCTTGAAAAACAGGTCAATCGAGCTTCGGATTGTTGTTTCTGCCTCGATCACCGCCCCGTTTGGCTGGTCTTGCCAGCTAAGCGTGCCCCAGCAAAAGGGGCAGCGGTCGCGTTGCGGGTAGGTGGCCTTGGCGCAGTCGTCGCAGACCTGAAGCACGAACCGCCCCATGCCGGCACGGGCCGCCATCGCGGTGGCCGAACGGCTGCGCAGGGTGGGGGAGACATGGCCCGCGCGGGTGACTACCAGCGGGTCCTTGCGTTTTGGCGGTATCAGCGGATCGGTCATCGCAGCACATCCTGTTCCAGAACGGCGGCCCCGGTGCAGATGCCGCGATCATAATTCACCAAACCAAAGCCGGAAATCAGCGCCCGCTGTGCATTCGGTATCTGCTCGCCCAGCGGATCGTGCAGGATCTGCCGCAACCCTTCGGTCACATTCTGAAAGCCGCCGGCCGCGCCGGCCTGACCTGCGGAGAGCTGCCCCCCATTGGTATTGAGCGGCAACGAGCCTCCGATGGTGAAATCAGTATCCGCAATGAACTGCGACAGGCTCGCCTTGTCGCAGAACCCCAGATCGGCCAACTGCATGGCCACGATCACAGGATAGTCGTCATAGGCTTGGACCATATCCATATCCTGCGGGCCATATCCCGCCGCCGACCACAGATCGTCAATATCGCGCGCCCAGCCACCACGTGTCTGCACCCCGTCCTCGGCAAAGGCATTGTGCCGCTCGATCGTTGCGGCCAGCCGGGCGGTGGACAGCCCTAGCTCCTGGGCCTTTTCGGGCGTCGTCACGATAAAGGCCTCGGCCCCGGCGCAGGGCATCACGCAATCAAACAGATGGATCGGATCCGAGATCGGCCGCGCCTGCATGTATTGCGCGTGGGTCAGGGGTTTCTTCATCAACGCATGCGGGTTGGACAGCGCATTTGCACGTTGCGCGACGCAGAGCTTGGCGAAATCTTCGCGCGAGACGTCATAGCTCCGCATGAAATTATCGGCGATCAGCGCAAAGGTCGCATTGGGTCCACCAAAGCCGTAGGGATAGGTCGCATCCTGCGAGAAACGGGAAAACCCCTGCAACGTCTGGCGAAAGCTGTCGATCTGGTTGGTGTCTGCGGCGACGCAGGCCACCAGTTCGGCATCGCCCATCTGAACCGCACGGGCCGCGCGCCGCAGGGCCATGACCCCGCTCGCCCCGCCGGTGGGGATATGATCCATCCAACGCGGGCTGAGACCGAGATGCTGCACCATGCCGACAACCGTATCGGGCACCGCAGAGAAGCTGGCAAAACAGAAGCCATCAAAATCCGCCGGGCCCAGTCCGGTCTGACGCGCAAGGGCGGCCAGTGCCGCACCGGTCCACCAATGCGCGCTCTTGTCAGAGAACCGCATATAGGGGACGGTGACCGGCGCACAGAGGGCAACGCCGTCATAGGGTTTTTGCCGTGCCATCAGGGTTTGCGCTTTTTCAGATGTCTGGTGTCAATAAAGCCATCGGTTGCAAAGGTCTTCGTCATGAGGTCCTTCAGCTGACCTCTGAGGATTTTCTGTGTCGCGGTCAGCGGCAGTTCATCGACAAAAGCGATCCAGCCCGGCACCTTGTAATAGGCCATCTGATCCAGCGCCCATGTCACGATCTCTTCGGCCTTGGTGCGGGTGCCCTCCGCGCCATCCAGGATGATGAACACCGCCACCTCGTCGCCGCGTACCTCGTCGGGGGCGGCAGCGGCGGCGCAAGAGGCGATCTCGGGGTGTCGGCCCAGGATCGATTCAACCTCCACCGCCGAGATATTTTCGCCCGAGCGGCGGATCACGTTTTTCTTGCGATCCACAAAATGCAGCGATCCGTCTTCGTCCTGCTGCACCACGTCGCCGGTATGAAGCCAGCCGCCCTGCCACAGCTCATCCGTCGCCTGTTGATTTTTCAGATAGCCCGAAAAGAAGCCAAAGCGCGGATTGTCACCGGCGCGGCGCACCAGCATTTCACCATGGGTGCCGGGCGGCACGTCCTTGCCGGCGTCATCGACAATGCGGACCTCGACGTCCTTGCCGGGGCGACCAAAGCAGGCCGTTCCGGTCTTGCGCGGCTCTTCATTGGCGCAGATGACGCCGCCCGACCCGGTCTCGGTGCAGGCCCAGGCCTCGATCAGCGGAAAGCCGTAACGCTCTTCGAAAGGGTCGTGCAGCTTTGCATCCACGCCTGCGCCAAATCCGAAACGGACCGTGTGATTGCGGTCCTCTTCGGAAGGCGCGGCCCGCATCAGCATGGGCGGCATCACGCCAAGGTAATGCACTACCGTCGCGCCGCTCTCGCGGACCGAGGCCCACCAGCTGCGGGGGTGGAAACGGTCGAGCATGATCAGGCAGCCGCCCGATGTCATCATCGCCATCACCGACACCGCCATGGCGTTCATGTGGAACACGGGCAGGGGTGTCAGCATCCGTTCCGCGTCCTGGCGCAGGCTGATGTGGCCACCGGCCCCGGCATACCAATCGCCGGAATAGAGGTAATATTCGTTGGACAGGATGCAGCCCTTGGGTTTGCCAGTTGTCCCCGAGGTATAGAGCAAGGCACATTCGGTCTGGGCGTTCACTGTCATCTCTGCCGATGCAGGCCGGATGGCCGGCGCAAACGCCCCGTCCGGCGGCGTGACAGGGATGGCAAGCCCGGCCGTGGCCACCGCCGCCTGCATTTCCTGCAACCGCTCGGGCAGAACAATGGCCAGGATCATTTCGGAGTGTTCCGCCAGATATTCCAGCTCCGCCAGCCGCAGGTCTGGATTGATCGGAACCACGGATGCGCCAAGCGCATTCAGTGCCAGCCAGATTTCCAGAAACACCGGGCGGTTCTCCAACAAGAGGCCCACACGATGGCCCGCGCCATATCCCGCCTCTGCAAATCGCGTGCGCCAGCTCTCTACCCGCTGCGCCATCTCGTCATAGCTGATGTCGCCTTGCGGGATGTCATAGACCTTTGCCGTTTCCTCCAGCACATGCAGGAAGGCCGCGGCCCCGCGGCGCGCGGCGGTCTTCTTGAAGCGTGAGTATACTGTTTCGGTGTTCATGCCTGCCTCAGGTTGGTGCTGGATGGTATGGACAGGCGCGTCGATGGTGAATGGATCAACGCGCTTGAGTTTGATCAGAACGGCCCCGCCTGCCTCGAAACGGCGCCTGCGTCATAGCCTGTAGCCCGTCGGATGATATCCGGCTCCATTCTATGCTTGAGCATAGTTTTATATATGAAATAAAATTCCGTCAAGGGCGTGTTTGCGGATCTGCTCCAGCTGCCCATCGCGACCGCATGTTGCGCTCCCATATCCATTCTCCATGATCCTGGCGCGCCGGGACCAGCCCCCGGCGCAACGGCCCGCACCGCATTCCAGCGGCGGCGCGGGCCATGTCGTTACCCGGCCGACGGGCAGGGCGGGCGGGCTTCGGCCAGGGCGTCGATGGCTGCGAGCTGCGCCGCGACGGCCTCTCGCCCCGGTTGCTGCGCCTCTATCAATTCGAGGAAGGGATCTTCGACCTCGCTGCGCACCCCTGCCAGCGTTTCAAGCACCGCCAACGCGCAGAAGGGCACATAGCTTTCCGCATAGCCGCCTTCCTGCACAAAGACGATGCGCCCGTCACACAGGCTGTCGGCCAGCGCCAAGACCGATTTGGTCATGGCGCGGAAGGTTTCGCTATGGGCGACCATGCGGGCGAGCGGATCCACACCGTTTGCGTCCAACCCGTTGACGACAATAATCATATCGGGCGCAAATTCGGTGAGAGCGGGGGCGACGATCTTTTCGAAGGCAGCGATATAGGCGTCGTGCCCGCATCCCGGCCAAAGCGGGATATTGACGGCGCTGCCCTCGGCTCCCGCGCCGCCACGGGCGTCGGCCTGACCAGAGGCGCCGGGTGGGAAGCATGCCTCTTGGTGCATGGAAATGGTGAGGACGTCGGGATCCTCCCAGAAAATGGCCTCGGTCCCATTGCCGTGGTGCACATCCCAATCAACGATGGCAATACGGCCGATGCCGGCCTCTTTTGCCGCCAGCGCAGCAAGCGCCACATTGGCAAACAGGCAAAACCCCAGCGGTTGATCGGGCAGGCAATGGTGCCCCGAGGGGCGCGAAATGGCATAGCTGCGTTTGCGTTTGCCGGTGGCCACATCCATCACCGCGGCTTCGACCAGACCCGCGGAGAGGGCGGCGATCTCATAGCTGCCGGGCCCGAAGGGTGCAGAAAAATGCAGCGCCCCGCCACCGGCGTCACTCATTGATTTGAAGGTATCGAGATACTCTTGCGGATGGACCCTGGCGAGGTGCTCGGTGGTCGCTTCCGGGGCGGTCATCACGTCAAATGCCGAGATCAGCCCGGAGGCCTGCATCAGCGAATGGAGGCGACGTTTGGGCTCGGGACTGTCCGCATGGCCGCCCCCCGATGGCGGTTGAAGCCAGCCGCCGACGGGCATGACCAAGACGGCTTGACCAGCGCTGAACCAAAGCGTTTTTTCGTCAAAGTAGAAAGCCGGACGCATGATTAAGTCTCCTGTGTTGAAGGGGTAGAAAATCGGGCGGGAAGGCGTCGCCGGATCGGAAACAGCTCGATATCCCAGCGGCTCTGGATGCTGCCCCAAATGCCCTTGGGCGCAAAAAGCATCATCGCTATGGCGATTAGGCCGAAGGCCAGCAGCGACCAGGCTTCGAAATCATCGAGGTATTCGCGCAGAATGTAGAACACGATGGCGCCGATGATCGGGCCCTCGATGGTGCCGATACCACCGATGATGACGATAAAGATCGGATAGGCGACCCAGTTGATCGAAAACGCGGCGTCGGGGCGCACGTTCAGCGCCGACATGAAGATCAGGGCGCCGACGACCCCGGCAAGGCCGGATGCCGCAAGGTAGACGATCCGGCGCGTGCGATTGACGGCCACACCGACCCCGCCCGCACCGGCAGCATTGTCACGCATCGCCATAAGGCCGAGCCCAATCCGGGAGCGCAACATCCAGACCATCAAGACAAGCGACAGGATGGTGATGCCCACCACGAGCAGATAGGTCACATCCTCGCGAAAGCCGCGCTCGAACTGGCCCATCGTGGTGAGGCTGCGGCCCCGGCCCCCACCGAGCCAGTTGATATCGGCGTTGACGGCCAGCCGGATGGTTTCCGCGATCACCCAGCTTGCCACCGCGAAATAGGCCCCCTTGAGCCGGAACAACAGCCAGCTGGTCGGCAGGGCAAAAACCGCGGCGATGACCCCGGTCAAAGGCACCGCCCAAAACGGGTTGAGGCCAAGATCCTGCGCCAGGACGATCAGGGCATAGGCACCAACCCCGACCCAGGCCTGCTGTCCGATCGAGAACATGCCAGCGTATCCGGCCATAAAGTTCCAGATCTGCGCCAGCGCGAGGAAATAGAGGAACTCCACGATCGAGCGTTGCAGATAGGCCGAGCCCCAATAGGGCACAGAGATCAGCGCGGCCAAGGTCACAAGCGCAAGCGCCGCGCCAATGCGATGTTGGGTTTGCAATGCGGTCATATGCTCAGTCCCGTTCAATGGTTTCCGGGAACAGTCCCGAGGGGCGGATCGCCAGCACAAGCAGCGTGGCGACATGGCCCGAGAGTTGAAAGAATGCCGGGTTGACGAGATTGCCCATGGTTTGCGCCACCCCAAGGATGACCCCGCCGATCAACACGCCCTGAATGGATCCCATGCCGCCGATGATGATCACCTCAAAGGCGAAGATCAGCCGCGCCGGCCCGTCAAAGGGTGCGAAGTTGGTGCGCAGCCCCATAAACACCCCGGTGATCGCAATGATCGCAAAGGCCAGCCCCATCGCCAGCCCGTAGGTGCGGCGCGGATCAATCCCCATCAGCGCAACCACCTCCGGGTCGTCCGAGGTGGCGCGAAAGGCGCGCCCCAGCATCGTGTGCCGGAAGAACCAATTGAGCGCGATCAGCAACACAATCACGACGCATAGGGTCATCAGGGGCAGCACGCCGATGGCAAAATCCTCGGTCAGCGGCAGCGACATGGTTTGCAATTGACCCGCCGAGAGCGTCTGCCGATCGGCAGAGAAGGTCAGCAGCAAGGCGTTCTGGATCACCACCGAAAGCCCGAAGGTGAGAATGATCGAGGGCATGATGCCTTCGCCCAACGACCGGTTCATGACCCGCTCCTGGAACAGTCGTCCCAACAAGAACATCGCCGGGATCAACACCACCAAAGAGGCCAGCGCGGGCAGGCCGAGCACGCGCGTCACCACCAGCGACATGAAGGAGCCAAAGACGATCATATCGCCATGGGCCAGGTTGATGGTGCGCATGATGCCAAAGGTCAGGGCAAGACCCAGCCCGTAAAGGGCGTAGAGCCCGCCCAATAGAACGCCGTTCACGCTTGCGTAGAAAATATCCAACGGTCAGACTCCGAAATAGGCGTCGGTCAACGCCTTCTGGCTGAGATCGGCGGGCTTGCCCTCAAGGCTGACGCGGCCTTCAAGCAGGCAATAGACATGGGTCGCCACCGAAAGACCGCGCCCGATGTCCTGTTCGACCAGCACGATGGTGGTGCCCGCTGCGCGGATTTTGTCGACGGCCTCGTAGATCTGATTGACCACGATCGGGGCCAGCCCAAGGCTGATTTCATCCATCAACAAAAGGTCGGGATTGGACATCAGCGCACGCCCGATCGCGACCATCTGCTGCTCGCCCCCCGACAGATCGAGCGCCTTGTTGGCGCGCCGCTTTATCAATTCGGGAAACAGATCATAGACCGCCTCCCGGGACCAGGCGCCGGGGCGTTTGGTATAGCCGCCGATCTGGGTGTTTTCATCCACAGTGAGCGAGGGAAACAGCTTGCGGCCTTCGGGGACCATGGCAATCCCCATCGCGTTGAGCCTATGCGCCGGGATGCCGGTGATATCCTTGCCGTGCAGGAAGATGCGCCCGCCGGCCGGAAGATCCCCGCAGATCGTGCGCATCAATGTGGTCTTGCCTGCGCCATTGGCCCCGACAAGGGCGATGGTCTCGCCCGCCCTGGCCGAGAGGGTGATACCGTGCAGGGCCTGAAACAGGCCGTAATGGGCGGTGACGCCATCCAGAGAAAGCAAATCCGTCATGCGAGTTCCGCCGTGGCGATGGAATCTCCGAAATAGGCACGGCGAAACGCCTCGCTCTCGATCACGTCGCGCGGGGCCCCGTCGGCGATCTTGTTGCCGAAGTCGAGCGCGATGAGGCGGCTCACCGATGACATCAAGGCGTGGACGATATGCTCGATCCAGATGATGGCAACGCCAGAGGCGCGGATCTGCGCGATGAGGTCGATCAACTCCTTGACCTCGTAATCCGATAAGCCGCCCGCGATCTCGTCCAACAGCAGCGCCTTGGGCCCACAGGCAAGCGCGCGGCTGAGTTCGAGCCGCTTGCGGCCCATCAGCGAAAGCCCGCCCGCCGTGCTGTGGTGCCGATCAAGCAGCCCGGTCCGCAAGAGCGCCTCATGGGCGCGATCCTCGGCCGCACGACGGGACAACGCGCCGCCGTGACTGGCTGCGACAAGCGCGTTTTCCCAGACCGTCATCAGCGAAAACGGCGCCGGCACCTGATTGGTGCGCACCAGACCGGCGCGGCAGCGGGCCTCGGCGGAGAGGCGCGTCAGGTCCTGTCCCTGGAACGTCACGGTGCCGGCATTGGCGGCAACCGTGCCGCCGATCATCTTGAGCAGCGTCGTCTTGCCCGCGCCATTGGGGCCGAGCACCCCGATGGCCTCGCCCGCCGCAAGATCAAAGGACACGTCCGAAACGACGGTCACCGCGCCATACCGCTTGCAGAGGCCCGACACGGAGAGGAGAGGCTCTCCTCTCCGTGCGCTAGATGTCTCCTGGGTCATGGTTACCAGGTCTTGTATTCGAGGGTGCCACCGATCTGGAGCTCGGGGGAATGGCCGTTGTTGGTCGCAATCAACGCATAGGCGCCGCTGTCCTGCTTTTGCCACTGCCCCCCGGCGAGGGGCGTCTTGGCGACATTGGCAAAGGGCGGGAAATCGCCCCATTTGACATGCCCCACGATGGTGGTGAGGTCGGTGGCGTTGACCGCGGCCATGATGCCCTCCGGCGATATCTCGGTCGCGCGCCTCAGCACATCGACCGCCACCTCGGTGAGGGAGTGAATATAGCCCAGGCTCTGGATCCACTGGTTGCCGGTGGCCGCCTCATAGGCAGCGATCAAATCGGTCGCGGTCTGGCCAGTCAGCGACGAGGCAAAAGGAAACTGCGGCCCCCAGTAGACCTCGCCCGACAGATTGTTGCCAAGCCCGTTCGGCATGGCCTCGATTCCCTTGGGGGTCAGCGCGGCCTTGGCGACGGTGACCATCTTGGGCTCGAACCCCTGTTGCTTGGCCTGTACGAGGAAGGTCGCCAGATCGGGCGGCAACATCACCCCCGTCACGATTTCCACCCCGGCCTTTTTGAACGCCGCGATCTCGGCCGAAAAATCATCCTTGAGGTTCTGGTATCGACCGGCGTCAACCACCGTAAACCCGGCAGCCTCAAGAGCCGGGGGAAAGCCCAGTTCGGGGTCGGCAAAAGCGGCCCCGTCGGGGTCGTTTGGCCAGAGACCGCCAACCACCTTGTTGGTCTCAAGACTGTTCCAGAGCTCCAGATACACATTGGTCAGATCCTCGGCCCCCCAGAAATAGTGATTGGTCCATCTGAACGTTGTCTCGCCCGCAACGCCGCCGCGCCCAAAGAACCAAGGCTGCCACGGCGTTGCGGTGGACACGCAGGGCACCCCGTTCAGCTCGGCGACGTCGCAGACCGGGTTGGTGGTGTCCGCGGTCGATGACACCAGGATCAGGTCCACCTCGTCGCGCAGGATCAGCTCCTGCGCCATGTCGGCAGCGCGGTTGGGGTCGGATTGGGTGTCCTTGTCGATGAATTCGAAATCATATGTGCCGGTCGCTGTCTCGATGGTGCCGCCCATGAGCTCGCGGAACTGCTCGATGGCCCAGCCGTCCCCCTCCGAGATCGCCCCCAATGCGCCGGAGCGAGGGGCGACGTAGCCGACTTTGAGCGCCCGGGTCTTGGCGAAAAGCGCTCGCGACAGGACGGCAGGGGCACAAAGCGCGGCCCCGGTTGTTTGCAAAAGGCGGCGGCGGTTCAGCTTCATCATCTTTAGTCTCCCTTGGAGGTCACGCAGGTTTTTCCTGCTGTTTTGGGTTGGGTATCAGTGTGGGGACGCGCGCATCATGTCGGCACATTTCTCGCCGATCATGATCGCGGGCGCGTTGGTATTGCCCGACATGATTGTCGGGATGATCGAGGCATCAGCGACCCGCAGCCCCCTGATGCCGCGCACCCGCAGATCCGGATCGACAACCGCCATCGCGCCCTGGCCCATCGCGCAGGTGCCGACCTGGTGGTGATAGCTGCCGACCGCGCTGCGGGCATACTCCGCAAGCGCCGCGTCATCCGTCACGTCGGGGCCGGGATAGACTTCGCCGGTGATCCAGGCGGCGAGCGCAGGTTGCGCGGTGATCGTGCGGATCTCTTTCATGGAGGCAACCAGCGCGGCCACGTCATACTCGGTCGCGAGCAGGTTCGGGTCGAGCGCGAGCGGGTACGAGAGCGCCTTGCCGGTCAGGCGGATCTGGCCGCGGCTCGTCGGGCGCAACCCGGCGGCGTGAAAGGTCACGGCGCGGTCAGGTCCGGTTTGCCCCGGCGCATAGGCCGGAACGCAAAAGAACAGCGGTTGCAGATCGGGCACCTTGATGTCGGCGCGCGAGCGGGTGAACATATGCACCTGCATCGGCGGCACCGAGGGGTCCGTCGGGAATTCGTATTTTTCCGACATGGCATAAGTCATGGGCAGGAGCGTGTGATCGTGCAGGTTCTGACCAACGCCGGGCAGATCCATCGCCACGTCGATCGCCATCTCCCGGAGATGCGCAGCCGGACCGATGCCCGACAGCATCAGGATGCGCGGGCTTTCCAGCGTTCCGGCGGAAAGAACCGCCTCCCGCCTCACTTTCACATGGCTTTCGCCTGAGGGGCTGACGACATGCACGGCCTCGACGCGGCCGTCCTCAAGCCCCAGACGCGACACCCGGGCCTGCGTGACGACGCAGAGGTTCTCCCGGCTGCGCGCGGGGTCAAGAAAGGCCGCATTGCTCGATGCGCGTTTGCCGTCGCGCGCGTTGAATTGAATATAGCTGATCCCGTCCACCCGCGCGCCGTTGTAATCCGGGTTGAAGGCGATCCCCGCCTGGCCGGCGGCTTCGATAAGGGCGGGATACAGCGGGTGACGGGCATGGCGCGTCGTCACATGGAGCGGTCCACCGCTGCCGTGGTGCGCGTTCGCGCCTTTGTCAAAGTCTTCGGATTTCAGGAAATACGGGCGCAGGCTGTCCCAGTCCCAGCCATGGCAGCCCTGCAACGCCCAGGCGTCGTAATCCTGTGGCGTGCCGCGCACATAAATCATGCCGTTCATCGCCGAGGAGCCGCCCAGGACCTTGCCGCGCGGCCAATAGATGCGGCGGTTGCCGGCATGGGCCTGCGGGGCGGGCTCATACTGCCCATCGTAATCCGAGTGCCAGATCTCGATGGTGCGCAACGGTGTCGAGACCATATCCGGCGTGTCGCCGTGACCGGCTTCGAGCAGCAGCACCGAAACCGAGGGATCCTCGCTGAGCCGCGCCGCCAGAACGCAGCCCGCCGAACCCGCGCCGCATATGACATAGTCAAAGGTTGCACCATCCGGCAATGGTGCCTGAGCCCGATCCTGGGTCATGTTTGTCTCCGCCGGCTGTTCCTGTTTCGAAACTTTCGCCGGGCTTTCCCTGTTGGTGTTTGAAATGATCTTGGCAGCGCAACGCGACCCTGAAAGCCGAATTCGGCAGGGGATGGACATATCCGGCAGAAAAGGTAATCTTCACGCAATTAGACGGTCACACAACAGCGGGTTTTGCCGCCCGCCTTGGTGAACAAGCCCGATTTTTCCGCGAAACTTGGAGCTGCGCAAATGCGACCGGGACAGTCAAGAGAGGCGGCCGGAGCCACGGGAGTGTTGGACTCGCCCGGCCTGCTGGGTCATTTCCCACCGGTTTGCGTTGAGGATCTCTCTGCGGCGCATCGACATGTCACCCAGCACTTTGGCGCGCATCTCATTTCCAAGTCCCGGCATGATGCCGACCTGCGCTTTGTGCATCGGCATGCGCAGCTTGGCTCGCTGTCCTTCAACACCCTGAGCTATGGTGCGGATGTCGACGTTCATGTGGGCTGGGTTGATAGACCGCTGTTTCTGATGATGGTGCCGCTCGAAGGGCGGGCGCAAATCGTTCAGGGCGGTCAGCGCAGCGAGGCCGGGCGCGGACATCTGGTCATTCTGGACCCGCGCGAACCCTTCGATCTGCATCTGTCGGCTGGCCAGCGAAACCTGACCATCGGCATTCCGGCAGAGACGCTCAAACAGGCGCTGGCGGCGCGGCGCCAGGATCACGCGCGGCTCTCCTTTTCCCATCAGGCACAGGTGGTGGATGGCGCGGTTTCGATGCTGATGCGGTTTACCGATTTCCTCTGTGGCGAGTTGGATCTGGCCCAGGCCGGAGGCATGGTGCCAAATGTGTCGCAAGCGCTGGAAGCCTCGTTCCTGCATCTGTTTCTCCAGGGCGCTTTGGAGCCGGACAAGGATATGCGGCGCGTGGTGCCCCGATCAGTGCGCGTGGCGCAGCGCTACATGATGGCGCATCTCAAGGACCCGCTGTCGACCGAGGCGGTGGCCCAGGCCGCAGGCATTTCACAGCGAACGCTTCGCGCGCATTTTGCCGAGGCCTGCGGCGTTTCGCCAGGCCGCTGGCTCTTGCAACAGCGTCTGACGGCAGCGCGGCGCGATCTCACGGAAGGCGCAACCAGCGTGACCGAAGTCGCGTTGCAATACGCGTTTGGCAACGTTGGACGCTTCTCCCGCGCCTACCGCGATGCCTATGGGGAATACCCGTCGCAGACCCTGACCAACCGGCATTGACAGCGGTCGGCGGAACCCGGCGGGTCTGATATTCTCTCGCACGCGCCGAACGGTGTTTTCCACCGTACTGTCTCGCCAAGGCGAGGACGCATCTCGGACCCGCGTTTGCCTCGTGATCTCGACCTGTTCGAGCGACTTTCGACGCTGTTTTTACCGCGCAACTTTTATCTCGCGAAGCGGGCGCAAACCACAGGCTGCGCCCCTGTGACACAACGTAAGCTACTGCATTCATTGTTGTGTCATCTCCATCTGCGTAGACATTGCCTGCAATCGTCACGCGATCGGAGAAGACGCATGAAACTTAAGACCACGATTTTGGCCGGTCTGGCCACCAGCGCATTGCTGACCGGGGCCGCCACTGCCGAGAATCGCATAGACATCCAGCGCCCCGATGCGCCCGAGCTCGCCGACTTCGGCGATTGGCCGATCGGCGTGCGCAGCATGACCTTCACCGATGAGGATCGGGCCGACGTGCTGAACAGCGGCACCGAAGTGACGACCTATGACCGCCCCTTGCCTGTCGAGATCTGGTATCCCGCCGCAGAGGGCACCGAAGCCGGCACCACCTACGAGACCGTTCTGCGCGATGGCGAGACACCGGTGACACTCACCGGTCGCGCCGCGCGTGATGCCGCCCCCGCCGAGGGCAGCTTTCCGATGATCCTGATTTCGCACGGCTACCCCGGCAACCGCTACCTGCTGAGCCACCTTGGCGAGAACCTGGCCTCCAAGGGCTATGTCACCGTTGCAGTCGATCACACCGACAGCACCTATTCTGACAAGGCCGCCTTTGGCTCGACGTTGGTGAACCGACCGCTGGACCAACGCTTCGTGATCGACAGCATGGCTGCGCTCGATAACGAGATCGGCGCCATCACCGACACCAGCCGGATCGGCGTGATCGGCTATTCGATGGGCGGCTACGGTGCGCTGATCTTCGCCGGGGCCGGCCTGTCCGAAACCGCCGTCACCCGCACCGAGCCTGCTGCCTACGTGCCGCCTGCCGGCCTGCTGAACCAGCACGCCAGCGGTTCGGAGAGCCATGCTCAGCTGGTGGATCCGCGCGTCAAAGCGGTAATCGCCATCGGTCCCTGGGGCCGCAACCGGGATTTCTGGGACGCCGAAGGGCTGGCGGGGATCAAGAAGCCGCTCATGCTGATGGCCGGCAGTGCCGATGCCGTATCGGGCTATCCCTTCCTGCGCGAGATCTTTGCCGAGACCACCGGCACGGATCGCCTGCTGCTGACCTTCAACTCCGCCGGCCATAACGCCGCCGCGCCAATGCCCGCCCCGGCGAACAGCTATACGGTGTCGGAAAAGCTCGGCTGGGCGCCCTTTGAGCATTACGCAGACGCGGTCTGGGACACCACGCGCATGAACAATATCGCGCAGCATTTCGCGACGGCCTTCTTTGACCTGCATGTGAAAGGCGAGGAGGCGATGGCCCCCTATCTCGACCTCGTCGAAACAGCAGAGGACGGTGTCTGGTCGATGACGGACGACGTGCCGGGCCCTGAGCACAACTACTGGACGGGCTTTGCCAAAAACACCGCCCGCGGGCTGCGCCTGGAACACCGCGCCGCCGGGGAGTAAACGAATGCCCGGTCCCGAAGTCTCGGGGCCGGGTTTAACCCAGCCATTGCGCTGCACGTTCCCTGCGCTCACCCGGGCGTGGGCGTTGCAGAGCCGTCCGTCAATGCCAACGCAAGACGCCGGTCACATATGACTTCCATCGTGATAAGCGGCGCAACTCAATCGACACCATGCTCGGAGTAAGCCGCAAGCTCTCCATAAGGCATGTTATGTTAATTATTAGATATTCCGCCAGAGGGGCTTCTGCCCCCGACGATGACCTGTTGGCATCAGGCGACCTTTCCCTTCGTCGATGGGTAATCGGATTTTTCGCCCTCGGCCTCGGTGTCGCTCTCATGCTGCCGGGCCTTCTCCCGCCAGGCGCTTGGGCTCAGACCGGTTACGCGCTGGAATTCGCGGTTGAAATTTGACTTGGTGGTAAAGCCGACTTCGAACACGATCCCCGTGATGGGAATATCAGTTTCCTCCAGCATCCGGCAGGCATCCCGAATGCGAAAGGTATTCACATACTGCGGCACATTCATCGCGCAAAGCGAATTGACGGCGCTTGAAACCTGTCTTGCCGGCGCGCGGATCCGGCTGGCGATCTGGCTCAGTGATAGGTTTTCGCTGCGATAAAGGTGGTTCTGATCCATTTCGGCATTCAGCCGCTCCAGGATCTGCTGGGCGTCGGGTTCCGCCGGATCATGCGCGGCGGGCGCTGCGGCTTGCGGGGTGCGACGCGGGTCATAGGGCGGCGCGGGAATGCTGGGCTTACCGGTCTGCGCCGCCGGGCGCGAGCGGGTACGAAAAAACACTACCATCAGAATGAACAGCAGCGTCAGATTGGAATAGGCCACCAGCGCCGAAGAGATCTGGCTGTTGTTGAGCTTCACGTCCACGGCCACGGAGGCATCCACCGCCGCCGAAATCAGCAGCAGCCCGCCAGTGATCACATAGGCGCGCTGCATCGACACCACCGCATAAAGCGGCCGTTTGGACAGCCATTGAATATCACCGCGCAGCCCGGTCCACAGAAGATGACCGCCAAAACCAGTGTAGAGCAGAATACCGAGACTATCGACGATCGGGGTGAAGCCGACCAGAAAAGCGGCATTCAAAAGCGCGATCGCCGCGCCGATCCCAAATCCCACCTTCAGCCGCAGATGCCGCGCCTGCTGGCCGCTCAGCTCGTATAGGGTCAGCCAGGTCAGCGCCGGCAGGGCCAGCGCAAAGGAGGCGACAATCGCGGCGGGGATAATATCGAACCCCCAGTGCAGCCCCATAAGCACCGCGTGAATGGCATATGCCGCTGTCGTCAACAGCACCAGTCGCGGCAAACCGTGTTCCACGTAATGGGTAAGATGCAGCAGCACAACGACCAGAAAGAAGGCGGTCAGGAATGGCAACGGGAAAAGAATCATGGCATCCCTCTCGCTTCAAAGAGGTCCAGGAGGAAAACAACCGCGACACCACGCGTGCAATTCGCGAAGGGACCAGCTGTGCAAGGCGTCGCTTGCTGTTCTGTCCAAGACTTTATTTTAAACACACACTTATACCAGAATACTGGGTTTCTGATTGTTTACCTCTCTCATTACTATCGTTTCACGTGTATTTATTCAATAGCGCGGTCGCATCCATTTTCCGCAGCGTCATGGACAATCCGCCGCCGGCGGCCAGGCTGCCGCAATAGCTGGTGCCAAGGCTAAATCCGGCGAGGGCATAGGGCTGGGCGGCGCCACGCAACAGGCGCGGTTGCCGCCAGTCGATGGCAAAACTGCTGAGCGAACGCGCCAGCCCCTCGCCGGTCGCTTTGATAAAGGCTTCCTTCAGTGTCCACAGCCGCAAGAACGCGCTGGCAAATTCGCCCTCGGCGAGCGTCAGGAGCAGGCGCTTTTCTTCCGGCGCAAACAGGCGTTCCACCACCCTGCGGGCGCTGGGGCGTGGCCGGACCTGTTCGATATCGACGCCAACCGGGGCCTCTGCGCAGACCGCCAGCGCGACATAGCCGCCAGAGTGGCTTAGGTTGAACGAGAGGGCGCGCGCATCACAAAGCTCCGGGCGGCCGTTCCAGCCGGTTTTCAACCTCACCGCCGCCGGGGAGCACTTGAGATGCTGTGCAAGCACATGACGTTTCAGCAGATGTGCCGAGACATAGGCGGCGCGCTCCTCGGTGCCGAGGATCTGCCCCAGACGCTGCTGTTCCGCCTGCGACAACAGCGCCTGCGCCTCGCGGGGCAAGGGGCGCACCCGGGCGCACCAAAGGTCCACCGGGATGGCCGCGCCGCTCATTCCCGCCTCACAGGCCGCTTGCAAGGCTGCGCCCGATGACATCGCGCATGACCTCATTGGTGCCGCCCCAGATCGACTGCAAGGCGCTGTCCAACAGGTCCTGCGTCGCGCGCGCGCCGCTGGCCTCGCTCACGCCCGCTGCACCGCGCAGCTGTACCCCGGCGAGCGCCACATTGCGCAACAACTCGGCACAGCGCAGCTTGGCGATACAAGCCGTGCGCGGATCCGCCTTGCCCGCCGTCGCAGCCCGGATCGCCTGATCCACAAAGGCGCGATTGACGGCGCAGCTGCTGTATAGCTCCGCCAGATTGAACCGGGTGTTCTGAAAATCGAGCACGGTCTGTGCGCCGACGCGCCGTGTTTCGCAGGCTTCGATCAGCTCTGTCAGCATTTGCTCTGCCATCGCCTGGGCGTAGATCGCCAGCACCAGCCGCTCGATGCCGAGAAAGCTCATCAGATAGAAGAACCCCCGCCCCTCGCGACCGAGGATATTGTCCTGCGGCACCAGGCAATTCTCCAGCTCGATTTCAGCGGTATCCAGCGCCGGCATGGCGCTCTTGGCGATGGGTTTGCGGCTCAGGCCGGGGCGGTCCGCCTCCACCATCACCAGCGTGAGCTCCGGCGAGTCGCCGGGCTGTGACGCCGCTGTCGCGCTGCGCGCCGCAACAATCACCAGATCCGCCGAACGCCCGTTGCTGATATGGGTCTTGGTGCCGTTCAGCACCAACCGGTTGGAATGGCGCCGCCAATTGGTTGCGATGGCGTCAATCGCGCTGCCGCCGCCGGGTTCGGTCATCGCGATCGCCCCAAGGGTTTCACCGCTGACAAAACCGGGCAGCCAGCGCGCTTTTTGTTCGGGGCTGGCAAGCTTCATAAGATAGGGCGCAACGATATCGCCCTGCAAACAGGCCAGAAAGCCGCTGATGCGACGGCGGGCCAGCTCCTCGATCAGCACCACCGACTCCAGAAAACTGCCGCCCTGTCCACCATAGTCCGGCGACACCGTCCGGCACAGCAGCCCCGCCGACCCGGCCTTTTGCCAGATCTTGCGCGGAGTCTGGCCTGCCGCAGCCCAGGCATCGTGATGCGGCACCACCTCTTGATCGAGGAAATCAACCACCTCGGCGCGAAAATGCTCTTCCGTGGTGGTAAACAGGTCTCGCTTGAACATGGACGCCCCCATCATGCTGTCGCGACCACGCGCTGGTCCAAACGCGCCGCCGTCAACGCATGGTGCAGGTCCGCCTCGCTGGAGGGCACATCAAGGATCAGATGGGTAAATCCCAGTGCCCGGTAGCGATGTAGATAGGACGCCACCTCGGCGTGACTGCCGACCAGATAGGGGCAGAAGGTGCGATAATTCATCACCGGATAAAGCCAATAGGCCCCGTCGCGCGCCTCGTGCAGATCCTCCGCCATTTTGGAGATGTCGCGGTGCCAGATCGAATCCGAGGTCGCCCGCGCCATTTTGTGCGACAGCTGACCACGCCGGTCAGAGGGGAATCGCGTGCGGGCGTCGTCCCAGGCTTCCGCCGCGCTGTCGCGGGCGATGATCCCCACCCGCAGCCCGATTTGCCCGGTGCCCGGCAAAGGCGCCATCTCCTCCATTTCAGCGGGCGGTTTGGTGTAGCTGAAGCGCACCGCACCAAGGCTGGCGCAGGCGGTGATACAGGCATCCGAGGCACCGGAGAGATAGATATCCGGCATCAGCTCCGGTGGCAGCGCCGGCGCAAGGCCGAGATTGCGAACGCTGTAGTATTCCCCCTCAAAGGTCACGCTTTCGCCGCGCAGCAGGGCCTGAAGGATAACGGTATATTCCACCAGGCGATCATAGCGCGGGTCATGTTCAGTGTGATCGCCAAGCGCCTCCAGATCGCGGCGAAATCCGCCCGCCACCATATTGAGCGCAATCTTGCGGCCATAAAGAAAAGCCAGCGACGAGATTTTACAGGCCGCGGCATAGGGCGACATATAGACCGGCTGCACCGCCACCAGCGGAACGAAATCCCGGGTCTGCTCCAACACCGCCTGGGCCACCGTCCAGGGGTCGATCAGGCTGTTGTCGGTATAGATCAGCATGCCGGACACCCCCGCGGCCTCGTTCTTGCGGGCAAGGTCGATAACCGTCTTGAGGTACTCAGGGCCGGAGAAAATCGCGGAAGGCGGGGCGGTGGTCAAAAGTTGCATCAAGAAGGCTCCTCGCAGGGCATGGAATAGACAGGGGATCAAATCGGAGGACCGGCCCGCCCAGTGGGGCGGCGGGCCGGAGCGTGGTCAGGTGCTGCGACCGGTCATGGCGCTGCGCAGCGGCACCCGGGTCGCGCGAAAGGCGGGCAACCCTCCGCCGATGAGCCCGACGCAGAGCGCCAACAGCGCGGCATTGACGATAATCGGCACCGACAGCGCCAATTCAAAGCTGAGCTGGGTGCTGGCGCCGCTGCGGGTCGAGGCGCTCCAGCCGTCGAGCCCAAGCCAGGCGATCAACACGCCGATCGCGCAGCCCATGACCGTCAGCGCAAGCGCTTCGATCAGGGTGCTGACGAAGGCCGCACTCCGGCTGAAGCCGATGGAGCGCTGGGTTGCGATCTCCACCAGCCGGTCAGAGACCGAACTATACATGGTGGTCATCGCCCCAACTGCGGCCCCGATCGCCATCACCACCGCCAAGGGCCAGCCGATAAAGAGGATAATCCGGCTGAGATCCTGCGATTGCGCGCTGTAATAGTCCTTTTCCGTTGCCGCCTTGAGCCCCATGTCGAGCCCCTCCACATAGGTTTGGAAGGCCGCGAAATCCGCCGGGTTGCCCAGCCGCACACGCAGGCTCTGCACCTGGCCCTGGCGGTTGAACAGCGCGCGGACCTGCCCAATATCCGCCAGCATTTCGGAGTCAAAGACGCTGCCACCGGCGGTGAAATGGCCAACCACGGTCCATTTTGACTGACCAAAGGTGATGCTGTCGCCGATCTGCATCGACTGATACCGCGCGGCCAGGCGGGCACCGACGATGATCTCGCCCGTGCCGGGGGTGAACATCCGCCCCTCGGAGATGGCAAGCGCGGGGCGCAGTTCCAGTGCCTCGGCCCCTACGCCACGCAGTGACAGCGGGGCGGCCTGTCCATCGGACTGACGCCGCGCATCCACCGGCACCAGAAGCTCGGGCGAGACCATCGGGCGCCCCTTGGCATCGCGTGCGATGCCCGGGGCCTCTTGCAGCAGATGCAGCTGCTCTGTCGTCAGCCGACTGGTGGTTTCGCTAAAGGAGCCCTGGCTGGTGACCAGCACCACATCCGCCGCCCCGGTGGCCGCAAGCGTTTTGCGGAACCCGTTGGCCATGGACAAGAAGCCCAGCAGTACCACCACCACCAGCGTCACCGAGAGCACCATGGAGAGCGAAATCAGCTTGCGCCGATGGAGCGAGCGCAGATTTGTCATCGACAAGGCCGAACACTGTTTGAAAAAACCGGGCATGGGATCACCTATGTCTAAGGGCGGCTACGATCGGCAGACGCAGCGCGTTGAGAGCGGGAAGAAAGCCGGTCAGCAGGGCAAACCCCAGAGCAAGAAGACCGGCCAGCGAGATACTTTTTGTGGTGAGATAGAGTTCCGGCACCACGCTGCGCAGCGCCTGCCCCAACAGCGGGATCACCGCCGAGGTCAGCAACAGCCCCAGCGCCAGCCCCACCGCAAAGAGAACGATGGTTTCCGCCAGCACGATCCGCATGATGCGAGCCCCCGAAAAGCCAAGCACCTTCAGCACGCCAATTTCCTGCATGCGCTCGCGGACGGCAAAGATCATCGTATTGCCGACGATCAGCAGGATGGTGACAAAGGCGACCGAGACGATCATCCGCACAATCAGCGAAACATTGGCAAATTGCTCAAGAAAGGCCGAGAGGAAGGCCGTTTCGTTCTGGGTCTTGGTCTGGGCGGCGGAATTGGCAAAGGCGGTGTCGATCGTCTCGGCCAGCACCGCCGGATCGGCCCCAGGAACCGGCTTGATGCCGAACATATTCACCCGGTTGCGCCCACGCTGTAGCGCAGTGTTGAAGTAATCCGAGCGCACGATCAAAAAATTGGTATCCACCGTCGGCTCGCGCCCGTCAAAGATACCGGCGATGGTAAAGCTCCAGTTCCGCCCGTCGGAATTTGCATGCACAAAACTGGTGAGCGTGACCCGGTCGCCGACCTGCCAGCCCTGTTGCTCGGCCAGGGTGCGCCCGACCAGGGTTCCGGTCCGATCCGCGGCCAGCGCCGCCAGCAGCGCCGGATCGAGCTTGTAGGTATCGCCATAGACCGCGGCATAACTGTCCGGGTCGACCGCATTGGCACCGATGATCTGGCGTTCATTGCCGATAAGATGCGCCCGCAGCCGGGTGATATGTGTGACCGCCGCCACCTCTGGCAATTGGGCGATCTGATCCAGCGCGCTGATCGGCAGCGTTTCATTGCCGCCGATTTTTGACACCACCACCAGCCGTTCGGCCTTGGCCTCGCTCCCTTCGAACCCGGCCTGAAAACTCGACAGCACCCCGTACACAAAGAAGGCGATGCCGATCGACAGCACCAGCAGCAGGCTGCGCGCGCGTTTGCGCGTCAGGTTCTGCCGCACCAGCATGATTGAACTTACCTGCATACCATCAACTCCTCTTCGCGCTGGATGAATTTGCCCTTGTCGAGATGCAGCGTGCGCTTGGCCACCCGGCAGGAACTGTCGTCATGGGTCACCATCACAATGGTCTTGCCGAGCTTGCGATTGAGCAGCTGCAACAGGTCCAGGATCTCGTCGGCGGAGGTGCGATCCAGATCGCCGGTGGGCTCGTCACAGAGCAGGATCTTGGGATCCGCCGCCACGGCCCGGGCGATCCCCACCCGTTGCTGTTGCCCGCCCGAGAGTTCAGAGGGCAGATGGCCGGCCCGTTCAGAAAGGCCAACGATATCGAGGATGGTGCGCACGCGTTCTTGCCGCGCCCGCGCCGACAGCGGCGTCAGGAGCAGCGGCAGTTCGACATTTTCCGCCGCGCTCAGCATCGGCATCAGGTTGTAGAACTGGAAAACAAAGCCGATATGCGCCGCCCGCCATTGGGTCAACGCCGCATCCGACATGCCGGTCAGCACGGTATGGCCCACCGCCACCTGCCCCTCGTCCACGGTGTCGATACCGCCGATGAGGTTCAGAATGGTGGATTTCCCAGAGCCGGACGGGCCCATGATCGCCAGAAAGTCGCCTTCCGGTATGGTCATGGTCAGATCCTGAAAGATGGGGATCCGGGATTTGCCGAGCGGATAGCTCTTGGTGACATGGGTCAGGGTAATATCTGTGTCATTGGGCATGGGGTCATTCACTTCTGTAAGGTTGGGGGGATGTGCCCTCTATCTCGGACGGCAAGATCGAGGACACGGAATAGGGGGCGGAAAATCGCACCTTGGCCGCCATTTCGGGCAACACCCCGTCGAGATCGGCATCGGTGAGCTTCAGGCGCACGGTGATGGTGCCCTTCTCGCGCGCGGCCCGCGGGTTGATCGCGGTGACCTCGGCGGTGAGGGGACGATCCGGCCAGGCGTCCAGCTGTACCTCGGCGGGCTGACCGGGGGTGATCGCGGAAATATTGCGCTCGGCAACATCGACATCGACAAATAGCGTTCTGATATCCACCAAGGTCAGCAACCCTTCGGGTTCGGCGCTGCCCTGCTCGGCGGATCCGACCAAGAGGCCCGGCACCGCGTGGCGTTCCACCACCACCGCATCAAAGGGGGCGCGGATGACCAGCCGTTCCAGATTGGCGCGCGCCTGGCTGGCGGTGACCTGCGCCACCCTCAGCTGCTGCGTGCGCACCACCACCGTCTGTTGAAGCACCGCCGCATCGAGGCGGGCATCGGCCAGCTCCGCCTGCCCCAGCACACCTTTTTCGACCAGTTTTTGCATCCGCGAGATGGGGCCCTCGGCCGCGGCCAGCTCCGCCCGCGACAGCGCCACCTGGCTGCGCGCCAGCGCCACATCGGCCTCGGCGGTGGCCAGCGCGCGCTCTGCGTCGCCAGTGTCGAGCCAGGCCAGTTCCTGGTTCTTTTGCACCGGCTGCCCGATCTGCACATCGACGCGGGTAATTTCGCCGCCGATCGGTGATTGCAGCACCACCCATCGCGGCGCCACCACATAGCCAGACCCGACAACGCTTTGGCCCCGTGGCGCGGGGACCGCGACGCTGGCCTGCGGCGCCGCGCTTCCGGTGGAGGAGCGATTGGCAACGGCTGTTGTCGTTGGCGCGGCGGGCGTCGGCGGGTTGGCGGGCTGCACGGCGGCAAGGCTGCGCGCGTCTTGCCCGGACATCGGGGCAAGTTCCGCCCAGAGCGTCTGCACCTGCTGGCGCAGGCCTGGCACCCCGGCAACGGCGCCAAGCCCGGCAATGAGCGCCAGCGCCAGCGTTGTGCTCAACAAGCGACCGCGGCCGCCGCGGTGCTGTGCTCTGGCGCCCGGCGCCGGGGCGGTGCGGTCGATCTTGAGGGACCGCAGCCGTGTTTCGAGATCCTGATCGTCGGTCATGTCGGTTCCCTTTCTGTTGCGTGGTGGGTGACTTCGGGTCCAGCATGGGCCGGGGCGTTGATGCGGCGCGACCCAATACGCGTTTCAGAACGTCCTATTGTGATTTTCCGTGGAATATTGGACAGGTGCAGGATCTTGGACGCGGCGAAAACGCGATCCTGCACCTGTCTTGCGCCTCTCAGACCGTTTCGGCGACCGGCGCCAGATGCGTCTTTAGCAAGGCCTTGCTGTCGAGCTTGCCATTCACCGTCACCGGCAGGCTGGCCACGACTCGGATATCACGCGGCACCATCGTGGCCGGAAGCGCCGCCAGCAGGACCTCCGCCACCGCCTGCGTGGTCAGGGTCGCGCCTGTCTCTGGCTGTACCAAAAGCAGGATATCGACCACGCGGTTGTCTTCCTTGATCGGGATACAGGCCGCCTTTTGCACCCCTTTGGTGCGATAGGCCGCGCGCTCGATTTCATCGAGCTCGATTCGGTTGCCGTTCCATTTCAC
The DNA here is from genome assembly GCF_011806385.1 of Phaeobacter sp. HF9A. Classification (GTDB taxonomy): domain Bacteria; phylum Pseudomonadota; class Alphaproteobacteria; order Rhodobacterales; family Rhodobacteraceae; genus Epibacterium. Next base: position 3,944 of record NZ_JAATOX010000039.1, on the reverse strand, counting down.
CTGCCGGTCGATCCGTCCCAACAGGGTCAGACTGCCATCGGCATCGCGTTTGCCAAAATCGCCGGTGCGATAGATGGCAACCCCATCGAGGGTGGCAAAGGCGCGGTTGGCGGGGTGATCCGCCGGCAGATACCCACGCACCACCTGGGGTCCGCTCAGGACCACTTCGCCCACCTCGCCCGGGGCAACATCGCGGTCCTCCTCATCCAGGATACGCATCGCAAAGGCCCCAAGCGCAGGCCCCAGCGGCAGCAGCCCCGACCCGGCAAGATCCGCCGCAGTCAAACTGTGCACATGGCTGAGACATGTGGTTTCGGTCGGCCCATAGGCATGTCGGATCTCCGCCTGTGGGAAACGGGCGGCCAGGGTCTGCAACAACTCACGCGGGACGATCTCTCCGCCGACAAAGAAACAGCGCATGGCGGGCAGCGTGTCGCCGTTGAACTTTGGATCCATCGCCATGATCTGCAACAGCGAAGGGGTGGAGAACCACGACCGCGCCTGCACCAGATCCGACTTTGTCAGCGCCTTGATGTTGTTCCGGGGGATCACGTTGTCGCCATGGTCCAGAAGGATCACCGGTCGCCCCAGCGCCAACACCGGCCACAGATCCAGCATGCCCATATCAAAGGCGAGGCTGGCATGGTTCACATGCGCGCTCTGCGCCGGGGCGAGATCCTGCCCCGGCAGATCCGCAAGCATCTGGCGATACCAGGCATCAAAGGCGGCAAAATTGCCCCGTCCGCAAGGCACGCCCTTGGGGGTGCCGGTGCTGCCGGAGGTAAACACCACATAGAGCAGATCGCTGTCCGGCACCGCCGCCGGGCGCAGGTCAAAAGGCCGGTCCGCGATCTGCGACAGCGCCAGGCTGCGGGCGCCGGGAATGGCGGTGCCGCTCCCGGCGGTAAGCACCAGATCCGCCTTGGAAAGCCGCAGGATATCCGCCGCTCGCCCCGGCGGGTTGGAGCGGTCGATAAAGGCAAAGGCCCGCCCCAGGAACATGCAGGCCAGCATCGCCGCCACCGCGTCCGCCTCCTTGTGGCCCGCGATCAGGACCAGGCCGCGCCCCGCTGTCTCTGCCAGCGCATCATAGATCCCCTGCACGCGCCGCCCGAGGGCGCCAAAGGAATAGATCCGCCCTCCGGTTTGCAATGCCGCCGCCTCCGGGGTGCGGCGGATCTGACTGGAAATTGCATCTAGCATATCCTGTGCCATGAAGTTTTTCCTTTATCTATCAAATATGTAACAAGAGGGATGAGAGCTATTTCGACGCCAGCGGCGCACGAGGGACAAAGCAGGCAGGCACCGGTCCGCGCGGCGAGATCGTATTGCGCAGGAAGGGGCGCAGGCTGCCCTTGGCGCAGCTGTCGTGCAGGCGCAGTTCGCGCGCCGCGCAGACGGTACGGACCGCGGGCAACAGGGCCTCCATCATGGCCTTGCTGCGCTTGAGTGTCGCAGCACCCACCCCAAACGGAATGAACCGGGTCTTGTCCTCCAGCGGCGCCATGAAACGGGTGGGATCAAAGCGTTTCGGCTCTGCCCAGTAGCGGGGATCGCGATGCAGCAGCCAAGGCGCAAACAGGATCACCTGACCTTTGGGCACCTGATAGCCGTCAATCTCCAGATCCTGATTGGCGAACCGATGGATCACGGCCTGTTCAGGATAGAGCCGCTGTGTCTCCATCACGAAGGCGCGGCACAATGGGGTCTCGTCGAAATCGGCGGTCTGCGGGTCACGCCCGACCATCTCGCGCGCCATTTCGGTGGCCAGATCGGGGTGCTGCGCCAGCGAAACCAAGGCCCACAAGAGCCCCGCGCCCTCGGCGATCACCTTGTCGAGCAACAGCATGGAGACCGCAGGGCGCATCCAGTCGATCAGCTCGGCGCGGTTCTGGGCGGTGGGCAGGCTGCGGGCCAGCTCTGCCACCACGCTGCGATCGTCCGGCTGCATCTGGTCCAGCGCGCGCGAAAGCATCCCGTCCAAGGCGGCGCGCGCGGCGCGAAATTCGGGATGCGCTTCCGGCTGGATTGCCTCGCGCCCGTTGGCCCGGCTCACCACATAATAAAAGCGCTCCACCAGATTGATGGTCTCGACCATCTCGTCATCACTGGCCACCGGCCCAAAGATCGCGGGCAGGACCGACACAACCGACCAACGGGCACAAAGCAGGCGCAGATCGCTGCCCTCAACCGCATCGGTCATTGCCGCGCAAAGGTTCTGGTTCGCTGTGCGGGCCGCCTCCTGCGAGAGGTCCGGCCAGGCGCGGTTGATCCGGCTCAGCGCCTGGCGGGTGGCATCCCAAACGGCGGCATTTTCGGGCCGCTCCAACGCGTCGCCATTCAACACACGGGTGATATCGGATTGCGATTCAATGCCTTCGGTCGGCGTTTCCAGAGCAAAATGCCCCTGGTTGTTCTTCCATTGACGGATGTGGCGCAGATCGGCCAGCAGCAATGCGTCATAGCCATGGGTGGTGCGGATCGAGACCAGATCCCCGACGCGACGGCGCGCGTCCTCGACGACCTTGAGAATGCCCATATCGTCATAAATCGAGCTGGCGGCATCAAAGACGGGCGGTTGAAGTTCAGTAACAATATCGCGCATGGCGGGCTCCTGTCGGAAACAAAAAGGGAAAAAACGGGTCAGGCCGGCTGGGCCACGCGGGGCGGGACATGAACAAATCGGCAGCGCGCCGCCGCGGCAGCCCCGGCCAGCCGGCTGCGATCAAGTTTGCAATTTGCATTGAGACCGGCATCGAACCCCGCGTACCAAAAACGCGGCACCAGATAGGACGGCAATTCCACCGCCAGATCGCGGGCAAGCGCTTCCAGCTCCGCCTCGCTCTCGGCCCCGATGACATAGGCATTGAGCGCCCGCGGCTCGCCGCGCAGCACATAGGGCTCGACGATGACATCTTCGATTCCGGGCTGGCGGCGGATGTGAGCCTCGATCTCGTTGAGATCAATGCGCATGCCCTGAACCTTGACCTCCCGATCCATCCGGCCATGGAAATACCACAGGCCCTGCGCATCCACCTGGCCAAGATCGCCACTCAGATAGTGCTCCGGGCGCGGGAAGGCCTTGGCCTGTTTTTCCGGCAGGCCGATATAGCCCGGCCCCACGCTGCGGCCGCTGATCTCGATCTCGCCGCGCGCGCCGCCGCGACTGGACAGCGCGGCAAGCTGAACGCCCGGGCGCGCGTAGCCGATGGGCAGCGCCTCGGGGGAGGCCAGATGAGCTGCGGTGATCTCGACCGAGGTCACCGCAACGGTACATTCCGTCGGCCCGTAGGTATTGATCACCCGCGCGCCCGGAAAGCGCGCGAACAGCTCCGCCACAAGCGGTTTGGGCAGGGCCTCGCCACAGAAGACAAAGCAGGCCATGTCAGGCAACGCGGCGCCGGTAAAGCGGCGGTTCTTCAGCATCATCCGCATGATCGAGGGGGTAGACACCCAGGTGCCGACCCGATCCGCGCCAAGGCGCCGGATATAGCCTGTGGAATCGGCAAAATCCGCATGATCCAGCGCCGTGATCGGGATCAGCCGCGCCCAGGCGCTCCAGATTTCGAACAGCGACACGTCAAAACAATGGCGGATGGTGCCGGTCACGGCCGGCCCGACATCGGGCAGCAGCTCCGGCAACCAATCCACGAAATGCAGCAGATTGGCATAGGTCACCTGGATGCCCTTGGGCTGGCCGAGGGTGCCGGAAGAGAACATGACATAGGCCACGTCCTGCGGCGCACGCGGGGCCGCGCAGACCTCACCCTCGGGGCGCGCGTCTACATCCACGCTTAGCAGCGGCAGATCGAGCGCGGCCAGATCGGCACGTGTCGCGGCGTCCAGCGTTTCCGCATCGGCCGCGATCAGCACCGCTTCGGCCCCGCAGGCCTGCGCCACCTGAAGCAGGCGCGCGCGTGGTGTCTCTGGCTCTACCGGCACCA
>NZ_JAATOX010000038.1 GCF_011806385.1 Phaeobacter sp. HF9A | reverse complement strand
AGCGGCACAAAGACGCCGAGCACCCGCTTGCCCTCGGGCACGCCGGCTTCTTGCATGCGCCGCAGGGCCGCGGCGGAGGCGGTGTTACAGGCTAGAATCACCAGATTGCAGCCCCGATCCCACATGTCATGCACCGCCGCGCTGGTCAGCTGGAACACATCCTCGGCGTCGCGCACGCCATAAGGGGCATGGGCGTTATCGCCGTAATAGAGGAAATCCACATCCGGCAGGCGCTTTTGCGCCGCGTTCAATACGGTCAAACCGCCAAGGCCGGAATCAAAAATACCAACTGCCATGTTACACTGCCTTGATACGCGAGGCCCGGTCAGGCCCGGTGCTTTTCTTCAAACTCAAACCCGTAGTCATAGGATTTGAGCGGGGTTGGAGACAGCTCATACGTCGCTTTGCGCAGGAAATCCATCATTGCTTTGCTGTCCTTGGCCAATGGGTCCAGAACATCACGCCCGATCGGCGCGCCGATCGCAACCTTTACCGGCGTATCGACACGTTTTCTGAACTCCTTGATCAGCAGCCCCATACGCAGGGTGACATGCAGATGCGAGGCGATCTGAAACAGGCGCGAGGTATGGCCGTCGAAATAAAGCGGCACCACCACCGCATCGGATTTCGCCACCATACGCGCGGTGAAGCTGCGCCAGCCCGGGTCCATCGGCTGGGCAAAGGGTTTGACAGCGGTCGAAACGGTCCCGCCCGGAAAAATCCCGATGGCGCCGCCTTGCCCCAGATACTCCAGCGCCGTGCGCCTGGTGTCGAGATTGGTCTTCATCGCCTCTTTGCTGGCCTCAAAAGAGATCGGCAGGATCACCTTGTTGAGATCCTCAGCCTTGCGAAACACCTGATGCGCCAGAATGCGGAAATCGCCGCGGCTGCGCGCCAGGATATGCCCCATCATCAGCCCATCAAGAATCCCATAGGGGTGATTTGCAATCAGGATCAGAGGCTTGTCGCGCGGAATGGCGTCAAGACTGCCGCTCACCACATCCAGCGTCAGCCCATAGCGTTCGGTCATCACCTCCCAGAAACTGCGCCCCGATGCGACCTCGGCGTCATAGCCCTTGGCCCGTTTGATCAGCCGCAGCCGACCGGTGGAATTTTCCATCAGGCGGATCATGATGCGCCCGGGGCGCGTCTCTGCCGAATGCGAATAGGAAATATCACGTGCAATATGACGCCGATTGGTCATGTGGGTCTGGTCTCCGCAAAGACGATAGTGTTCCGCCCGCGCCCCGCTGAGGGAACGCGAACGGTCGGGCAAGTAGTTTGCCCGAATTTCGTAACACAGTCGTAACGCCCGCAGAAGTACCCTATTCGGCGGCAGTCTTGAGCGGCGCGCGGCCTTGTTTCAACGCCGCCAGCAGCTCTTCGCGTCGTTTTGCGGCCGCCTGTTCGCTTTGCAGCTTCACCGGACCAAACCCCCGGATCTGGAGCGGCAGCTCTGCCAGCGCGACCAGCGCATCCCTGTCCACCTCGGCGGCCTTTGGCAGCCAGTCGCGCATGTCGCGTTCATATTGCTTGATCAGCGCGCGCTCCATCCGGCGCTCGGCGCTATAGCCGAAGACGTCCAAGGGGGTGCCGCGCAGGGATTTCATCCGCGCCAGCAGCCGGAACAGCCGCTCGGTGCCGGGGCCGAACCTGCGTTTTCTGGGCCGGCCATTGGCGTCCTTGCCACCCAGGATCGGCGGCGCGAGATTGTAGGAGATCTTGAGATCCCCGGAGAATTCCGCCTCCGCCTTTTCGCGCGAACTGAGCAGCAGCCGCGCGACCTCATATTCATCCTTATAGCTCAGAAGCTTGTGATAGCCCTTTGCCACCGCCTCTTTCAGCCGTGGGTCCGTGATCTCCTCCAGCATCCGCGTATAGCGTTTTGCCAGACGCGCACCCTGATAGGCGATCAGATGATCCTGGCGATAGGCGATCTTGTCATCCAGCGTCTTGGGCAGGGCAACCACCGTGGGCGCCCGCAGCTTGGCCACCTCCTGCGGATAGAGCATCGCCCACCGTCCAATTTCAAAGGCGCGCAGGTTTTTCTCCACCGCAGTGCCATTGAGGGTGATCGCCTGACGGATCGCCTCCAACGATACCGGGATCAGCCCACGCTGCCAACTCGCGCCGAAGATCATCATGTTGGAGAAAATCGAATCCCCGAGGCTGATCCGCGCCAGCTCGGAGGCATCAAAGAGATCCACGCGATCCCGCAGGCGTGCTTGAAGCGCGACCTCTAACCGGTCGCTGGGAATGGAGAAATCCGCATTGCGGGTGAAGTCCCCGGTGATGATCTCATGGCTGTTGACCACCGCGCCGGTCTTGCCGGTCGCGGTCAGGCCGAGCGTCTTGGCCCCAGCGCTGACCACGAGATCGCCGCCAATCAGCGCATCGGCCTCGCCGGTGGCGACTCGAATGGCGCTGATGTCTTCGGGGGCCTCGGCGATGCGGCAATGGATATGCACCGCGCCGCCCTTTTGTGCGAGGCCGGCCATCTCCATCATGCCCGCGCCCTTGCCGTCGATCTGCGCCGCCTGCGCCAGCACCGCGCCAATGGTCACGACCCCGGTGCCGCCGACGCCTGTGATCACAACGTTATGGGTGCCGTTGATCCCGGGCAGTTCCGGCTCTGGCAGATCCGGCAGCTCGAGGCTGGTGGTCGCCTCCTTGCGGATCGTGGCGCCCTCAATGCTGAGGAACGACGGGCAAAACCCGTTCAGACAAGAGAAATCCTTGTTGCAGCTGGATTGGTCGATCGCCCGCTTGCGGCCCAGCTCGGTCTCTTTGGGCACGATGGAGATACAGTTGGACTGCACGCCGCAATCGCCGCAGCCTTCGCAGACATCGGTGTTGATAAAGGCGCGCATGTCGGGGTCCGGGAATTGCCCCTTCTTGCGCCGCCGCCGTTTTTCCGCCGCGCAGGTCTGGATGTAGATGATCGCCGAGACCCCCTCGACCGTCTCAAACTCCCGCTGAACGGTCATCAGCTCGGCGCGCTCATGCAGGCGCATGCCTTTGGGAAACAGGGCCGCGTCGACGTCTTCCTTTTCGTCATAAACCACGGCGAGTGTTTTTACGCCCATCGCCACCAGCTCATGCGCGATCTGATGGGCGGAAAGCCCCCCTTCGGCCTGCTGGCCACCGGTCATCGCCACCGCGTCATTATAGAGGATCTTGTAGGTGATATTGGTGCCCGCCGCCAGCGCCGCACGGATCGCCATCACCCCGGAGTGGTTGTAAGTTCCGTCGCCAAGGTTTTGAAAAACATGATTTCTGTTGGAAAACGGCGCCTCGCCGATCCAATTGGCCCCTTCGCCACCCATATGGGTAAAGCCGACGGTCTCGCGGTCCATCCACTGCACCATGAAATGGCAGCCGATGCCCGCATAGGCGCGCGAGCCTTCGGGCAATTTGGTCGAGGAATTATGCGGGCAACCCGAGCAGAAATAAGGCAGCCGCGCCGCGATCTCTTCGGCGTTGTCGGCGCGTCTGGCCTCTTCCAGCTGCGCGATTCCGGCCCGAATAGCCTCGGTATCGCGGCCCTCTTCAATCAGGATGGCGCCCAACTTTTCAGCAATCATGATCGGGTCGAGCGCATATTTGGTCGGGAACAGCTCCTCGCGATGCAGCGTGCCCGCGCCGCCCTTGTACCAGCCATAGACCCGGCGGCCCCGGCGGTCATCAAAGATCGCTTCCTTGATCTGGATCTCGATCAGCTTGCGCTTTTCCTCGACCACCACGATCAGGTCGAGCCCCTCGGCCCAGTCGTGAAAGCCCTTGATATCCATCGGCCAGGTCTGCCCCACCTTATAGGTCGTGATGCCCAGCCGTTCGGCCATGGTCTCATTGATATTCAAAAGGCTTAGCGCGTGAACCAGATCCAGCCAATTCTTGCCCGCCGCAACAAAACCGATCTTTGCGCCGGGTTTGCCCCAAACGCGCTTGTCCATCTTGTTGGCATGGCTGAAGGCCTCGGCGGCGAAGCGTTTATAGTCGATAATGCGGTCTTCCTGGCGGAAGCGGTCATCGTCCAGGCGGATGTTCAACCCATCCGGTGGCATGTCGAATTCCGGCGCGACCAGCTGCATCCGGTTGGGATCGCCATCAACGACCGAGGTCACCTCGATGGTATCCTTCATCGTTTTCAGGCCGACCCAAAGGCCGGAAAAGCGTGATAACGCATAGCCATAGACGCCATAGTCAAGAATTTCCTGCACCCCGGCCGGGCTCAGGATCGGCAGGTAGCAATCCAGCAAGGACCATTCCGACTGGTGTAGCACGGTGGAGCTTTCGCCGGTGTGATCGTCGCCCATTGCCACCAGCACGCCACCATGTTTGGAACTGCCCGCCATATTGGCATGACGCAGCGCATCACCCGAACGATCCACCCCCGGCCCCTTGCCGTACCAGAGGCCAAAGACGCCGTCATATTTGCCCTCGTTGCGCACCTCGGCCTGCTGCGCGCCCCAGATGGCGGTCACCGCGAGATCCTCGTTCAACCCGTATTGAAAGGTGACATCCGAAGCGCCAAGCAGCTTTTCCGCCCGTTTCATCTGGATATCGACCGCCCCCAAAGGCGAGCCCCGGTAGCCTGTCACCAGGCCCGCGGTGTTCAGGCCAGCCGCTTTGTCGCGGGCTTTCTGCATCAGCATCAAACGCACCAGCGCCTGGGTGCCATTCAAAAGAATGGGCGACTTTTCAAGGTCGTAACGATCATTGAGCGAAATTTTCTGCGTGCTCATCCGGGCCTCCTCAACCACGACTTGCGTGCATATTGGATCCAATATTAGGTCATAATTACTGACCTGTATAGGCGTTTTACAAAGAATTCGCACCAAACCGCTGTAAGGTTTGAAACTTGTCATCCTTTTCATGTAGTTTGGTCAAAAGAGGCAGAAAGAGTAAAAACAATGGATTGGGACAAACTACGGATCTTTCACGCGGTGGCGGACGCCGGCAGCCTGACCCATGCGGGCGACCGGCTGAATCTCTCGCAATCCGCGGTCTCCCGTCAGATCCGCGGGTTGGAAGAGAGCCTGGATGCAACCCTGTTCCACCGGCATGCGCGCGGCTTGATCCTGACCGAACAGGGTGAGCTGCTCTTTGATGCAACGAAGACCATGGCAAAACGCCTGGAAACCGCCTCCGCCCGCATTCGCGACAGCGAAGAAGGCGTGTTTGGCGAGCTGCGCGTGACCACCACCACTGGCTTCGGCACCCTCTGGCTGGCGCCGCGGCTGGCCAAACTCTATGAGCAATTTCCCAATCTCAAGATCGACCTGATGCTGGAAGAGCGGGTGCTCGATCTTCCCATGCGAGAAGCAGACGTAGCGATCCGCATGAAGGAACCAAGCCAGGCCGATCTGATCCGCAAGCGGCTGATGTCGGTGCAGATGCGGCTCTATGCGTCGCGCGGCTATGTGGATCGGTGCGGCTGGCCGGAAAACATCGAAGAGATTTGTGATCACAGGCTGATTTGCCAGAGCTTGCGTTCTGCCCAGGTCGGTTCGGCGGCTGCCCTCGTGCAGAAACTGATGACTCACAATCCCAAGTCGCTTTTGACGGTGAACAACTATTTTGGGGTCTTGCAGGCAGTGCTTCAGGATCTCGGTATCGGCGTCCTGCCCGACTACCTCACCGAGGATTTCCCGGACCTGGTGCCGATCCTTCCCAATGAGGACACCAACGACGTGCCGGTCTACCTCGCCTATCCCGAAGAGCTGCGCCATTCCCAGCGCGTTTCCGCCTTCCGGGACTTTGTTCAGAACGAGATCATCCTGCACCGTAAGCAGTTGAAAGCACTCGGAAAACTGTAACCTCAGCGGGGAGCTCCGCACGGCTCCCCAAAAGCTATGCGCCAGGTGCATATCGGGTTTGAAATTAATGTCGTGTAAAACACTTGCGAGGCGGCGGCGGGCACCCTAAATGCCTTCTCATGAAGACGGCAAACGCCGCGCTTCATACCTCCCTGTTGGACTTCGGCCGAGCTTAGTGCTCGGCCTTTTTTTTGGCCTATCGCGTCGGCTCGCCTCGATGGCGCATCGCCTGTTCTTGTTTTTTCGGAAAATCTTGCCTGCTGCCAAGAAAAATGCAGCTCAAACGACGTTTTTCTTCCGAAATCGCCGTCTCGCTTCGGATATTGAGCAATACGCGTGGCAATGCACAATATTTTGGCGTTTGGCATATCTGCGGAGCTGTGCATCAAGCCTCTTTCCCCGCTCCCGGCCATGCTCTAAAAGGCCGACAACATGAAGCGACCGGGGGGCCATCTAGCGCCATGCAGGAACCAGCCATTACGCCTGAAGTGATCGGAAACCACGGGTTGAAGCCCGACGAATACGATCAGATCCTGGAGATCATCGGCCGAGAGCCGACATTCACCGAGCTTGGCATCTTTTCCGCCATGTGGAACGAGCATTGTTCCTACAAGTCGTCGAAGAAATGGCTGCGTGGTCTGCCGACCTCTGGCCCGCAGGTGATTTGCGGCCCCGGTGAGAACGCCGGCATCGTCGATATCGGCGATGGCGATGCGGTGGTCTTCAAAATGGAAAGCCACAACCACCCCTCTTATATCGAACCCTACCAAGGCGCGGCCACCGGCGTCGGCGGCATCCTGCGCGATGTCTTCACCATGGGCGCGCGTCCGATTGCCTCGATGAACTCGCTGTCCTTTGGCGAGCCGAGCCATCACAAGACCCGACAGCTGGTCAATGGCGTGGTCGAAGGCGTCGGCGGCTATGGCAACTGCTTTGGCGTGCCCTGCGTCGGCGGCGAGGTCCGCTTTGATCCCGCCTATAACGGCAATTGCCTGGTCAACGCCTTCGCCGCTGGCCTGGCAAAGACCGATGCGATCTTCTATTCTGCCGCCTCTGGTGTGGGCATGCCGGTGGTCTACCTCGGCGCCAAGACCGGGCGCGACGGGGTTGGCGGGGCCACCATGGCGTCCGCCGAATTTGACGACACCATCGAGGAAAAACGCCCCACTGTGCAGGTTGGCGACCCGTTCACCGAAAAACGCCTGATGGAAGCCACGCTGGAACTGATGCAGACCGGCGCGGTGATCTCGATCCAGGACATGGGCGCGGCGGGTCTGACCTGTTCGGCCGTGGAAATGGGCGATAAGGGCGGGCTTGGCGTCAAGCTGAACCTCGAAGACGTGCCGCAGCGCGAAGAGAATATGACCGCATATGAAATGATGCTGTCGGAATCCCAGGAACGCATGCTGATGGTGCTGAAGCCGGAGCTGGAAGCCGAAGCCAAGGCCGTGTTCGAGAAATGGGACCTCGATTTCGCCATCGTCGGCGAAACCATCGCCGAGGACCGCTTCCTGATTCTGCACAATGGCGAGGTCAAAGCCGACCTGCCGCTGTCCAAGCTCTCCTCCTCGGCACCGGAATACGACCGCCCCTGGGTCGAAACCCCTCCCGCCGAAGAGCTGACCGACGTGCCCAATATCGACCCGATCGACGGGCTGAAGGCGTTGATCTCTTCGCCCAATTACGCTGGCAAGCAATGGGTCTATGAGCAATATGACACCACCGTGATGGGCGACACCACGCGCCGCCCCGGTCTGGGTGGCGGCATGGTGCGGGTGCATGGCAGCAATAAAAAGCTGGCCTTCACCTCGGATGTGACCCCGCGTTACGTCAAGGCGAACCCCTTTGAAGGCGGCAAACAGGCCGTCGCCGAGGCCTATCGCAACCTGACTGCCGTGGGCGCCAAGCCCCTGGCGACAACCGATAACCTGAACTTCGGCAACCCCGAAAAGCCCGAGATCATGGGCCAGTTCGTCTGCGCGCTCAAAGGCATCGGCGAAGCGGTCTCTGCGCTGGATATGCCGATCGTGTCCGGCAACGTGTCGCTCTATAACGAGACCGACGGACAGGGCATCCTGCCCACACCGACCATCGGTGCCGTGGGTCTGGTCGCCGCCGATGAGGAGCCGATCCTGGGCGAGGCCCGCGACGGTCACGTTCTGCTGCTGGTTGGCGAAACCATCGGGCATCTGGGCCAATCGGCGCTGCTGCATGAGGTCTTCAACCGCACCGATGGCGATGCGCCTGCGGTGGATCTGGCGGCCGAGAAGCGCAACGGCGAGTTTATCCGGGCCAACCGCGAGCTCATCAAGGCCTGCACCGACCTCAGCGATGGTGGTCTGATCCTGGCCGCCTTTGAGATGGCCGAGACCGCCGGTGTTGGCGTGCAACTCGACGTTGCCGACACGCCGACGCTGTTTGGCGAGGATCAGGCGCGCTATCTGGTGGCCTGCAACTTTGACCAGGCCGAAGCGCTGATGTCGGCGGCTGCGCAGGCGGGCGTGCCGCTCAGCTCGGTTGGCCGTTTCACCGGTGACAGCGTCAAGATCGGCAGCTCCGAGGCGCCGCTGGACGAGCTGAGCGAGATCTTCCGCAGCAGCTTTGCCGCCGCCGTCGCCTAAGGCTTCAATCATGGGCTGGACCCCAATCCTGCCGGATCTGGCCCATGACTGCTCGCGTTGTGCCGCCCTGTGCTGTGTCGCCTATCCTTTTGAAAAGGATGTTGGATTTGGCATCAACAAGGCGGTCGACACCCCCTGCCCCAAACTCTCGGCGGGCCATGCGTGCACGATCCACCGCGATCTCATCGACAAGGGGTTTTCCGGCTGCGTGGCCTATTCCTGCGCCGGTGCGGGACAGCGCGTTACGCAGGAGCTGTTTGATGGCGAAAGCTGGCGCGAGGATCCCGACCTTCTGCATCACATGACCGATGCGCTGCGAATCCTGCGCCCGATCCACGAGGCCCTGTTGATCCTCTGCGAAGCGCGCGCCATTGCGATGCCCGACAGCCTGCGCCAGCACTGCGAGGCGCTGATTGCCGCGCTTTGCCCCGAAGCTGCCAGCTCGATCTGGGATTTCACCGAACCCGAGGTGCAGGAGGCGCTCGCCGAGGTGCCCGAGTTCATCCCGCAACTGGCCCCCTATGTGCAGAGGCCCCGCTGAGGCAACGGATTTGCTAATCCTGCTTGCAGCCCCCCGGTCACAGCCCTACATTTTGCACAAACAGGTATAAGGACGCAACGCATGCCCATGCAGGCCCATGAAATCGAAGCCCTCCTGCGCGAAACTTTCCCCGACGCCGAGATCCAGGTCGGCGGCAGCGATGGGGTCCATATGTCCGCCATGGTGGTGGACGAGAGCTTTCGCGGCAAGAACCGCGTGCAACAACAACGTGCCGTCTATGCCGCGCTCAAAGGCAAGATGGACGGCCCTGACGGTGATCTGCACGCCCTAGCGTTGACCACCAAGGCGCCGGAATAACACCCAATTTTGGTGAGCTTCCCCACCAAATCCAGACAGATGAGACAAAGGACCGGACATGAGCGACGCTAAAACACGCATCGACGAGACCGTAAAAGCCAATGACGTGGTGCTTTACATGAAAGGCACCAAGGACATGCCGCAATGTGGGTTTTCCTCCCGCGTGGCTGGCGTGCTGAATTACATCGGTGTTGATTACACCGACGTCAACGTGCTGGCGGATGAGGAAATCCGCTCCGGCATCAAGGAATACTCCGACTGGCCGACCATCCCGCAGCTCTACATCAAGGGCGAATTTGTCGGTGGCTGCGACATCATCACCGAGATGACCCTGTCGGGCGAGCTGGACGGTATGTTCGAACAAAACGGCATCAGCTTTGACAAAGCTGCCGCAGACAAGATCCGCGAAGCCAACGCCTGATCGCGGCAAGCTCGCACCCCAAAGACAGGAAACCCCGCCAAACCAGATGGTTGGCGGGGTTTCTTATATCACGTGATGGCGCACGGTCGTGTGAAATCAGACCTCTTCGGCGGGCTCCGGCGTCTCTTCTGGGGCGCCTTCTTCGGCTGCGTCATCCTCGTCGGGCGCGGCTTTTGCCTCGATCTCGCTCGCGAGCGCCTCGGCCTGGGCGGCGAGTGCGGTCAGCGTGTCGGCCACTTGCGGCGGCACCACGGGCACCTCGACCTGCACCGGTTCCGGCGGCGGCGCGCTGCGCAGCTCTTCCAGCTCGGCGATTTTTTCGGCAAGCTCTGCTTCCTTTGCCACGAGCTTCTCTTCCATCGCGGCTTCGACCTCTTTGATGCGGTCCTCGACGGCGGCGGTCTTATCCGCCAGCATCAGCCCCGCCATCAACAGCATGCGCGCCTCGGGCATGCGCCCGATCTGATCCGAGAGCACCTGCGCTTCTTCGTCCAGCATGCCTGCCGCCATATGCAGAAAGCTCTGTTCGCCTTCCTGGCAGGACACCACAAAATCGCGGCCTCCGATGTGAATGGTCACTTCCGGCATCAGGCTTCTTCTCCTTCCGGCAAATTGGGGGCAGTGGCGAGCAGCGGCTCCAGCCGGGCGAGAACGGCATTGACCTCGGCCTGATCGGTGGCGCGCGCGGCTTTCAGCCCCTCGACTTCGGCCTCAAGGCCACTGTTGATCAGCGCCGGATCGCCAAGCGCCTGGGCATTTGCGGCCCGCAGCGCGGCGTTGGATTCACGCAGCTGATCATTGCTGGCGCGCAGGCCCTGCAATTCGCCGTCCAGCTCGCTCAGGCGCAGGTCCAGCTCGGCGCTGACACCCTCGTCACCCGGTATCTGCCCGGCCTCAGCCATGGATTCGGCGGCTTCAACACGAGCCAGAAGTTGTTGATTTTCCGCGCGAAGTGCCTCCAGCTCCGCCGCGTGATCAGAACTGTCGGGCGCTGCGCTCGGCGCGCTGTCCTGATGGGCCGATGCGAGCTCTTCCAACTGTGCCTGAAGCTGTTCGCTCTGTGCCGTCATTTCGCTCAGATCATCTTCGAGCTTCTCGCGTTCGCTCGCGGCCTGGTTTCGCGCCACTTCCAGCTCTTGTTTGAGCCGGGTCACTTCGGCCTTCAGCGCCTCGGCCTCGACGGAGTTTCCGGCCTCGTTGCGCAACAGCTCCAATTCCGCGTGCAGCGCAATGAGATCATCGGCGCCATCGACGGCGGCGACCTTCTTTTCCATGTCTTCGAGGCGGCCATGCAGCAGCTTCAGCCGCTCGCGCAGCTGTTCATTGGCCATTTTTTCGTCATCGAGGTCGGCCAGAAGCTCGGCATGCTTTTGCATGTCCAGATCTTCCAGCGTCGGCACCGGCTGGCTGGCGTGTTTTTCTTCCAACGCCGCAACACCGCCCCCGATGCGCGCCAGCGCAGTCTGGATGCGACCCTGCAATTCTTCTAACTGCTCCATGCGTTCCTCTTCGCCTCGTCCGGTTCAGCATGCGCGGGCGGGCCTGTACCCTGCCCCTGGCGCATCTCCGGTCTTTTGCCGTAACTCCTTCGTGTGCCCTGAAAAGATCCGCCTCCGCCCAACGGGTGCAGACCGCGAATCAATATCGGAACACGCAGCTTAATGCAGCTTATCTCATGATCTGGTAAAACACCCCCCTCATTGCTTTCAAGCACTTGCGCGCGGAGGCTCGCGCAAAACCCTGTAAAATAAGCCCTGGGCGCTTGATCTTTGGTTCTTAGCTGCTATCCAGCCACAAAGCCCGAGAACCCAAAGAGGAACAGTTCAGTGGATCTGACAGCCCTGCGCTCTGCAAACCCCGAGCATTGGAACAAAGCCGCCGCCATCCGCGCCCTGACGCTGGATGCCGTCGCCGGTGCGAACTCCGGCCACTCCGGCATGCCGATCGGCATGGCCGACGTCGCCACCGTGCTGTTTGAAAAGCACATGAAATTCGACGTTTCCGCGCCGAAATGGGCTGACCGGGACCGGTTTATCCTGTCTGCCGGTCACGGCTCCATGCTGATCTATTCGCTGCTCTATCTCATGGGTGACGCGCAGGTGACGCTGGATCAGATCAAGAATTTCCGCCAGTCCGGTGCGCTGACCGCCGGTCACCCGGAAAACTTCCTGCTCGACGCGGTTGAGGTCACCACCGGCCCGCTCGGCCAGGGGATCTCCAATGCGGTTGGTTTTGCCATGGCAGAGGAAATGCTGCGGGCGCAATATGGTCGCAAGATCGTCGATCACCACACCTATGTGATCGCTGGCGACGGCTGCCTGATGGAAGGCATCAGCCAGGAGGCCATCGGCCTTGCCGGGCGTCACCAGCTGGGCAAGCTGGTGGTGTTCTGGGACAACAACAACATCACTATCGACGGCACTGTCGAGCTCTCGGATCGCACCAACCAGGTGATGCGCTTCAAGGCCTCCGGCTGGCATGTGCAGGAAATCGACGGTCACGACCCGGCGCAGATCGACGCCGCCATCGAGGCCGCGAAGAAGTCCAAGAAACCGTCGATGATTGCCTGCAAGACCCATATCGCCCTGGGCCACGCGGCGCAGGATACCTCCAAGGGTCACGGCGCGCTGACCGATGCCGACCAGCTGGCCGCTGCCAAAGCCGCCTATGGCTGGACCGGTGGTGCCTATGAGGTGCCCGCCGATATCAAATCCCAGTGGGAAGAGATCGGCAAACGCGGTGCTGAGGCGCGCGCCGAATGGGAGGCCCGCTTTGCCGAGACCTCCAAGCAGAAACAGGATCGCTTCAACCGCGCCTTTGCGCTGGACGCCCCCAAGAAGCTGTCGGCCACCATCAAGGCGCTGAAAAAGCAGATCTCTGATGAGAAACCCAAGGTCGCAACCCGCAAGGCCTCCGAGATGGCGCTGGAAGTGATCAACCCGATCATGCCCGAAACCATTGGTGGCTCGGCGGATCTGACCGGCTCCAACAACACCAAGACCGGCGATCTGGGTGTGTTTGACACCGACAACCGCAAGGGGCGCTATGTCTATTGGGGTATTCGCGAGCACGGTATGGCGGCAGCGATGAACGGTATGGCCCTGCATGGCGGTATCCGCCCCTATGGCGGCACCTTCTTCTGCTTTACCGACTATGCGCGCCCGGCCATGCGTCTGGCGGCCCTGTCCAAGATCCCGACGGTCTTTGTGATGACCCATGATTCCATCGGCGTGGGTGAAGATGGCCCGACCCACCAGCCGGTCGAACATCTGGCGATCTGCCGCGCCACGCCGAACACCTATACCTTCCGCCCGGCGGATGCGGTGGAAACGGCGGAAGCCTGGGAAATCGCGCTGACCTCGAAAGAGACCCCTTCGGTGATTGCCCTGACCCGGCAGAACCTGCCGACCGTGCGTACAGAGCACAAGCTCTCCAACCTCACCGAAAAAGGCGCCTATGTGCTGGCCGAGGCCGAGAGCAAGCGTCAGGTGATCCTGATGGCCTCGGGTTCTGAGGTCTCCACCGCGATGGCGGCGAAAGATATCCTGGAAGGCCAAGGCATTGGCACCCGTGTGGTGTCCGTGCCCTGCATGGAGCTGTTCCACGCCCAGGACGAAGCCTATCGCCGCAAGGTGCTGCCCGCAGGTCCGGTGCGTGTCGCCATTGAGGCCGCGGTGCGCGATGGGGGCTGGGATCGCCTGCTACTGGGCGAACGCGGTCAGGAAAAGAAGGCCGGTTTTGTCGGCATGATGGGCTTTGGCGCCTCGGCGCCCGCAGGCGAGTTGTTCGAGAAGTTTGGCATCACGCCCGAGGGCACGGTGGCCAAGGTCAAAGAATTGCTCGGATAAGGGTTTGGGGGCGCTGCCCCCGGCCCTTTGGGCCTCCCCCGGGATATTTGGAAAAAGATGAAATAGAGCGCTCCAATCTGGGGCGCTCTATTTCGTTGAGCGTTAGTGCGCGGTTTTGGCGCCAAGGAGGGGCGCGATCACTTTGGTGGCGATGGGAACGAGGATCAGCCCGGCGCAAAGGCCGAGCATGCCATCCACCACTGCCTTGATTATCCATTCCAGGCGCGCATCGCCCTGACCGAAGCTGTGGGCCAGCGCGTGGATGCTCTCTTCGGGCCAGTGCCAGCCCATCTGATGCGCGGAATGTACGATAATGGAGCCGCCGACCCAGAGCATCGCGGCGGTGCCGACGATGGTCAGCATCTTGAGGAACCAGGGCATAAAGGCGACGATGCCACGCCCAAGCGCGCGGGTGGCGGCGAGCCGGCCAACGCGGGTGAGCCAGAGGCCGATGTCATCCATCTTCACAATGATCGCAACCACGCCGTAAACCGCGATGGTGATCATCACCCCGACGATGGCGAGCGTCACCGCCTGGATCCACAGCACATCGCTGTCGATGCTGGCGAGCGAAATGGTCATGATCTCGGCGGAGAGGATGAAATCGGTCTTGATGGCGCCTTTGACCTTTTGCTCCTCCAGGTGGCTGGGATCGCCCGCCTCTGCCTCTGTCGTGGAGGAGGCGGCGCCATATGGCAGCACCACATGCAGGATTTTCTCGGCGCCTTCGAAGCTCAGATAGCAACCGCCCAGGATCAACAGCGGCGGCACCAGCCATGGTGCGAATTGCGACATCAACAGCGCCACAGGCAACAGGAACACCAGCTTGTTGATGAAGGAGCCGCGGGCAATGCGCCAGATCATCGGCAATTCGCGCGCGGGCTGAAAGCCGGTCACATATTTCGGCGTCACCGCGGCATCGTCAATGACGATCCCCGCCGCCTTGGAGCCCGCTTTTGCAGATTGCGTGGCGATATCATCCACCGAGGCTGCCGCCACTTTGGCAATCCCCGCAACATCGTCCAGCAGGGCCAGAAGACCGCTCATATCCCACCTCTTTTGTTCCGTCACAGCTCTCTATGACCTCTAGCGCGCCTGATAGAGCTGCTTCAAGCGCGAGCATGTCGCGCCCTCTATGACACAGTTATCGCAAACGGGGAAAACCTGTTAACGCAACCATAAAAGTTTTGCGCTAACAACTTGTGTTTGCTGATGTTTCTCCTTTTTTCCGAGGTTAATGGCGGCTATAGGCTGGCCTCAAGACGTGCTTTTCGTGGAGATGACAAAGATGACCATCAAAGTTGGAATCAACGGTTTTGGGCGCATTGGCCGCTGCACATTGGCGCATATTGCCGGCAGCTTTCGCAATGACATCGAAGTCATCAAGGTCAATGCCACCGGCCCGATCGAGACCGCCGCGCATCTGATCAAATACGACAGCGTGCATGGCCGCTTTCCCGGCGCGGTGGACTTCAGCGAGGGGCGCCTGAACCTCGGTCGCGGTGACATGGAGGTGTTTTCCACCTACGATATGGACACGCTGGACTGGGAAGGCTGCGACGTGGTGCTGGAATGCACCGGCAAGTTCAACGATGGGCTGAAAGCAAATAAACACCTGGAGCGTGGCGCCGGCAAGGTCCTGCTCTCGGCACCGGGGAAGAACGTCGACCGCACCGTGGTTTATGGCGTCAACGACGAGGATCTTCTGGTCACCGACCGTATGGTTTCCAACGGCTCCTGCACCACCAACTGCCTGGCACCGCTGGCGAAAGTGCTCGACACCACCTTCGGGATCGAGAGCGGCATCATGACCACCATCCACGCCTACACCGGCGATCAGCCGACCCTGGACCGTCGTCACGATGATCTCTACCGCGCCCGTGCGGCGGCGATGTCGATGATCCCGACTTCCACTGGTGCGGCCAAGGCGCTGGGTGAGGTGCTGCCGAATCTGAAAGGCCGTCTGGATGGGTCTGCGATCCGCGTGCCGACGCCGAATGTTTCCGCGGTGGATCTGACCTTCCGCGCCGGGCGCGACGTGACCGTCGAAGAGGTCAATGCCGCGATGGAAGAGGCCTCCAAGGGGCAAATGTCGCGGGTGCTGGGCTATGAGCCCGCGCCGCTGGTCTCCAGTGATTTCAATCACAGCGAAGAAAGCTGCATCTTCGCGCCGGATCAGACCCGCGTGGTTGACGGCCGCATGGTTCGCGTGCTGGCCTGGTATGACAATGAATGGGGCTTCTCCGTGCGGATGGCGGATGTCGCCACCGCCATGGGGCGCCTGAACTAAGAAAACGCCAAAGTCCAACGGGTTGAGATATTGCGCCCGGTCAGGCATATCTGACCGGGCGTTTCCTATGCGGGTCCCACCATGACGAATTCCCTCGCCATCACCCTTGGCATCATCATCCTGCTGCTCATTGCGGTTGATGTCACCGCTTTTGACAGCCGTCATCTGTTGTTTCTGGGCAAGAAGCTCTTTGACCTGATCGAATGGATGGCCTTCTGGCGCTAGGCCATGGCCCTGCATTGATTTAGATACTCAGACTGTTTCCGAATTCAGACGCCGAGACGCTCTCTCAGCTTCTGGTCGACCTTTGAGGTCACAAATTTGCTGGTGTCACCACCCAGCCGTGCGATCTCTTTCACCAGTTTGCTGGCGATCGCCTGATGGCGGGCTTCGGCCATCAGGAACACAGTCTCGATACTGTCGTCGAGCGCGCGATTCATACCAACCATCTGGAATTCATACTCAAAATCCGCAACGGCCCGCAGTCCGCGCACGATCACCTGGGCCCCGACGTCACGCGCGCAGTCAATCAGAAGATTTTCGAAGGGATGGACGACAATTTCGGTGCCGGTTTGCTCTGAGAGCTGAGCGCATTCGGCTTCGATCATCGCGACGCGCTCTTCCAGATTGAACAGCGGGCCCTTGTCGCCATTGATGGCGACCCCGATCACCAGCCGATCCACCAAGGCGGTGGCGCGGCGAATAATGTCGATATGCCCGAGGGTGATCGGGTCGAAAGTTCCGGGATACAGACCGATGCGCATGGGCCCCCTCCTGCCTGCGTCAGATTTGCGGGCACGCAATCATGTTGCGCGCCGCATTGCAAGTGCGTGTTAATACCGAATGAGGGCCTACAGCACAAACCGGCGGTTAATGCCCCATGATCATGCCTTCGAGGGCAGATTTTTCCATTGCAACCTCGGCCAGCTGGGCCTTGACCACATCGCCGAGCGAAATGATGCCGACCAGCTCGCCGGACTCAACAACCGGCATGTGGCGAAACCGGCCTTCGGTCATCTGGGTCAGCGCCTGTTCGACGCTGGTATCCTGAACACAGGTCACCAGATCGCGGGTCATATATGTTTCGACCGTCTGATCGAGACAGCCGGGGCCGACCTTGGACAGCTGGCGCACGATGTCACGTTCCGACAGGATCCCCAGCGGGGTTTTCTGATCCGAGGACACAAGCACCGTCCCGATCCCATGCTCTGACAAGAGTTTTGCAGCCGTCATGAGCGTGGCATCCGGTCCGATGGTGACAATGTCCTTGATATCCTTGGAGCTCAGAATCGACTTAACCAGCATGATGCGTACCCTTGAAAGAAAACGTTTCTCCCTCAAGGGTTGCCGCAAGCGCGCATCAAGTCAAGCCTTCCAGACGTTCAACCTCTTCGCGAATACCTTTTGACAGGGCCTCGGCAAAACGGTTGAGGCGTTCACTGCGCTGATCACCCTGATGACGAACCAGGTAAAACGCACGGCTCAGGCAGAAGGCATCCTTCAGCACCTTGCGCAAATGGCGGTGGCTTGGCAGCGCAAAATCATGCACCACCCCCAGCGCGGTGCCCTCGGCCAGGAGCTTGATCTGCACCGAGACGGAGTTTGACGCCAGCGCCACCCGCTCCACCCCCAGATCATTGAGATAGTCCAGCTCCTGGTCAAAGATCATATCGGGAATATAGCCGATCATGCGGTGGTCGCGCAGATGCTCCAGTTTTTCCAGCGGGGCCGAGTCCCGGATATAGTGGCGCGATCCGGCCAGATGCAGGTGATAATCGGTGATCTTCTGCACCAGGAGCTTGCCCGCGGTGGGCGCGCTGACCGTCACGGCCATGTCGGCCTCGCGCCGGGACAGGTTGATCACCCGTGGCAGCGCTACGATCTGGATATCCAGATCCGGGTTGTCCTTTGAAATCTGTGCACAAACCTGCGGCAGAATGTAATTGGCGCAGCCATCCGGCGCGCCGATGCGGATCTGCCCGGAAAGCGTATCGCTGGGCCCGGTGAGCGCCTCTTCGCCGGCGCGCATGGCCAGTTCTGCCGCCTCGGCATGGGCCAGCAGGCGATCCCCCGCAGCGCTCAGCGCATAGCCCTGTGGCGATTTCACAAACAGCGATGTTTTCAACGCGGTTTCAAACCGCGCCACCCGTCGCCCCACCGTCGCCGGATCCATCTTTAGAACACGCCCCGCGCCGGACAGGCTACTTTCGCGCGCCACGGCCAGAAACACCTTCATATCGTCCCATTGGGGTTCCATCTGACGGGATCCTCCAGTCTGCTTTTCGGTCTGCAACTCCGGGTAAACCTACATTAACCATTTGCGTTAATGCAAAACCTATTTGAAAGCTTTCCTCTTTTCCCGTCGTTTTTGCAATCCTAAGATGGCGCCAACCCAAAGTTTGAGGAGGACTGCACATGCAGGAATTGACCCATTACGTGAACGGCGAAAAAGTCGCAGGCACCTCTGGTCGGTTCGCCGATGTTCTGAACCCGGCCACCGGCGAGCAGATCGCCAAGGTGCCGCTGGCCACCAAGGCCGAGATGGACGCGATCATCGCAAAAGCCGCCGAAGCACAGGTCGGCTGGGCGGCCACCAACCCGCAAAAACGCGCTCGCGTCATGATGAAGTTCGCCGAGCTCATCAATGAAAACATGGACAAACTGGCCGAGCTGGTCAGCATGGAACATGGCAAGACCCTGCCCGACGCGCGCGGCGATGTGCAGCGCGGCCTGGAGGTCGTCGAGGTCTGCATGGGCGCGCCCCATATGCTGAAAGGTGAATTCACCAACAGCGGCGGCCCGGGCATCGACCTTTATTCCATGCGTCAGCCGCTGGGTGTTGTGGCGGGGATCACCCCCTTCAACTTCCCGGCCATGATCCCGCTGTGGAAAATGGCACCGGCCCTGTCCTGCGGCAACGCGATGATCCTGAAACCCTCCGAGCGCGTGCCCTCCACCTCGCTGATGCTGGCCGAGCTGCTCAAGGAAGCGGGCCTGCCCGACGGCGTTCTGCAAGTGGTCAATGGTGACAAGGAAGCCGTGGACGCGATCCTGGACAATGAAACCATCCAGGCGGTTGGCTTTGTCGGCTCCACCCCGATTGCCCAATACATCTACGGCCGCGCCGCCACCAATGGCAAACGCGCGCAGTGCTTTGGCGGCGCCAAGAACCACATGCTGATCATGCCCGATGCGGATCTCGACAAGGCCGCCGATGCGCTGGTCGGTGCCGGCTTTGGCGCGGCGGGCGAACGCTGCATGGCGATCTCGGTTGCGGTTCCGGTTGGCAAGGAAACCGCCGACGGGCTGATCGAACGGCTGCTGCCGCGCATCGAAAAGCTCAAGGTCGGCCCCTACACCGCTGGCGAAGACATTGACTTCGGCCCCGTCATCACTCCGCAAGCCAAGGCCCGCATCGAAGGTCTGATCGACAGCGGCGTGGAACAGGGCGCCAAGCTGCTGGCCGATGGCCGTGGTCTGACCCTGCAAGGCTATGAGGGCGGTCACTTTGTCGGCCCGACCCTGTTTGACGACGTCACCGCCGAGATGGACATCTACAAGGAAGAGATCTTCGGCCCGGTGCTCTCCACCGTGCGCATGGACAATTACGAGGACGCGCTGAACCTGGTGAAGGACAACGCCTATGGCAACGGCACCGCGATCTATACCGCCGATGGCGATACCGCGCGTGACTTTGCCGACCGGGTGAATGTCGGCATGGTCGGCATCAACTTCCCGATCCCGGTGCCGCTCAGCTACCACACCTTTGGCGGCTGGAAGAAATCGGCCTTTGGCGACCTGAACCAATATGGCCCCGACGCCTTCCGCTTCTATACGCGCACCAAGACCGTCACCCAGCGCTGGTTCTCCGGCATCAAAGAAGGTGGCGAGTTCAACTTCAAAGCGATGGACTGACCTCCCCGCACCCCGCAATCAAAGGCCGCCCCGCGTTTGGGCGGCCTTTTTTTGCGCATTGCAATGGCACGCGCCCTGCTCACGGGAATGTCAGCAGCGCCCCCTCTGGCGTCGCCGCGTGACCTCTCCTATGGTCGCAGAAAAGATCGAGCAAATAATATGCGAGGATGCGCCGATGTCGCAGAATAAGAAACCGCCCTTTGGAGTGTCGCGTCGCGCCCTGATGGGGGGCGTTGCCGCAACCTTGGCCACGCCCGGCCTGCTGCGTGCACAATCCAGCGATGCCTTCCCTCAGAACGAGCCCGCCATCCGCGACAAGATCCCGGTACAGCGCAATGTCTCTGCCTTTCAGCAGCAGCATTGGCAGGATCATTTTGACGAGCTCGGTGTCGGCTGCCTGCTGGCGGATATTGACAGCCGTGCCCTGCACTATTGGTCCGGCGATGGCGAAACCTATATGCTGTTTCCCTCCTCGGTTCCCCTGAGCGAGGAACTGACCCGGCGCGGCTATTCAAAGATCGTGCGCAAACGCGAAAACCCCTCCTGGACCCCAACCGCAAGCATGCGCGAGCGGGACCCGACCCTGCCCCAGAGCATCGGCGGTGGCGTAAAGGGCAATCCGCTTGGCACCCGCGCGATGTACCTTGATTGGCCCGCCTATCTGGTGCACGGCACCCATGACACCCGCAAGATCGGTCGGCAAAGCTCCTCCGGTTGCATTGGTCTATATAATCAACACGTTGAGAAGCTCTATCCCCTGGTGCAGATCGGCACGCAGGTGCGCTTGCTCTGACGCGGCAAGCCAACGGACAGAAAACGCCGCGCCCTTGATGTTCAAAGGCGCGGCTTTTTTTGATGTCATTCCCACTTAGGCCGAGATGGCCATGGACTTGGGCGCATTGCCGTTCAGATAGTGCTCGAAGGCATGTTCCAGCAGCCGTTCAAAATCGCGGGTATACCCTGCGGTATCAAACAGCGGCGCGTTTTCCCGTGCTGCTGCAATACGGTTCCGGATATCAGCAAGATAGTCGGGTTCCTGCGCAATGCGCAGGGCGACCTCGAAATATTTCTTTTCAGACTGGGTCACCAGATCCGGCAGGCCGGCGGCCTGCAAGATACTGCCTGCCACGCGGGCGGCAAATTGTTCGCCCATCTTGGTGACCACCGGCAGACCGGCCCAAAGCGCATCGCTGGCGGTGGTATGGGCGTTCACGTTGAAGGTATCCAGGAACAGATCCGCAAGCCGCAGACGGGCCAGGTGCAGCTCCGGCTTCAGACGTCCAGTCGGAATGATACGCGCCCCATCAACACCGCGTTTCTCAGCCTCGGCTTTCAGCCTCTGCTCAATATCGTTGGTGCCGGTGTAGAACCACAAGACACTGTCCGGCACCTCTTTCAGCAGAGCCATCCAGAGATCATATTCCCGCGGTGTCACCTTATAGGGGCTGTTGAAGGAGCTGAAGACAAACCCGGTTTCCGGCAGGTTGAACTGCGCGCGCGAGTACTGAATATCGGCGATTTTCCGATGGTCGTCATTGGGCTGGTAGCAATGCGGCATGTAGAGGATATGCTCGCTGTAGAGCTTGCGCAGATGGGCCGGAATCGTCGCCTTGTCTGCGACCATGTAATCCATGGATTTCAAGCCGGTTGTGCCGGGATAGCCCAGATAGGCCACCTGCACCGGCGCGACGCGTGCGTTGAAAATATCAAGACGCCCGCCTTCCGTGAAGCCTTTGAGATCCACGGCAATGTCGATTTGGTCCCCACGGGCAAGATCCACCAATTGCGTCGTGGTCATGTGGCGCACGTCCTGGAAACGACCCGCGTTTTTGCGGGCGCGGTGGTGTTCACGATCCTGCACCGCAGAGCCGTAATCATACATGTAGATGTCAAACTTTTCGCGATCATGGGCCTCCAGCAGACCGAACATCAGATGCATCGTGGCATGATCATGAAAATCGTTGGAGAAATACCCGATACGGATCTTCTGGCCCTGATTGCGTGGCCAGTATAGGCCTCTAGCGGTAGCGGGTTTACCAAACTTCGCCTTGATCACCGCCTCTGATCGGCGACGCTGATAGGCACCATCGTCGCAAAGTGAGAGAAACGCAAAGGGATCGGAGACGACACCCGGAGTGTCCAACCGCTTCAAGTAGGAGGGAATCTTGCCGAAATGATCCCATTGCAGACGGTGCGCCTTCAGGTGCATCATCCGCGACAGGGCGATGTAATTGTTCGGATCGTAACTAACCGCAATCTCGAAAAACCCAATCGCCTCCTCGAACTTTTTCATCCGCATCAATAGGGTCCCGATCATCGCGAAATGCGCGCTGTTCTTTGGCTCCAACTTGATCGCGCGCATCATGCAAGACAGTGCATCTGCCAGACGGCTGTCGTCTTTCATGAACACCTCGCCCAACAGGGAATGCAGAGCGGAGTTGTTCTCGTCGAGTGCGATGGCCTGGCGCAAGGCGGTTTTCGCCTTTTCCAGCTCATGGCTCAGAATGTGGTTTTGCGCCGCTCTCAGCAGGTTCTTCGCGGTCCGTTGCGGCGTCTCGCCTTTTGCCGCTGGCGAGCGAAATCCGTTTTTCATGTCAAAAGCGAACTTTGCCCGTTCCTGCGACATGACAGAGGTCACGAATTTGTCGAACTCGGGGTTATGCGGCTTCTTGTGCAAAACCGCGAGCTTGCTGGTCTGGTTCGATTGCGACACGGCGATCACGCTCCTTCTGAGGCTGTTTGCGTTGCCTGACCTCTCTGGATCATAGGCGTGCTTTGGGCTCATTTGTGGCGCGAAAACCTTAAAAAACTCCTCAAATCCTGACTGAATTATGCCCATCTGCTGCTGTCATTGGCAGCAATGCAAGCTGGCTTTGCAGATCCACAACTTGCGACATCCCTTCCAGACGCGTAAGAAATAAACAGTTGTTCAATTCTTGCAGCCTGGAGGGAGGAGAGCCCATGGACTTCGCAATGACAGAGGAACAGACGGCCATTTTTGACATGGCCTATGGGTTTGGCCAGGAGCATATCGCCCCCTTCGCGCGCCAGTGGGAGGCCGAGGGCACCATCCCCAAGGATCTCTGGCCTAAGGTGGGCGAGCTGGGCTTTGGCGCGCTATACGTCAGCGAAGAGGCCGGTGGCTCGGGGCTGAGCCGGCTTGATGCGACGCTGGTGTTCGAAGCGCTCTCGATGGCCTGCCCTTCGGTTGCGGCGTTCCTGTCGATCCACAACATGTGCGCCAAGATGCTCGATATGTTTGGCAGTGACAGCTTGAAAGCGCGGGTGATGCCGGATGCGCTCAGCCTCAACACCGTGTTGAGCTACTGCCTGACGGAGCCCGGCTCCGGCTCCGATGCGGCCGCGCTCAAGACCCGCGCTGAACGTACTGAAGGCGGCTATGTGCTCAACGGCACCAAGGCGTTTATCTCCGGTGGTGGCTATTCCGATGCCTATGTCTGCATGGTGCGCACCGGCGAGGACGGCCCCAAGGGGATTTCCACGCTCTATGTCGAGGATGGCACCCCGGGGCTGAGCTTTGGCGCGCTGGAAGACAAGATGGGCTGGAGGAGCCAACCCACCGCCCAGGTGCAGTTCGACGATTGCCCCGTACCCGCCGAGAACCTCTTGGGTGAAGAGGGAAAAGGCTTTAAATACGCGATGATGGGGCTGGATGGTGGGCGGCTGAACATCGCCTCCTGCTCGCTTGGCGCCGCTCAGGCGGGGCTCAACCAGACCCTGCAATATATGTCCGAGCGCAAGGCCTTTGGCCAAAGCATCGACCAGTTTCAGGCGCTGCAATTCCGCCTCGCCGATATGGAGATCGAGCTGCAAGCCGCCCGCACCTTCCTGCGTCAGGCCGCCTGGAAGCTGGATCAGGGCGCGCATGATGCGTCAAAGTTCTGCGCCATGGCAAAGAAATTCGTCACCGAGACCGGATCCAAGGTTGTCGATCAATGCCTGCAATTGCACGGTGGCTACGGCTATCTCGCGGATTATGGCATAGAAAAACTGGTGCGCGATCTCAGGGTGCATCAGATCCTTGAAGGCACCAACGAGATCATGCGCGTGATCGTCGCGCGCCATCTCGTGGCGGAACATCACTAATATAAGGTGCTATCCATGACCGAAATTCACATCCGTATCGAAGGCCGCGCCGGACGGATCACCCTGACCCGCGAAAAGGCGCTGAATGCGCTGTCTTATGACATGTGTCTGGCAATCGACGCCGCGCTCAAGGACTGGGCCAAGGACGACAGTGTTGCACTGGTGATCCTTGATGCGGCGGGCGACAAGGCCTTTTGCGCCGGTGGCGATATTGCCGAACTCTATAACACCGGCCTCGCGGGGGATCTTGCCTATGGTCGGGACTTCTGGCGTGACGAATACCGCATGAACGCGCGGATTTTTGAATATCCCAAACCGGTGGTCAGCTTCCTTCAGGGTTTCACCATGGGTGGTGGTGTTGGCATCGGCTGTCACGGCAGCCACCGGATTGTCGGCGAAAGCAGCCAGCTCGCCATGCCCGAATGCGGCATTGGTCTGGTGCCGGACGTCGGCGGCTCGCTCCTGCTGGCGCTGGCGCCGGGGCGGCTGGGGGAATATCTCGGCACCACGGGTTATCGCATGGGGCCGGGTGATGCGCTGCATGCTGGCTTTGCCGATCACTATATCACGCAGGACAAATGGCCCGCGCTGATCGCTGCGTTACAGACCAGCGGTGATGCCGCCTGCCTCGCGGAGGCTGCCGAACCCGCGCCCGAGAGCCCCCTTGCGGCGATGCAACCCGACATTGATGCCTGTTTCGCAGGCGAGGCAATCGGTGATATCCTGACCGTGCTAAGGGGCCGCGATGATGACTTCGCTGCCAGGTCTCTCAAGTCGCTCTCGCGCGGCGCGCCGCTGTCGCTGGCCTGCACCGTCGAGATGATCCACCGCTTGCGCAGCGCCACCACCAGCATGCGCAGCGCGCTGGAGCTGGAGTATCGCTTCACCCATCGCGCGGTGGAAAAGGGCGACCTGCTCGAAGGGGTGCGGGCCCTGCTGATCGACAAGGACAAATCGCCCAAGTGGCAATATGCGGATGGCACGGTGCCTGCGGTTGCGGTCAGTCAGATGCTGATGCCACTGGGCGCGGACAAACTGACGTTTGAGGAGGAGTGAGCCATGAAAATCGGATTTATCGGTCTTGGCAATATGGGCGGCCCGATGGCTGCGAACCTGGCCAAGGCAGGCCATGAGGTGATCGGATATGACACGGTCGATGTGGCGATCGAGGGCGTCAGCCTGGTGCCCTCCGCCGCCGAGGCTGCCAGCACCGCCGAGGTGATGATCACCATGCTGCCGAACGGGCAGATCCTGCGCGCCGTCGCGGCGGAGATCATCCCGGCGATGCAGGCGGGCGCGGCTTTTGTGGATTGCTCGACCGTGGATGTGGACAGCGCCCGCGCGGTGGCGGATCAGGCGGCGGCGGCGGGTCTGCTGGCGGTGGATGCGCCGGTCTCTGGCGGTATCGGCGGGGCCTCGGCGGGGACGCTGACCTTTATGGCAGGCGGCAGCGAGGAGGCCTTTGCCAAGGCGCAGCCCCTGATTGACATCATGGGTCAGAAGGCCGTGCATTGCGGGGCCTCCGGTGCCGGTCAATCCGCCAAGATCTGCAACAACATGATCCTCGGCGTCACCATGATCGCCACCTGCGAAGCCTTTGCGCTGGCGGATAAACTCGGGCTCGACCGGCAAAAGATGTTTGATGTGGTCTCCACCTCCTCTGGCAGCAGCTGGAGCATGAACGCCTATTGCCCCGCCCCCGGCGTCGGCCCGCAAAGCCCCGCCGACAATGGCTATCAACCCGGGTTCGCCGCTGATCTGATGCTCAAGGACCTGCGCCTGAGCCAACAGGCCGCCAGCAGCGCCGATGCCGACACCCCGATGGGACAGCTGGCCGAGGCGCTCTATGCCCGTTTTGTCGAGGAAGAAGACGGCAAAGGCATGGATTTCTCCGCCATGCTGCCCCGTTTTGAAACACGCAACCGCGAGGATTAACTGCCCCGATCAGGATAACAGCGCCTGCCGCGTGGCCTCATCGGCGGGAAACAGGCTCTCGATGCGCAAATCACAGAGCGCGATATCCTCGACCGAGCCAAACTGCGACACCGCAGAAAAGAACGACAACACCCGGCCCCCGACGCGATAGCGGGCCGGGATCATCGGCGGCAGCGGTGCGCTGTCATGCGCGGACAGATCCCGCTGACGCGCCTGAAGCCGGGCCACCGCATGTTCCAGCACCGCATCGCGGCCAAAGTGCAAAAGCTCGCTGCGCAGCCGCAACAGCAGCAGCCGCTCCAGCTCTGCCAGGTTGTCGATGCGGGCGCGCAGCGCGTCGCTTTCCAGAAACGCCTCCAGAAAACTGTCGCCCTCGCCGAGCCCGGTCGCCGCCAGCAACTGCTCTGCCGGGGCGTTCAGGCGGATCAACTGCCAGTGCCGCCCCAGCGCCATCGCCGGATAGGGCGCGTGACGCTCCAACGTCCAGTCCACCGCCGCGCGCAAGGGCGCCATCTCAGCGTCACTGAGGGAGCGCGCGCCATAGGCCGGCGTGTGTCCGGCGGCGGACATCAACCGATTGCTTGCCTCCGGCGACAGGAGCAACGCCGCACTGAGCCGCAGCACCATGTCGCGGCTGGGATTGGCGCGTCCCGTCTCAAGAAAGGAAATATGCCGCGCCGAGACCTCCGCCGCGAGGGCGAGATCAAGCTGGCTCTGACGACGGGTCTGCCGCCATGACTTTAGCTCTGCGCCAAATCCTTGCATCCACCTGCCCCCGTCTTTGCCGCTGCCGCGCCTCTGCGGCGCAGATAACCTTACCTCTCAGGTAATTGAAACCCCGCCGATTTTCCACCATCCCAAGGGCGAGACCTGAACATCGGAGCATCACATGTCCCTCTCCCTCGCCACCCGTCTGCTGCAACTTTCCGCGCTTGGAACAATCATTTTTGGCCTTGCGCTGATGCTTTCACCCCATAGTGGATTGGCCCTTGTTGGGCGGTTGTTTCTAGATCTGGGCTATTGGCCCGTCGATGGCCAACAGAGCATCACCGCAGACAGCACGCGGCTGCTGCTGGCGATTTCCGGGCTGGGTGCGGTGATCTGGCAGGTGAGCACATATGTCATGCCGACCGATCTGCCGCTTGCCCGCCGCTTGCTGTTGCCGGCGCTCTTGGGCTGGTATCTGCCCGACAGCCTTGGCTCGATCCTCTCCGGCGCGGCGTTCAACGCGGTGATGAACACCGGGTTTTTACTGATGTTCCTGCTGCCCTTGATGATGGCACGGCCAGATCCGCAGCCGCGCCACGGATTGGCCTAGTCCGCGATCTGCACCGATCCGCCGATCGAAGCGGCCACCTCGGTCTTGCTGGGGTGGCCCGCGACCGAAACCGCGCCGCCAAGGGCTGCGCTGGCGCGCAGGCTTTCGGTGGCAGTGACCTCCACATCCGCGCCGCGCATGGCGGAAACCTCGACCGACCGGCAGCGCAGCCCCTCGGCATCGACATCGGCACCATCGCTGGCTTCGACGCTCAGAACCTCACAGCTGCCGCCGATCTCCAGCTCCGCGCCCATCGCGGCGGTCAAGGCGACCTTGCGGGCCGCAAGCCCCGACGCCTCCATCGCGCCGCCCTGCGTAACCGTGAACGCCACATTGCCGGAAATCGTGCCGGACACATGTGCCGTTGCGCCCTGGCCCACCGTCAGCCCCGAAAGCCCGGGCATGTGAACGGTGACACGCAGCTCGTCTTCGAACAGTTTGGTGATGGGCGACAGCCGGGTGTTGCGCTGAATATCAAGCACCTGGCCGTCTTGCGAAATCCGCGGCGCGGTGCCACCGGGCAGGCTGTTGAACGCGGCTTCGACGCGATAGCTGTCGGCGCCAGAAATCACCACAAGCTTGATCCCGTCGGAGACCTCGATCTGGCGAAAGTTGGAAAACTCATAAACGTGGTCATCCGCAAGAACCGGAAGCGCGACAAGGCTGAGCGCCGCAGCAGACACAAAAAGACGGGGCAACATGTGCAAACCTCAAAATTTCAAAATCGGTAACATTGAGGTGATGTTGCGAGGATTAACATTCAAGGGAGAAGCGCAGAAAAAACTGGCGCGCCGGACCAGCCACCCGCCGAGGGCGTCATTGCAAGACGGGGCAAGCAAGCTGCCCGCGCCCTGCGCCAGAGCTGAGGCTTATTCCGCCGCGACCTTCTTGCGGGATTTCGCCGCCAGCATCGGTTTCAAGTAATGGCCGGTGTGGCTGCGGGGCTCCTCGGCGATCTTTTCCGGGGTGCCCGTGGCCACGATCTCGCCGCCGCCATCGCCGCCCTCGGGGCCGATGTCGATGATCCAATCGGCGGTCTTGATCACGTCGAGGTTATGCTCGATCACCACCACCGAATTGCCCTGCTCCACCAATTCATGCAGCACTTCCAAGAGCTTGCGCACGTCCTCAAAGTGCAGACCAGTGGTCGGCTCGTCGAGGATATAGAGCGTGCGCCCGGTCGAGCGTTTTGCCAGTTCCTTCGACAGTTTCACCCGCTGCGCCTCGCCGCCCGAAAGCGTCGTCGCCTGTTGGCCGACCTTGATATAGCCCAGCCCCACGCGCATCAGCGCATCCATCTTGTCGCGGATCGAGGGCACGGCGGCAAAGAAGCTCTGCGCGTCTTCGACCGTCATATCCAGCACATCGGCGATGCTCTTGCCCTTGAACTTGATCTCCAGCGTTTCGCGGTTGTAGCGCGCGCCGTTGCAGGTCTCGCAGGTGACGTAGACGTCGGGCAGGAAATGCATCTCGACCTTGAGAACGCCATCCCCCTGGCAAGCCTCGCAGCGGCCGCCCTTGACGTTGAAGGAGAACCGCCCGGGTTTGTAGCCGCGCGCCTTGGATTCTGGCAGGCCGGCAAACCAGTCGCGGATCGGCGTGAAGGCGCCGGTATAGGTCGCGGGGTTCGAGCGCGGCGTGCGACCGATCGGCCGCTGGTCGATGTCGATCACCTTGTCCAGATGCTCCAGCCCCTTGATGGTCTCGCAGGGGGCGGGTGTCTGGCGCGCCCCGTTCAGCCGCATCGAGGCGGTCTTGAACAGAGTCTCGATCGTCAGCGTGGATTTGCCGCCGCCCGAAACGCCCGAGACGCAGACAAATTTCCCCAGCGGGAATTCGGCGGTCACGTTTTTCAGATTGTTGCCGCTGGCCTTGACCACCTTGATCTTTTTCTTGTTGCCCTTGCGGCGCGTGGCGGGGATTTCGATCTCTCGCGTGCCCGCAAGATATTGCCCGGTGACAGAGCCGGCATCGGCCTCCACCTCGGCGGGCGTGCCCTTGCTGACCACCTGGCCGCCATGCACCCCGGCGCCGGGGCCGATATCAAAGACGTAATCGGCCTGGCGGATCATATCCTCGTCATGTTCGACCACGATGACCGTATTGCCCTGATCGCGCAGGTTCTTGAGCGTTGTAATCAGCCGGTCATTGTCGCGCTGGTGCAGACCGATGGAGGGCTCGTCCAGCACATAAAGCACGCCGGTGAGCCCGGAGCCGATCTGGCTCGCCAGCCGGATGCGCTGGCTTTCCCCGCCCGAGAGCGTTCCGGCGGCACGGCTGAGCGTGAGATACTCCAGCCCGACGTTGTTGAGGAACCCCAGCCGCTCGCGGATTTCCTTGACGATGGCGCGGGCGATTTCCTGTTTCTGCGCGCTCAGATGGTTCGGCACGTCTTCGATCCAGGCCAGGGCCTCGCGGATGGATTTCTCCACCACCTGCCCCACATGAACCCCGGCGATCTTGACCGCCAGCGCCTCGTCACGCAGCCGATAGCCCTCGCAATGGCCACAGGGCCGGTTGTTCTGATAGCGCTCAAATTCCTCGCGGATCCAGTTGCTGTCCGTCTCGCGATAGCGGCGCTCCATATTGGGAATGACGCCCTCGAACACCCGGGTGATCTCGTAGACCCGACCGCCCTCGTCATAGCGAAAGGCGATTTCCTCATCGCCGGAGCCATGCAGGAACACCTGTTTCACATGCGCGGGCAGATCCTTCCAGGCGGTGTTCTTGTCGAACTCGTAGTGCTTGGCGATCGCCTCGATGGTTTGCAGGAAATAGGGCGATTTGCCCTTGCGCCAGGGGGCCAGCGCCCCGTCATAGACCTTGAGACTCTGATCCGGCACAACCAGCCGTTCGTCAAAGAACAGCTCCATACCCAGACCATCACAATGGGGACAGGCGCCAAAGGGCGCGTTAAAGGAAAACAGCCGCGGCTCGATCTCCGGGATGGTGAAGCCACTGACTGGACAGGCGAAATTTTCGCTGAAGGTGATCCGTTCCGGCTCGCCCTCACGCGGGGCGGTTTCCAGAATGGCGATGCCATCGGCCAGATCCAGCGCGGTGCGCAGGCTGTCGGCCAGCCGGGTCTCGATCCCCTCCTTGACCACCAGACGGTCGACCACCACGTCGATGTCATGGCGGAATTTCTTGTCCAGCACCGGCGGCGTGTCGAGCTCGTGAAACTCGCCATTCACCTTGACGCGCTGAAAGCCCTGCTTGCGCAGCTCCAGCATCTCTTTTTTGTATTCGCCCTTGCGGTCGCGCACGATCGGCGCCAGCAGATAGCCGCGGGTGCCCTCCTCCAGCGTCATGATGCGGTCAACCATATCCTGCACCTGCTGCGCCTCGATCGGCAGGCCGGTGGCGGGGCTATAGGGCGTGCCCGCGCGGGCGAACAGCAGCCGCATATAATCGTAGATTTCGGTCACCGTGCCGACGGTGGAGCGCGGGTTCTTCGAGGTGGTCTTTTGCTCGATGGAAATCGCCGGGCTGAGGCCGGAGATATGATCCACATCGGGCTTTTCCATCATATCGAGGAACTGGCGGGCATAGGCGCTCAGGGATTCGACATAGCGCCGCTGCCCCTCGGCGTAAATCGTATCAAACGCCAGGCTCGATTTGCCGGAGCCGGACAGGCCGGTGATCACCACCAGCTGATCGCGCGGAATGTCGACGTCGATGTTCTTCAGATTGTGTTCACGCGCGCCGCGCACTTCGATGTTCTTCAGCTCAGCCATGATCGCCCTCAAACTTTGCTTAACACATAGAGACGCGCGGCCGGGTTTCCAAGCAAAAATGCGGAACATTCAGCGAACGTAGGCAAGTCTCCTGCAAGCTGCTGACAGCGCGGGCGTGGATCAGGCCCAACGGCGGCGCAGCGCAAATCCCTGATGCGCCAGCGCACCGCCGAGAAACAACAGCGCCAGCGTCAGCACCAGCCCGGAATAGCCCGCCAGTGTGATCATCCCGACCAGCAGCGGCGTGCCGATGGCATTGCCAAGGTTGCCCGCCTGCGCCATCGCGCCGTTGGCTTCCGACTGCGCGGCCGCGTCATGATTGAGCTGCGGCACCGAGGAGAAGCTGCCGCTCTGCACCAGCCCGAAAGAGGCCCCAAGCGCGAGACAAGCCAGCCAGAACCCCGGCATGACCCAGAGCCAGAGCATCGACAGCGCACAGGCGGTAAACCCCAGCTGTGCCAGCCTGACGGCGGGCATCCGCCGCAGCAGGCTCACCCCCAGGGTCATCGACACCGCAATCGCCACCAGCGGAATCGCGCCCATGATCATGGCGCGGTTCTCTTCGCTCAGGAAGGGGGGCAACACGGTCAAGATGGAGACAAAACAGCAGGTATAGAACAGCCAGCCCGCCGCCGGGGCGAGCTTGAACGGCGAGCGATAGATCCCGAGGTGCAACGGCAACAGAGTGTTGAGCTGTGGAAACGGCACCCGCGCGGGCACCGGCAGGCCGCGCAGCGCCAGATGTAGGATCACCGCCAATGCGGCCATGATCGCCGCATGAACGCCAAACAGCGCCTGCACCCCATGGGCGTGTACAAAGGGCAGACCGATCCAGTTCAGGAGCGCAAAGGCCACGCCGAAAAACGTGCTCCAGAGCGTCAGCGCCAGACCGCGCGACCCAGGGGTGGTGATCAGAACCATCAGCGTCGGCGCCGCAACAACAACCCCCAGATGCGAGGCCCCCTCGATCATCCGGGTCAGCAGAAACAGGCCAAAGGGCAGATCCAGACCCTGCAAGGCCGACATCACCGCGCCGAGGCTCAGTGCCCAGACCAGCGTGCGCCGATACCCGATGGCAGAGACAAACAGCCCCGCCACCACGCCCAGCAGGATGCCGACAAAGCCCACAACCGAGACCGCCCAGCTGATCGCCGCGCCGGCATCGGGATACAGCGTCGGCAAAAGATCAAAGGTGACGCTGATCTTGCCATATTGCGCCGCCGCACCAAGGCCCGCGACCCAGATCAACAGCACCATGACCCAATTTGTCCGATCCCGCTGCACCATCGCCCTGCCCCGCCTTTGGTCTTGAAACGTCACTCAATAGGTCAGCCCGCCGGGCTGGGCCAGACTGTGCGGTGTATCGGCACAAAAAAGGCCGGGCGTACGGCCCGGCCTTTGCCTGCGCGCAGGCTGCGGCGCTTAGATGTGAATCACCCGATCAAAGGCGTCCAGCACGCTTTCATGCATCATCTCGGACA
>NZ_JAATOX010000037.1 GCF_011806385.1 Phaeobacter sp. HF9A | reverse complement strand
TCCTCGTAGAGATCCCAGTATTTGCGCCGGGTGACATAGGGGTCATGCGGGTGGGTGAAGCTCACCGTCAGGCACCAGGGGCGATCATCCTTGCCGCGACCCAGATCGTAAATCTTCTGCGTGGCGTGGAAGGCGACCTCATCGTCAAATTCCATCTGGTTACTGATCTCGGCAATGCCAGCGCCGGTGACGGAGCCCATATTGTGATACCACCAGTCGATCCGCTCGCCGGGTTTGCGATAGTCCGGTGTCCAGCCGAAATCGGGCGGGTAGATGTCGGTGGTCAGCCGCTCTTCAAACCCGTGGAGCTGGTCGGGGCCGACAAAATGCATCTTGCCTGACAGACAGGTATAATATCCGGCCCGGCGCAGGTGGTGGGCATAGGTTGGGATCGACGAGGCGAACTCGGCCGCGTTGTCGTAAACGCCTGTCGCAGAAGGAAGCTGCCCTGACATGAAGCTCGCGCGCCCAGGCGCGCAGAGCGGGCTGGCGGTGTAGCAGTTCCTGAACCGGGTGGAGCGTTCTGCCAGAGCCTTCATATTGGGGGCGTGCAGCCAGTCCGCCGGGCCGTCGGGAAACAGGGTGCCGTT
Organism: Phaeobacter sp. HF9A; assembly: GCF_011806385.1. Lineage (GTDB taxonomy): Bacteria > Pseudomonadota > Alphaproteobacteria > Rhodobacterales > Rhodobacteraceae > Epibacterium. Next base: position 32,160 of record NZ_JAATOX010000037.1, on the reverse strand, counting down.
CAGCTGGTCAACCATGAAGATCAAAATATTTGGCGAGGCCATTGGGTGCTCCTTCTCGTTTCCGGTCCGTCGTCCCACGTCTCGACATGGCAAAGACAGGTGTCCCGCAAGGACTAGCGGCTTCTTGAGCATCGGAGCAATGAAAAACGAGACGCCGGTTTGCCAGGGGTTCCAATTGAGCATCGACAGGCGGCGCCGGGAGCGCGCAGTCTGGGCCTGAGGTTAAGGGCAGAGGAAGTCAGGATCATGGATCAGCAGGTATTCGGGATCATCGGGGGCGCGGGCATGTTGGGCGCAGCCATCTTGCGGGCGGTATTGCGGGCAGGGGAGATACCCGAGCAGCGGCTCTGGGTCTCCAGTCGCAGTGGCCGCCTGGCTGGTTTCGAGGCCCATGCCGACATCACCACAACATCCGACAATGCTGCCTTGGTGGCGGCTTGTGATGTGGTGCTTCTCTGCGTGCCGCCTGCCGCTTTCGGCAGTTTGAACGTGTCGCTTGCCGACAAGCTTGTGCTCTCGGTCATGGCCGGGATCACAATGGATCAGATCACGGCGCAGAGCGGTGCAACCCGCGTCATTCGCGCCATGAGCAGCCCCGCCGCAGAGCAGGGGCTGGCCTATTCACCCTGGGTGGCAACTGATGCGGTCGGGGCGGAGGATCGGGCCTTTGCCAACCGGGTGTTTGCCGCCTGTGGCGAAACCGATCAGATCACTGAGGAGGCCCATCTGGATGTGTTTACCGCCATGACAGGCCCGGTTCCCGGTTTCGTTGCCTTCTTTGCCGAAACCATGGTGCAATACGCCACGGATAAGGGGCTTGCGCCGGCTGTTGCGGATCGTGCGGTTCGGCAGTTGTTTCTTGGCGCGGGACAAATGATGGCGGAGGGGCCCGCGCGCCCCAGCGACCATGTGCAAGAGATGATAGATTACGCAGGCACGACCGCCGCCGGATTGCAGGTCTTGCGCCAGTCTCAGGTTGCAGAGCTGATTGGAGAAGGGCTCGACGCCTCCGTTGCGAAATGCTGCTCCATGGGGTGAAGGGGCGCGACGATCATCCGGCTTTTATGGCGATCAGGCTTTGGTCGCGGTCTCGCAACCAGGCGGTTATGGCGTCTTTGGGCATCGGGCGTGCGACGCCATAGCCTTGAAAACGGTGACATCCCAGCGAAAGCAGCATGGCCTTTTCGGCGTCTGTTTCGACCCCTTCGGCCAGGCATTCGATATCGAGATTGCAGCAAAGGTCGATCAAGGTGCGCAGGATCATCTCTTGTTCGCTGTCCTGATCGACACCGGAGACAAAATCGCGATCCAGTTTGACCGCGTCGACCTTGAAGCGGCGCAGGTTGGATATCGAGGCATGACCGGTGCCAAAATCATCAAGTTCGATCTTGTAACCACGCTCCTGAAGCCGAGCGATCGTGTTGAGCGCAGGATCAACCCCATCTCCAAACAGAACGCTTTCCAGAACTTCGATCGCGATATCCTTTGGCTGCAACCCGGCGGCAAACAGCGTATCATCGAGATACTCCACCAGCCCGCCATCGCGCAGCTGTTTGGCCGAGAAATTGACGCTGACACAGGGGGCAGGCAAGCCGTGTGCGCGCCACTCCAGCAGGGCGGCGATGGCATCTGTGACGATGGTTTCGGTCAGCTGGTCGCCCAACCCATGCTCAAAGGCCAATGTGATAAAGACGCCGGGGTCCAGCATGCCTCGTTCGGGATGATGCCAGCGCGCGAGCGCCTCAAACCCCAGCACCTCGCCCGTGTGGCCGTCGACCTGTGGTTGGAAAAAGGCGGTTATCTCGCCATTCTCCAACCCGGCGCGCAGATCCTTCAAGAGGGCCATATTGCCTTCAAACCGTGCCCGGGTGGCGTCGTTATAAAAGGAGATCCGACCGCGGCCCTGACTTTTGGCCACATAGAGCGCAATATCGGCGTTGGAGAGAATGCGGGCGGGATCCTGTTCCTCGTTTGCGGAAACAAAAGCGATGCCGATGCTGGCGCCGACATTGACAAACTCGCCCCAAATTTCGACGGGGCGAGAAATCGCGCTGATCACATTCAGGGCCAGGCGCTCAACCTCGGCGCTGTCCGTGGTATGGCTCAAGACAATGACGAACTCGTCGCCTCCGACCCGCGCGGTCATGTCCTGGGGGCCAATCTGTGCTTGCATGGCGCGGGCAGCATGGCGCAGGATCTCGTCCCCCGCCGCATGGCCGAGCAAGTCGTTGATCTGCTTGAACCGATCCAGATCCACATGCAGCACCGCCGTCTGATATATGCTGTCGTCCTGGTCCGCCAGGCAGTTGGTCAGATGATCCTGGAGCGCGCGACGGTTGGGCAGGTTGGTCAGCTGGTCATGCAGGGCCAGGTGCTCGATGCGGGATTTTGCGGTGCTCAGATCCCGCAGCGTATTTGCAAATGCGAAAACGCCCCGGGCAATCTGCCCAACTTCGTCCTGTCGTCCCTGGTCTCCGATCTTCGTGTCATAGTCTCCCTTGCGGATCTGTTCCATCGCTGTTGCCAAGCGCGTCAGGGAGGTCACAAGATGGCTGCCAAATCCGATAAACGCGGTGCCGGCGATCACAAAAATCACCACCATGGAAATAAAGACCAGCGCGACCTCATGCACATAATTCTGCCGCGCCAGCCGGTTGGCGTTGGCTGCGCCGCTGCGGACCTCTTGTTCCAGCGCCACAAGCGCAAGCTCCAGCCGGTGGCCGAGATGTCCCAGTCGAATATGAGAGGGAATTGCGCTGTCACGACGAATACCCAATGTGATGGAGGCTTCCTTGTTCCACAGATCGAAGCTGTGCCGCAGATTGGCGGTCAGCTCCTTTTGCCGCGGAGAGCTTGCCGCAGTGTTCAGCTCGTCCCAAATGGCGTTGAACGCATTGACAAACTCTTGATGGCGCTGGGCGATCTTGGCCCGGGGTTCGATCATGTTGAAGGTCAAGAACCGATGGAGCTGCGCTTCGGCTTCCTTGCGGGTACGCTGTGCCCGTTCGGTGGTGCGAAGCGTGCGCATCACTGTAAAATTTGCATCCTGAATGGCATTTTGCGTTTTGATCGCCGCCAGGGTGATCCAGCTGGCCCCGGCAATGCCAATCAGGATCAACAGAATAATGGGGCCAAGGATGCGACGTTTGATGGACATGGACGATCCTCAATTTGCCGGCAGCGACGGGGCGGAGACATGCGGTTCATAGGCTGTCAGACTGTCGAGAAAGGCGATCAGATCGGTAATGTCATTGTCGGTCATATCCGTCAGCGGTGACAGATCGCTGCTGACCCCCTCCTGAGATGCGCCACCGTGGCGATAGTGTTCGATCACGTCGCGCAGGGACGGCAGGCTTCCGTCGTGCATATAGGGGGCGCGCAGGGCGATGTTGCGCAACCCGGGGGTCTTGAAACGATAGCGCATGTTCGGATCAAACGCGCCGCGACCGATGTCCTCGCCGAGCAGGCCGATATTGTGGAACTGGTGATCGGTGAACGCCCAGCCCGTGTGGCAGCTGTTGCAGTTGCCGACACCGGTAAAAACGTCAAACCCCCGTTTCGCGGTTTCCGAGATTGCGTCTTCATCACCGCTGATCCAATCGTCAAATGGCGACCAGCCTGATCGCAGGGTCCGCTGATAGGTGGCAAGTGCCGAGAGCACCGTTGATTGGGTCAGCCCTTCCTGAGGGAAGGCAATCCTGAAGTATCGCCGATAGCCGGAAATTTGCTTCAGGCGCGCGACAACCTCTTCCATGCTGGATCCCATTTCCATCGGATGGGTGATGGGGCCACGCGCTTGTTCTTCGAGGCTGGATGCCCGCCCATCCCAAAAGAAATGCGTCGCCTCGGCGAGATTCTCAAGCGTCGGCGTATGACGCGCGAGCGCCTGATTCCGCGCGCCTTTTGCCCGAGGGGTGGGAGATTCCCAGCCGAAAGAGGGGTTGTGGCAGGTCGCGCAACTCAGATTCTGGGGGCCAGACAGGCGTGCATCAAAGAAAAGCATTTTTCCCAAAGCTGCTTTTTGGGGCGAATAGGTCGTGCCTTCGGGGAAGTCGATATAGGCGGGGCGCGCGTATTCCTGCTGGATATCCTGCCAGCTCGCGGCGGCCACGAGCGTGGCTCCGCAAAGGCCAATCAGCAGGGCAGTCAAAACACGCACATTCAAGTCCCAGGTTGAGGTCTTGTGAAAACACAGTCTCCGCACCCTGCCGCTGTCGCGTGAAAAATCGGTTTATACTGCGTTCTGAAGTTGTCTCATGTATCTGAAAAATATGATAAATATCATCTAAAAGTGGCCACTTCACGCCGCGCGGCTCTGGCGTCGCGCCGAATGACTTGCGCGTTGTGCGGTCTGCGTGCTTCGGGTGATGCGCATCTTCATGCCTGTGTGGTCTGGGTTAATGCAGGCCACACATGGCCTTGTCGTTTTTAGACATGTTTTAGGGAGGGGGTGCTCGCGCGGCCTGGCTTCCTTGCGCGGAGCGAGCCAGCGATGCTCCGGTTAAATTTGAATCGCATTTTAGACATATGTGCCGACATTTTAGTTCTTCATTAGCTTAATCACGGCAAAAGTTGGCCTGCATCTTATTGAGTTTGCTGCGGCAGCTGAAGCGCGCCGCACGATCAGAAAGACGAGAGAGACACCCCATAAGGGGCTAGGAAATACACCGGGGCCAAAGTGCTCCTTGCTCAAAGGAACTCATGCTATGTCCAGCATTTTGACAAACAACGGTGCAATGGTCGCTTTGCAGACGTTGCAGACTGTGAACCGAAACCTCACCGAGACGCAGAATGCGATTTCGACCGGTAAAAAGATTGAAACTGCAAAAGACAATGCGGCCGTTTGGGCCATTTCCAAGACAATGGAATCGGACATCGCTGGTTTTGAAGCCATCGAAGAAGGCCTTTCCATGGGGGACGCGACCGTTGCCGTTGCATCTGCTGGCGCTGAACAAATTGTAGAAAAACTTGTTGAGATCAAAGAGCTGGTGGTGTCCGCCCAGGCCGAGAACGTGTCTCACTCCAAGATCCAGACAGATATCGACTCAAAAGTTGCCCAGATTGAATCCATCATTTCTGCGGCGCAGTTCAACGGTGCCAACCTGTTGAAAGACACCATTGACGGAACCGCCACCGAAATGGGTGTGCTGGCCTCGCTGGATCGCGTCGGTGCGGGCGGCACAGTTTCCGGTGTGGACATCACCATTGCTGCACAAGCGTTTGAGAGCAACCTGAACCTGGGCACCAGCCTGACCACCATCACCGATACAACCACTGCGGAATCGGCACTGGCTGAAATTGAGAGCTTTCTTCAGATCGCCATTTCCGGCGCTGCCGAACTGGGTGCCGCCTCTGCACGTATTGAAGACCAGTCCATGTTTGTTGCCGATCTGGTCGACTCCATGACCCTGGGTGTGTCGGCAATGACCGATACCAATATGGAAGAAGCCTCCGCGCGACTGAGCGCGCTTCAGACCCAGCAAGACCTCGCGGTGCAATCGCTGGGGATCGCAAACGAAGCCCCGCAGGCCCTGCTCCAGCTGTTCCAGTAATGGTCTGAGCCAAGGAAGGTCACACTTCGGGGCGCCGCTGGCGCCCCAACTCATTTGGCGCCCCGGTGATTTCGGTCGGATCCGACGGAGAAACTCCCCGCATGCTGGAGCTGCGTTCAGCTCCTGGCATCCCGAGCGCGCCGGTCATTGCAGAACGGCATCGTTCCATTCCTTCAGGAAGGCCGCTTTCTTGAGCGGGTCGAGATAGACCAGCAAACCCGGCCCCATTCGAATGCGACGCAGGGCTTGGCCCTCCTCGGTCCAGGCGTCTTGCCGGGTGACGGACATCGCCCCGGGTGCGGCCTCCCAACCCCGAGAAATCAGATGGTCAATAAACAAACCGGCCAGGTCCGACGCGGCGCTGGTTTTGGGGAGAAAGGCGGTTCTCAGCATGATGATGGTGTAATCTTGCGGCAGCACCACCATGACCTCTTTTGGGTTGCCCTTGGCGCGCGCATAGCTGCCAATCACATTATAGGCCAACGTCAGCTCGCCCGAGGCAACATCATCAATCATCTGGTTGGAGCAACAGTAGAGTTTGACGCCAAAGGCGCCCATCACCTCGCTCAGGCGCCAATAGGTTTCAGAGATGCGCGCATCCTGCGTTGCAAGCAGATAGCCAAGTCCAGAGGTGCGAAGGTCATAGGTGCCAACCTTGCCCTGGAACCGTTCGGGGTGGCCACATAGACCTCGATGGCGTTCTCAGAGGCCTCGACATCATAGGAAAACAGTTGATCCACCAGCTTGGGTTTAGAAAACACCTGATCTGGTGCGCAGATGAAGATCTCAAACAGGCGCAGCTCGCGATTCCGCAGTTGCACCGTGCGCGTGCCGACTGTCAGGGTGCAGGCGAGCGGGTCAAACGCCAGGTCACCAAAGCGCTGAAGGTTGCTGGCGCCGCCGCTTCTGCGGCGCAGAACAGCGCGGCATCGGGCCTCCAGCTCTAAAAAATCAAAAGGTTTGACGAGGTAGTCATCCGCGCCAAGGTCCAGCACACCAACCCGGTCAGAGACCTCGGATCGCGCGGTCAGCACGATAATCGGCGTGTCCCGTTGCGCCGTTCTATGTTCACGCAGGAACTGCCGCCCGTCGCCGTCAGGCAACATGATGTCCAGCAAGATCAGGTCGTATTCCGTTGTGGCGATAAAATCCTTGGCGGTGCCGAGGTCGCCGGCGCGATCAACGACATGACCGTCCAACGTCAGCCGGTCCACCACCGCGTTGGCCAGGTGTTCGTTGTCTTCGACAAGTAAATAGCGCATCTGGGCGAAATTTCGCTCCGTGTCGGGTTTGTGCCAGCTTGGACCGGATTATCCCGATTCATGAGCGCGCAACTGCGCGTTTGTCAAATGGGAGGATGTTCTCACATCTATTGTGCTGAGTCGTCGCGCCTCGATGGTTGCGGCTGCCGGGGCTTTGACGCTCGGCATTCTCGGGTCAGGCGTTCCACAACACCTCGCCCAAGCGGCTGATATCATAGCCGCCCATGCTGTCGGCCCGTTGGGCAAAGCTTTCGCTCTGGCAGAACTGCAAGAACACCTGAAAGCCCTGCGAAAACCAGGCTTTCCGATCCACCAAAAGGGCGAATTCTTCTTCCACCAGCGGCGTGAAGCGCAGCCCATAGCTGCGTGCGACGGTTTCCAGCCCAAAGGTTACATCGGCTTCATTCCGGCGCATGCATTCCACGGCTTCGTCCTCTGATCGGGCGACGTCGGTGAGGGCCAGCCGGTCCAGGTCCAGCCCGGTCTCCATCGCGAGATCGCGGAACAGCAGATCCGTGCCCGATTCCGGCTGCCGGGGAACAAAGCGCAGCCCCTCTATATCGCTCAGGGTGGAAAGAACCGGACCGGTGTCGGGAAACACCAACCCGCGCTGGCGATTGGCAAAACGGATCAACACGGCGTTCTGATCTGCTGCCAGCTGTTGCGCGGCGGGGATGTTCCATGTCCCGGATTTACTGTCATGCAAGTGCAGCCCCGCAGCGATGCCTTCGCCCTTCACGAAGCGAGCCAGCCCATCCATGGAGCCGTCGAAATAGCTCGCCAGCCCGGAGCGGGATTGCCGGATCGACCAATCCAGCAACGGATCATGGCTGCCGAGCAGGACTTGCGGGCGCTCAATTTCGGGCATGGCAGCACCGCCGGATTTGGCCTGATTGAGCCAGGCGCGGACCTCGGCGGCAGGAAACAGCAGCTTGCCGGTGGCACGAGAGCAGGGCACATCACCCGAGGCCGCAAGGTCGTAGATCTTGCGCTCTTTCAGGCGCAAAAGCTCCGCCAATTCGGGAACGGTCAGATACTCGTGGTCGGGAAAAGCAAGCTTGGTCATGGCACAGTCTGTTGGGGGCGGCCCCAAATGGCCGCCCCGCCGACTGTATCAGTTCTTCGGTGCGTTGGGGAAGAACAGTTGCTGGTCGCTGACCTTATAGGCCGCAATTGCGGATTGACCCTCGTCCGAGAGCAACCAATCGGAGAAGGCCTTGGCGCCATCGACGTTGACGGCAGGGCATTTCGCCGGGTTGACCGGGGTCACGCCATATTGGTTGAACAGATCATCGTCGCCTTCGACCTGGATCTTGTAATCCTGCTTGTTCTTGAAGCTGATCCAGGTGGCGCGGTCGGTCATCACATAGGCGCCCATGCCGATGCCCGCGTTCAGCGTCGCGCCCATGCCAGAGCCGGTTTCGCGATACCACTCACCAGAGCCCGCCGCCGGGTCGATGCCGGTATCGGCCCAGAGCGCGATCTCTTTCTTGTTGGTGCCGGAATCATCGCCGCGCGAGGCAAACAGCGCCTCGGCATCGGCGATCTTGGTCAGCGCGCCCTGCACGTCATGCATGCCGCCGACGCCGGCCGGGTCTGCCTCCGGTCCCACGATCACAAAGTCATTATACATCAGGTCGGTGCGATCCGTGCCAAATCCCGCCGCGACGAATTTTTCTTCCGCGGGTTTGGCGTGTACCAGAAGCACGTCGCCATCGCAGTTCTGCGCGTTTTTGATGGCTTGGCCGGTGCCGACGGCCACCACATTCACCTGAATGCCGCTTTTGTCCTGAAACAGCGGCAGCAGATAGTCGTAGAGGCCGGAATTCGCGGTCGATGTGGTCGATTGAACGATGATCGACGAGTCGTCGGCAAAGGCTGCTGTGGCAAAGGCCAGGGCGGTGAGTGAGGCGCCGAGCGTGCGGGTGAAGGTCATTGAGGTCTCCCTTGGGGTTTTGGTTAGAGGACGATCCTGCCGTTCAAATAGTCCCGCGCAGCCTGTGTCTGTGGCTCCGGGAAGAACGTTTTGGCGGGGGTGTGTTCAGAAACACGCCCGCCGTGCAGAAATACGATGTCATCGGCGATCCGTTTCGCCTGTCCGGCGTCATGGGTGACGCAGATCACCCGAATGCCGCGCGCACAGGCATCACGGACCAGCGTCTCGATGGCTTGGGTGGCGGCGGGATCAAGGCTTGCGGTGGCCTCGTCCAGAAACAGGATATCGGGATCCGTCGCCAGGGCGCGGGCGAGGGCGAGCCGCTGCGCTTCGCCGCCGGACAGACGCCGCGCCGGGTGGCGGGCCTTGTGCAACAGGCCGACATGATCCAGCAGGGCGTCGCGCCCATGGCGGGATTTGCCGCGCGCCTTGAGCACAAAATCCAGATTTGCAGCGACGCTGCGGCGCAACAGCACGGGCTTTTGGAACACCATCGCCTGACGCCGGGTCGCCTGCGTGGGGGATTGGCCCGACCAGTCGATCTGCCCCGCATCGGGGGAGATGAGCCCATGCAGGCATTTCAGCAGCAGGCTCTTGCCGGCACCATTGGCCCCCATGATTGCGGTGCAGCCATGCGGCCCGAGGTCCAGATCCAGCCCATTTAAGACCATCGCGCCGTCAAAGCCCAGTTGCAGCCCGCGCACGCGTAGCGGCAAAAGCGGGGCATAGCCGTCGGGCGCGATGCTTGTATCAGGGCGAAATGCAGCAGTGTCGATGCTAGACATAGGCCTGCCTCCGGGCGCTCATGCGCAGGCTTTGCACGGCGGCATTCACCCCAAGCGCGATGGTCAGCAGCACCAGCCCAAGCGCCAGCGCCAGCGCCAGATCCCCCTTGGAGGTTTCAAGCGCGATCGCCGTGGTCATGACGCGGGTCAGATGGTCGATATTGCCGCCCACGATGATCACCGCGCCGACCTCTGCCACCGCGCGGCCAAATCCGGCCAGCGCCACGGTCAGCAGCGAATAGCGCGCATCCCACAACAGGGCAGAGACGGTCTGCATGCGGCTCAGGCAAAGCGAGCGGAAATGCTCGGCATATTCCGCGTGCAAATCCTCCAGCACCTGCCGCGACAGGGCGGCAACAATGGGCGCGATCAGGATCGTCTGCGCAACAATCATCGCCGTCGGGGTATAAAGGAGGCCGAGAAAGCCGAGCGGGCCAGAGCGGGAGAAATTCAAATAGACCATGAGGCCAACCACCACAGGCGGCAGCCCCATCAGCGCATTCATCAGGACCAACAGTGCGCCGCGCCCCGGGAATTTGCTGATCGCAACCAAGGCGCCAATGGGCAGGCCAATAAGGCACGCAAGAACGGTAGCGCTGAGGCTGACCTGCAAAGAAAGGCCGACGATCTCGAACAGATCGGCGTCTCCAGACGCGACCAGCGCCAATGCCAGCGAGAAGGCCTCTCCAATATTCTGCAAAATTTCCGTTCCTTGCGGTGCCGCCTGTGGTCAACTTACGTATGCATATGCCAAGATATCAAGCAGATCGTCGGCGTTTTGGAGCCTGACTGCGACGCTCGGACAATTTGTACTGCAAATGAATGCAAAATTTACCAAAGGTGGACAACGTGGCCGAGGACGCAATGCGCAAGAATGAACGCCGTATTGATCTGCCCAGGGCGGCGGACGCGCATCTGCGGTTCATTGGCCAGATTCGCACCCCCTGGACGGATCGCAGCCAATGCCCGCGGCAAGGCGCGCTTGACGGACCAGAATGTCGCCTTGTGCTTGATCCAATCTGGGAGCCCGCGCTTGCGGGACTGGAGGCCTATGCGCGGATCGAGGTGCTCTATTGGCTGGATCGCAGTCGGCGGGATCTGTTGACCCAATCGCCGAAGTCAGACGGGGCAACGACCGGCACCTTTTCGTTGCGCTCCCCGGTGCGGCCCAATCCGATCGGCACCTCTCTGGTGCGTCTGGAGCGGATCGAGGGCTGCGACGTGGTGGTGCGGGGGCTGGATTGTCTGGATAGAACGCCGCTGCTGGATATCAAACCCGACCGCTGTGCCTATACGCCGCAGGTGCCGCCTAAAGCCTAGGCTCGGGCTTCTAGGTCGGATCCGTGGGGATCCGTTCCCAGATTTGTGTTCGCGCCACGCGTTCGACGGGCCGGACGAGCCCGTCTCGTTCCAATCGGCGCAACAGGTGCAAGATGCCGCTGTTGCTCATGCCCAGCGCATCGCGCAACTCGGATTGGGTACGGGGGCGCACCAGCGCGTCCAACACAAATTGACGCCGCTCCTGGGCGCTGCGTTTTGCCCAGCCGGGAGGCGATCCTGCGCTTCCATCTGGCATCATGCCACCTCTCTCGTCTGATTGCTTTGCTGCCGGGCCAGCGCGTCATCAATACTGTCGGCCAGTTGCACAAGCGGCGGCAACAGATTGTGGGCGGCGAAGGTCTTTTGAATATCCGCAGAGGCTCCGGTCAGCCAAAGCGTCACGTCCTGGCTGCGGGCTTTATGCGCAAGCCCCTCGATCATGTTTGCGCCGGTGGAATCGAGAAATGGCACGGCCGTGAAATCCACCACCAGCGCCTTGTGGCTGGTCTGAATACGGTCGAGAACAGAGCCGATGGTGGCCGTCGCGCCAAAAAAGAGCGCGCCGGAGATACGGTAGATCACGACGTCGGGGTTCATCGCCTCCGCTTCGTGATAGTCGCCCCTTGGATGGGCGTCATCGGCCTCGTCATTGCCGACATAGGGTCTGTGGCTTGAGATCGCCGTCGCCTGGCTCATTCGTTTTATGAACAGGGCCGATCCCAGGGCGCAGCCCACGATGATCGCCTCGGTGAGGCTGCGGAAGATGGTCAAGAGGAAGGTGGCGCCAAGCACCGTTGCCTCGCCCCAGCCGGAGCGCAGCAGGATCGCGATGGCGGGTTTTTCGATCATGTTCCAGGCCACGATCACCAGGACACCCGCCAGCGCGGCCAGCGGAATGTAGCCCGCCAGCGGCGCGGCGAAAAGCATGAAGAGCAGCAGAAAACCGGAATGCAACATGCCGGACACGGGCCCATGCGCGCCGGCCCGAACGTTGGTCGCGGTTCGGGCAATGGTCCCCGTAACGCAGATTCCGCCAAACAGCGAGGAGCCGATATTGGCCACGCCCTGCGCCACCAATTCGCAGTTGGAGCGGTGCCGCCGTCCGGTCATCCCATCGGCCACCACCGCCGACAACAGGGATTCGATCGCGCCAAGCAAGGTAAAGGAGAGCGCGGAAGGAAAGATGTCGATCACCCGCTCAGGGGTGAATTCGGGCAGCGTCGGCGCTGGCAGGCCCGAGGGAATCCCGCCGAACTTGGTTCCGATGGTTTGCACCGGCATGCCAAAGGCCGCGACAAGGGCGGAGGCAGCGGCCACCGCGATCAGCATGCCCGGCCACCGCGGCCGCGCGCGCTTGAGCCCAAGGATGATCCCCATGGTCACCAGAGATATCGCGATTGCGGGCAGCGACAGGCTCTCGCGCGCTGTCCAGAGTGCCGGCAGTTTTTCGAGCAACTCGCCGGGTTCGTGGGACAGGGTCAGGCCAAGCAAATCCCTGATCTGGCTGGCAAAGATGATCACCGCGATGCCAGCGGTAAAGCCGACGGTCACCGGAAAGGGCACGAATTTGATAAAGGTGCCAAGCCGCAGCAACCCGATCAACGCCAGCATGATCCCCGAAAGGAAGGTCGCGAGGATCAGCCCCTCCATGCCGTGCTGCGCGACCGTGGCGGCCACCAGCACGATAAAGGCGCCGGCGGGGCCGCCGATCTGAAACCGGGATCCACCGAGCAGAGAGACCAGAAACCCACCGACGATGGCGGTATAAAGTCCCTGCGCTGGTGTCGCCCCCGATGCGATGGCGATCGCCATGGAAAGGGGCAGGGCCACGATTGCGACCGTCAGGCCGGATATGGCGTCCCGGCGCAGCTGCTCCGGGCCATATCCCTCGCGGAATGTGGTCAAAATCTTGGGGGTGTAGAGCTCCGCAAAGCTGGGGGGCTGGCGGGTGGTCTTGGTTGGGTCTGTCATCTGGCCGCACCTTGGATCGGTGTGCGGCGGGATCGTCGGCATGGGGTCGGCGGTCGCCGTCGCGGTTATCGTTTATGTTGTGGGTTTGGGTGATTTCAGTCTGACACCGCGCCCTCCGTCCGCGCTCGCCTTCTGCGAGCAGGTCAACGCCGCCCGCTTCTAGCGCCATGACAACTTTGGTCAGGCTGTCCACCACGCCGCGCACATTGCCGGTGCTGGCCTCCATTCTCTGGATGGTCGGCACTGACAGGCCAGAGCGTTCGGCCAGGGTTTTCTGGTCGATCCCAAGCAGGGCCCGCGCCGCGCGCATTTGAGGTCCGGTGATCATCTGGGTAACTCTATTGTATCTTTGTGCACGTATAGTAATAATGAATTGATATTTCAAATATCAATTATGCGGCTTTTGCGAGAAATGGAAAAACCCCCTGCCGGGACGCGGGCAGGGGGGCAATCGAGCGTTTGCTTCAGGTCCGGCAGTGCCGCTCCGCTGCGACGGAGGGCACGGCCTATCTATCTGGCGTTATTCGGGAACAAGCACGTGATCAACGACGTGGATCACCCCGTTGGATTGATCGACATCGGCAACGATGACCTTGCTGGCATTGCCGCTTTCATCAATGATATAGACGTTGTCGCCCTTGACCTGGGCAGAAAGCGCATCACCGGAAACGGCGTTGAAGTGGTAAAACCCATCGCTGCTGGCCTTCGCGGCGGCAACGATATCGGCGGCGGACCAGTCACCGGCCACCACATGCGCGGTCAGAACTTTTTGCAGCATTTCCTTGTTTTCCGGCATCAGCAGGGTGTCCACCGTCCCGTCGGGCAGCGCCGCGAATGCCTCGTCAACCGGGGCAAAGACCGTGAAGGGACCTTCGCCCTGCAAGGTGTCCACCAGATCGGCGGCTTTCACAGCCGCGACAAGCGTCTGGTGAATGGGGGAATTCACGGCATTTTCGATGATGTTACGTTCTTGCAGCATCGGTGCCCCGCCAACGGTGGGGTTTTCAGCAAATGCGGCAGTGCCAAGCGCCAGAGCAGCAGTGGAAGCGGCAATCAATGTCTTGATGGTCATAGTAGTCTCCTTCGTTGCGTCGGCCCTTTGTGGGCGGATGACGAAGAAGACACGGGCGGCCCCGGGGGAAAGTTTCAGAGTTTTTGAATTTTTTTGTGAACGCTGACCTGTGGCTGACCTTAGGCGCCCGTCACGGGCCCGGCGGCAACCACAGGTCCGGTCGGAGCACCGGAGGGCGAGCCTCCGGCCGGCTCGTCCGTGATGGCCAGTACCGCGTTGGTCATTTGCGTTGCCAGCTCGCTCGGCAGGTCAATAAGGGCCTCGCGATCTTCCGGCAGGACGCCCAGGGACACCGGCGCCTCCGCGCCGTCCGCGATCAGCCACAATTCAAAGGAGTGCCCGGGCAGCGCGTCGCCGATCTGGCGCGACAGATGAAGCCGATTGGTGCCCGAAGTGAAATGCGCCGTGACGATCAGCGAGCCGTCCTCGGCGGCGATATTTGCCGTGAAGGTCGGTGCCATATCGGGGCCGGAGATCAGGTTCGGCATCAAGAGAACGGCGCCGACGGCAAGCCCGGCCGCCACAACACCACCGGTAAGCCAGTTCCACCAGGGGCTGCGCGACCGGGGCGTGTCGGCAAAGAGCCTGTCCTCCAGCCGCGTTTTCACCGCCGCGGAGGGCGTGATCGGCGCGATGTCCTGCATCATGAGCGAGAACTTTTCGTCCCATTCGCGCACCAGATCGCGCAGGGCGGGCTCATCGGCCATGCGCCTCTCGAACGCCACGCGCTCGGCGTCATCAAGAAGATGCAGCACATACTCGCCCGCAAGGGCGGCATCGTCGCTATGGTCTTCTTCCGGGCTCATCGGCTCAGGCATTCCCTCAGTTTCAGCAGGCTGCGTCGCAGCCATGTGCGCATTGTATTGAGCGGTACATCGTAGCGTGCCGCCAGGTCCTGATAGCTGTCACCGTCCAGATAGGCGCGACGCACAGCCTCTGATTTATCGGCCTCCAGCTCGTCCAGGCAGCCGTTCAAACGCGCCCTCTCGGAGGAGGCGATCGCCTCGGCCTCGGGCGTGGGCGCATCGTCGGAAAGATCGTGGACATCATCAATATCCACGGTGCCGCCCCTGCGTGCGCGCAGCTTGTCGATCGCCGCATTACGCGCCAAGGTAATCAACCAGGTCATAGGGCTATATCCGTTGGCGCTGTAAAGATTGGCCTTCTGCCAGATCTTTACAAAGACGTTCTGGAGCACGTCTTCGGCTTCGGCCCTATTGTTCAAGACACGCAGGCAAACGCCAAAAAGTTTCGCCGAGGTCGCATCATAGAGTGCAGAAAATGCAGCGCGGTCACCAAGACCCACTTGCAAGATCATGCTTTCAATGTCGCTCTTCTGGGTCACGTGCGGCCACTGTTCCAACAGGGTTCGCGGAAGTATTGCGCGAGTGGGCTTGGAAAGGCCAGCGCTAAAACTGCACCGGTTCCGGCGGAGGATATCAGCCGATGCCAGACCTCCATCCTGTCGTACCGAACGCCGCGGCGTAGGGCGGAGAGGGGCAACAGTTTGCGCTACTCCGTCGCAGCACAACAGATTGCAGTCGGAAAATGTTCGCGACCGATCACACATAGAATGCTTGCATCTGGCGACCTTACAATAAAGAATTGCCAGCGATCAGAGATATTTACCTCTGTCTACGCTGACAAAGAACACAAGCCAGAACACTATTATTATGTCCTCTCTATTTGCTGAACTCTCTCGCCTGCGACCCGTTCCAAATTCTTCAATTCGCTCAAGCCTCGCAGCTTGCGCCTTCGCGATGCTGGGCTTTGGCATGGAGAATGCGCATGCCGATCCGATGCCGCCCTTGTCTGAACTGTCGGGGCACACGCTCGTTGGGGTGACGGTGGGGGACTATGCGGTCTGGTCGGTCTACTTGTCACCGACTGGCACCGCACAGTTTACCTATGCGAGTGGCAAAGGCGGAGAGGCGGCGTGGCGCGCTGCCGATCAAAATGTCATCTGTTTTGATTTCGAGTTGAATGGCGAGGAGGTTTGCAAACGCGGCAATACCTATGGAATCGGCAGCGGTTGGTCCACGGTCTATCCGCAAAGCGACGGAAGCTGGCGCCCATTTCAGGAAGACCCCTACGGCTCGTCCCGCATCTTTGCAGCCTGGCCAGGATTCGTTCGCCACAACCCTGCATCGTTTACCGGGGATTTGACCGCCTCACTCCCCGGGACGGTCTATGTCGATCAGCCGGGATCGGGCATATTTGCTGTCGAACTGAGGCCGGACGGAACCGGAGCCATGTTGGATAAGCGGGGCAAACACGTGCTTGAGATGACCTCTTATGGTGTGCGTCAACTTTGCCTCCGGGAGGGATGTGTCAACCTGCGGATCGAGGACGGTCGCCTCGCGCTCTACCAGGAAGGGAGTGACCGTTTCGAGGGCTATCTGGTCTATCTTGCCTTCGGGCGTTTTGGAGCTCCGCTCGCCCCTGCGCCCACAAAGGATGCCCAGGAAACGCAGGCAATCGCCGGGGCGGAAACCCCGGCCAGCGAAGCCTGCGCCGATGGCGCGCTGTTCTATGGAAGCAACGACTGCAAGATCGCGACGAATGAGGCAATATCGGCGGATATCGCCCGTGTCGTGTCGTCCGCGACAACGCCGCCCGACCAAGAGAGGGAGACCCCACCCGAGCTTGCTTCGCCGGAGGTAGAGTATCCAAGGTTCGGACGCTCGGCTGATCTAATGATCCATAAGATTGGTACGGGCGATAATCGCGGGCAAACCCGTGTTGATTTCGAAGGCGGATCACCGCGGATCGGTGGGCGCGTTCTTGTCCCCTCGTTCACGCCTGACAGCGCGCGTATCGTGGCCGTGAGCGAAGCATTGGCCCTGATCCGTTTTTCGGGTCCATCGTTGCCCGACGGATGTGCCGAGGCCTATCGCTGGCTTTGGGTCGATGCGTCTGAACACGGTCTGCTGTCCGAACCGTTCGGAGCATGCACGAAGGCGGCGGATGTCGTGGTGCACTATCGCGGCTCCCGGGTCGTGGCGACCGTTGCCGCTGAAAACGGAGTGTCGAGCAGCTTTGAAATTTTTCCCTATCGAAGTGACGATATTGATCCTTTGCGAATTTCCGTCACCTCGGGACCATCTGTCGATTTCGAACCCGTGTCCGAGGAGGATTGGAAAACCATCGAGCGCCGCGAGGCCAAGGCGCAGCGCGCGGCAGAGGCCGAGGCAGCGAAAGCGGAAGCGAGGTCGCGTGAGGCTGATCGGTTGGCGCAAAGAGAATCCGACCTTGCTGCACGGCGCAAACCTGTGAAGCCCACCGGTCAGATCGACGGCGGAAACGCCTTTGATATTCTCTCGCAAGAGGCCGTCCAGTCGGTGATCGCATCTTCCGAGCATGCCGAGGCTCTGCGACAAATCTTGTCCGAGACTCTCGCAGAATCGGTCTACTTGCCGCCCAATAGCCATGTCGGGGATATCTATGTTGGACTGGCATGTGGTCCAGCCGGGTGTGGAGAGACACTAGTTGGCGCGATATACAATCGCCGAACACAGGATGTCTTTGGGTTTATCAATATCGACTTCACAACGGTCAAGTTTGGTACCGAAGAATGGCTGAAGGCCGATCCTTCGGCGCAGGCTGTGAAGGATACCTTCCAGGAGATGATGTCGGCCATCCCCGTTGAATAGTTCTGCGTGTCCGAGAAAAACCTGAGCTTCCCGTAAAACTCGGCAGCGCTATCCCGTAGGGCCTGCTTATCGAGCCGTATCTCGACACCTCTAGCCGAGGCCGAGAAATGGACGTGTCCGGGCTCTGATGATGTGACCGCTCCCCGACGGCATCGATGTGCCAAGGTGGGTCTGCGATGATCCACAAAGGAGGACGATCAGCGCGGAATATTGCCGCGCCTGTCGCCGCTGGGCCTCAATAGCGCGCGACCATCTGGTAGCCAGGGCCGAAGAACAGGCGCGCGGTCGTCACCGCGTCAAGGTCGAGCCATGTCGAGCGCTCGATGGTAAAGATCGACGCTCCGGGCGGCACCAGCAGAAAGCGGCTTAGCTTTTCGTCCGCCGAGGTGGCCGAAAACCGCAATTCCGCATCCGTGAAGGGCAACGTGCGGATCAGCCATTCGTTGGGCATTTCGACCGACCAGTTCACCTCTTCGGCCGAAGGTACCGTCGACAGGTTGATCCAGCGGTCTTCGAATTGGAAGGGCTGGCCGTTGGAATAGTGCATACATTCAAGGTGCAGCAGTCGCGTGTCCGGTTTCAGCGCAAGGCGCGCGCGCAGCCAGTCGGGTGCGGGCACGATGTCTTGCGAGGCCAGCGCATAGCGGTATTCGGCGCCCGTCGCCTCGATTTCGCGCCGCACCACTGGAATCTGGAACTTTACCTGGCGGGTGGGCGCGGTGTTGACGCGCGTGCCCGCCTTGCGGCGCCTGTCGATCACGCCTTCGTCGGACAGTTCGCGCATGGCGCGATTCACCGTGGCGCGGGCGCAGCCCATTTCCGTGGCGATGTCGACTTCGCCCGGCAGCAGCATTCCGGGTGGCCAGATGTCGGCGCGGATGCGTCGCAGGATTTCCGCTTTCACGTCGCGATAGGTCAGATTTGCCACAGTTATTTCCTATGTTTATTATTGTTATGTCTGCGATTATTATCAGGCGCGACGGTGAAAATCCCACACAAAAGGCCACGAATGCAGTCTATCAGATTTACCGAAACGAAAGAAACACCCTGGCGCAATGGTGGAGGCATCACGCGCGAGGTGGCGCGGGCCGAAGATGATGGCGGCCTGCTGTGGCGCCTCAGCATCGCGGATGTGGATTCGGAGGGGCCGTTCTCCGATTTCGCGGGCCTGACGCGCGTGCTCACCGTGATCCGGGGCGGGCCGATGATGCTGGACACCCCCAGCGAGACACTGGTTGCGGCGCTGCATGCGCCGCTGACCTTCGATGGCGGTTTGCCTGTCTCGGCCCGGTTGCCGAACGGTCCGCTGCGCGATCTGAACCTGATGTATGACGCGGGCCGGGTGCACGCCGAGGTCAGCGTGTTGAAGGGCCCGTTCGAAGGCCCCCTTGTCCCTGACGCGCAGGCCCCGCTGCGGGTGGTCTTTGGTCTGGCCGAGGGGTTCCATCTGAACCGTGCTCCTTTCGATGCGGGCGATACCGTCCTGCTGGAGGGCGAGGCCGCCACCCTGACCCTGGCCGACGGTGACAGCATATTGCTGATCTCGCTATCGCAGGGCGGGTAGCGGTGTCTGGCGGCGCTACAGCGCGGCCATGAGAGCGGCCATCGCCTGGCGATAGTTCTTTTCGATAGTGTCGCGCGCGATGTGTCGGCCGCCGCGCACCTGGTGGCGGCCTGCGCTCCACAGATCGGTCACGGCGGTGTCGGCCGCCGCAAAGACGAGGCCGTCAAGCAGCCGGTCGTTGCCGAGCGCGCACAGCGCCGGGGTGGCGCTGTCGATGGCCACCAGATCGGCCAGCGCCCCCGTTTCGATCCGGCCAGAGTCGCGGGCCAGCGCGCGGGCGCCGCCGGTCGCGGCACCCTGATAGAGCGTGGCGCCGGTGCTCAGGGCGTCGCTTGCCAGCACGTTGCGGCCCATGTCGCGCAGGCGCTGCGAATATTCTAGGGTGCGCAGTTCTTCGGTGAGCGAAATCCGCACGTTCGAATCGGAGCCGACGCCAAAGGCGCCGCCTGCCTCGAGGTAGGTAGGGCCGTTGAACGCGCCGTCGCCCAGGTTGGCTTCGGTGATCGGGCACAGGCCGGCCACGGCGCCGCTGGCGGCCATCGCGCGGGTTTCCGCGTCGGTCATGTGGGTGGCATGGATCAGGCACCAGTCCGGCCCGACTTCGGTGTGATTCAGCAGCCACTCGACCGGGCGCTGGCCCAGCCAGGCACTGACGTCCTCGACCTCTTTCACCTGCTCGGCGATATGGATATGCACCGGCCCCGCTGGCCGCGCGGCCAGCACCTGCGCCAGCTCGTCGGGGCATGTGGCGCGCAGCGAATGCGGTGCGATGCCAAGGCCGGCGTCACCGGGCAGGTCCGACAGATGCGTGCGGGTCGCGTCGATCAGCGCAAGATAGGCTTCGGGCGTGTTGCCGAACCGCAGTTGGCCGCCGGCCAGCTGCGTCTGACCCGCCCCGCCATAGCTGTAGAGCACGGGCAGCAGCGTCAGGCCGATGCCGGTATGCGCCGCCGCCGCGCAGATCCGGGCCGACAGCTCGGCCTTGTCGTCATAGGCGCGCCCGTCGGGCTGGTGATGCACATAGTGGAACTCGGCCACGGCGGCATATCCCGCTTCCTGCATTTCAAGGAACGTCAGCGCGGCGATCGCCTCAATCTGCTCGGGGGTCAGGCGGTCGACGAAGCGGTACATGAGCTCGCGCCAGCTCCAGAAACTGTCGCGTTCACTGGCCCGATACTCGGTCATCCCAGCCATCGCGCGCTGAAAGCTATGGCTGTGCAAGTTCGACAGCGCGGGCAGCAGCGTATCGACCAAAGTGTCGCCGGGGGCACTTTTGCTGCCGATTCGCAGGGTGGCGATCCGGGTGCCATCTGTCTCGATTCGTACATCATTTTCCCAACCATCTGAAAGTAGGGCGTTTTTCGCAAAAATTGCCATCTCGGCTCCTTTCCTTGACATTATGACTAGACATAATATGAAAATGGCATACAAATAAATATGAATAGTGACGCCGAGGATATTATGAACGCTGCCAGTCATATTTTCACCGATCTCACCATCGCGACCTGTGACGGCGAGCTGCCCTACGGTCTGATCGAGCGGGCGGCTCTCGTGGTCGAGGACGGGCAGGTGGCCTGGGTCGGCCCCAAAGCCGATCTGCCCGCCCGATACGCCGGACTTGCGCGCACCGGCTTCGGCGGGCGGCTGATGACGCCGGGCCTGATTGATTGCCACAGCCATCTCGTGTTTGGCGGTAACCGCGCTCGCGAATTCGAAATGCGGCTTCAGGGCGCCAGCTATGAAGAGGTGGCGCGGGCAGGGGGCGGTATCGTGTCAACCGTTGGCGCGACGCGGACGGCCACGCCCGAGACCCTTCTTGAAGAGGCGCTGACGCGCGTGGATGCGTTGATCGCCGAAGGGGTGACGACGCTGGAAATCAAATCCGGCTACGGGCTGGACCGCGAAACCGAGCTGACCATGCTGCGTGTGGCGCGCCGGATCGCGCAGCTGCGCCCGGTGACGGTACGCACCAGCTTTCTGGGGGCGCACGCGATCCCGGCTGAGTTCGCCGGTCGCGCGGATGCCTATATCGACGAGATCTGCATCCCCACCCTGCGCGAGGCCCATGCAGAAGGTCTGGTCGATGCGGTCGACGGGTTCTGCGAAGGCATCGCCTTCCTTCCCGATCAGATCGCCCGCGTGTTCGACGTGGCGCGCGAGCTTGGCCTGCCGGTGAAACTGCATGCCGAGCAGCTGTCGAACCTGGGTGGGGCGCGGCTTGCGGCGTCTTACGGGGCGCTCTCGGCGGATCATGTCGAATACCTCGACGCCACCGGCGTCGCGGCCATGGCGCAGGCGGGAACGGTGGCGGTGCTGCTGCCGGGCGCCTTCTATACGCTGCGCGAGACGCAGATGCCGCCCATCGACCTGTTTCGCGAACACGGCGTGCCGATGGCGCTGGCCACCGATTGCAACCCCGGCTCCTCGCCGCTCGCGTCGCTGTTGCTGACGATGAACATGGGGTGCACCCTGTTCCGCATGACCCCGGAAGAGGCGTTGCGCGGGGCAACAGCGCATGCTGCGCGCGCGCTAGGGCTGAAGGATCGCGGCATGATCGCGCCGGGGATGCGGGCCGATCTTGCGGTCTGGTCCGTCGCCCACCCAGCAGAGCTGGCGTATCGCATCGGTTTCAACCCCCTTCACAGCCGCATTTTCGGAGGCACCCTGTGCAACACCTGATCCTTACGCCCGGCAAGGCCACGCTGGCCGACCTGGCCCAAATATACTGGGACGAATGTTCCGTGGCGCTTGATCCCGCCTGTCACCCGGCAATGGAAGAGGCGGCCCGGCGCATCGCATCCGCGGCAGCCGGCAATGCCGCCGTTTACGGCGTGAACACCGGCTTTGGCAAACTCGCCTCGGTGAAGATCGAGCCCAAGGACACCGCGACCCTGCAACGGAATCTGATCCTGAGCCATTGCTGTGGCGTGGGCGAGGCGATTCCCCGCCCGGTCGCGCGGCTGATGATGGCGCTGAAACTGCTCAGCCTCGGGCGCGGCGCCTCGGGCGTGCGGCTCGATCTCGTCAGTCTGATCGAGGCGATGCTGGCGCAGGGCGTCACCCCGGTGATCCCGGCGCAAGGCTCGGTCGGCGCCTCTGGCGATCTGGCGCCGCTGGCGCATATGGCCGCCGTGATGATGGGCGAGGGCGAGGCCGAATTCGATGGTACGGTGATGCCCGGTGGGCAGGCACTGGCGGCGGCTGGGCTGACGCCGATCGTGCTGGGCGCGAAAGAGGGGCTGGCGCTGATCAACGGTACCCAGTTCTCGACCGCCTTTGCGCTGGCCGGTCTGTTTGGCGGTTGGCGCGCGGCGCAGGCCGCACTGGTGACATCGGCGCTGTCCACCGATGCGGTGATGGGCTCGACCGCGCCATTCCAGCCCGAAATCCACAGCCTGCGCGGCCATTCCGGCCAGATCGACGCCGCTGCCGCACTGCGGGCGCTGCTGGACGGCTCGGCGATCCGCGACAGCCACCGCGACGATGACCTGCGGGTGCAGGATCCCTATTGCATCCGTTGCCAGCCCCAGGTCACCGGAGCGGCGCTCGACATGCTGCGCATGGCCGCCGGCACGCTTGAAACCGAGGCGAACGCCGCGACCGATAATCCGCTGGTGCTGACCGAGGCAGGGATGATCGTCTCGGGCGGGAATTTCCATGCCGAGCCGGTCGGCTTTGCCGCCGACATGATTGCGCTGGCCCTGTCCGAAATCGGCGCTATCGCCCAGCGGCGCATTGCCCTGATGGTCGACCCGGCGCTGAGCTTTCACCTGCCGCCCTTCCTGACGCCCAATCCCGGCCTCAGCTCGGGCTTCATGATCGCCGAGGTCACAACCGCTGCGCTGATGAGCGAGAACAAGCACCTGGCCAACCCCTGCGTCACCGACAGCACGCCGACCAGCGCCAACCAGGAAGATCACGTCAGTATGGCCGCCCATGGCGCGCGCCGCCTGTCGCGGATGGTGGAGAACCTCAACCGTATCCTCGGGGTGGAGTTGCTCTGTGCCGCGCAGGGTGTTGAGTTCCGTGCGCCGCTCGAGACCAGCGCCCCGCTTGCCAAGGTGATCGCGGCCCTGCGTGCCGAGGTCGCGACCATGACCACGGACCGCTACCTGGCCCCGGACCTGGAACGGGCCGCGCGCCTCGTCGGCGAGGGGGGCTGTGTCGCGGCCTCCGGCGTGGCCCTGCCGGAGTTGGCGCAATGACCCCGGTCGAGGTGCATCAGGGTGACAGCCCCGTGGTGCTGGGCCTGCCCCACACCGGAACATGGCTGCCCGAAGATATCCTCTCGGCGCTGAATGCGCGCGGGCGCGCGCTGAGCGACACCGACTGGCACATTCATCGGCTCTATGACGGGCTCCTGCCCGGTGCGACGACGGTGCGGGCGACGTTTCACCGCTATGCCATCGACGCCAACCGGGACCCGTCCGGCGAAAGCCTCTATCCCGGGCAGAACACCACCGGGCTGGTGCCGCTGAGCGACTTCGATGGCGAGCCGATCTGGAGCACCGCCCCCGATGCGGCCGAGATCGAACGGCGCAGACTGGCCTATCACGCGCCTTATCATGCGGCGCTGATGGCCGAGATGGAGCGCGTGCGGGACCGGCACGGGGTTGCGATCCTGTATGATTGCCACTCGATCCGCTCGCATATCCCGTTCCTGTTCGAAGGCATCCTGCCGGATTTCAACATCGGGACGAACAACGGCGCCAGCTGCGATTCGCGGATCGAGGCCGCGACCACATCGGTCTGCGCCGCCGCACAGGGCTATACCCATGTGCTGAACGGGCGTTTCAAGGGGGGCTGGACCACCCGCCACTACGGCCGCCCGCAAGAGGGGTTTCACGCCATCCAGATGGAGTTGGCCCAGGCCACCCACCTGGCGCAGGAAACCCTGCCATTCGACTACGACGAGGATCGCGCCGCGCCGCTGCGCGTCCACCTGAAAGACATCCTGACACAACTGGCCGATCTGGCCCCGAACCTGCAAGGCACCTCATGACCGATCCGCGCAAGAACACTCGCGACATCTTTCCCCCGACCGGCGCCGAACTGAACGCGAAAAGCTGGATGACCGAGGCACCGCTACGGATGCTGATGAACAATCTGCACCCGGACGTGGCCGAAAACCCGCACGAACTGGTGGTTTATGGCGGGATCGGGCGGGCACCCCGCCCCTGGCAATACTTCGATTAGATCACCTCCACGCCCAAAACGCCGGAATCGGACGAGACGCTGGTGGTGCAATCGGGCCGGCCCGTTGCCGTGGTCCGCACCCACGAGGATGCCCCGCGCGTGCTGATCGCCAACTCGAACCTGGTGCCGCATTGGGCCACCTGGGAACATTTCAACGAACTTGATCGCAAGGGGCTGGCCATGTACGGCCAGATGACCGCGGGGTCGTGGATCTACATCGGCAGCCAGGGCATTGTTCAGGGCACCTACGAGACCTTCGCCGAAGCAGGGCGCCAGCACTACGACGGCAACCTGACAGGCAAATGGGTCCTGACCGGCGGCCTTGGCGGCATGGGCGGCGCGCAGCCCCTGGCCGCCGTGATGGCCGGGGCCTGCTGTCTGGCGGTCGAGTGCAACCCCGAGAGCATCGATTTCCGCCTGCGCACCCGCTATGTGGACGAGAAAACCGACAGCCTTGACGAGGCGCTTGAGATGATCGCGCGTTGGACCAAGGCGGGCGAAGCGAAATCCGTCGCGCTGCTGGGCAACGCCGCCGATATCTTCCCCGAGCTCTACAAGCGCGGCGTGCGCCCCGACATCGTGACCGACCAGACCAGCGCCCACGATCCGATCAACGGCTACCTGCCGCAGGGCTGGACCATGGCCGAATGGCGCGAAAAGCGCGAAAGCGATCCGAAGGCTGTCGAGAAAGCTGCGCGGGCCAGCATGAAGGTGCATGTCTCGGCGATGGTCGATTTCTGGAACGCAGGTGTGCCGACGCTGGATTACGGCAACAACATCCGTCAGGTCGCGCTGGAAGAGGGTCTTGAAAACGCCTTTGCCTTCCCCGGATTCGTGCCGGCCTATATCCGGCCGCTGTTCTGCCGGGGCGTCGGGCCGTTCCGTTGGGTGGCGCTCTCGGGTGATCCCGAGGACATCTACAAGACCGACCAGAAGATGAAGGAACTGTTCCCCGACAACACTCATCTGCACAACTGGCTGGACATGGCCCGCGACCGGATCGCGTTCCAGGGTCTGCCCGCGCGGATCTGCTGGATCGGGCTGGACGAAAGGCACCGCGCTGGTCTGGCCTTCAACGAAATGGTCGCCAATGGCGAACTGAAGGCGCCGGTGGTGATCGGGCGCGATCACCTCGACAGCGGCTCGGTGGCATCGCCCAACCGCGAAACCGAGGCGATGAAGGATGGCTCGGATGCGGTCAGCGACTGGCCGCTGCTGAACGCGCTGGTCAATACCGCCAGCGGCGCGACCTGGGTCAGCCTGCACCACGGCGGCGGCGTCGGGATGGGCTTCAGCCAGCATGCCGGTGTCGTGATCTGCGCAGATGGTACGCAAGAGGCCGCAAAACGCCTCGAACGTGTACTTTGGAACGATCCGGCCTCTGGCGTTTGGCGTCATGCCGACGCGGGATACGAGATTGCCGTGGACTGCGCACGGGAAAAGGGTCTTAGGCTTCCTTCGATCCTCGGGAACTGACGACCCAACCAGAAGATCAACGAAAAAAAACCAACAAGGAGAGAGAAAATGAAAGCGATCATCACAGCCGCAACGCTGGCCCTGACGGCGGCTGTCGGCCTGTCGCAGGCAACCCCTGCCCAGGCCGACCTGCTGGCCGATATTCGCGAGCGGGGCACCATTACCGCCGCGACCGAAATGCACTATGCCCCTTTCGACATGCTGAAGGATGGCGAATACCAAGGCATCGGTCGCGACCTGTTCGACGCGGTCGCCAAGGAACTCGGCGTGAAGGTGGAATATATCGACCTTCCGTGGTCGTCGATCCTGCCTGGGCTGGAAGCGGGCAAGTTCGACATCGTGAATGCCCCCGTCACCATGACGGCCGAGCGGATGTCGCGCTATCATTTCACCCTGCCGATCGGCAACGCGACCGTGGCACTGGCCAAGCGCGCCGGCAACGATGCGATCACCAAGCCCGAGGACATCGCGGGCCTGGCGGTCGGGTCGCAGAAGGGTTCGGCACAGCTCGAACAGCTCAAGAAATTCTCGGAAAAGCTGGGCGAACCGGCAACGGTGCGTGAATACGTCAACATCGACGAAGCCCTGGCCGACCTTGCCGCTGGGCGTATCCAGGCGGTTGCCAACTCGATGCCGCTGATGGGCTATGCCACCGTGCAGCGCCCCGAGCTGTTCGCGCTGGTCGAGCCGCCGTTCGGTGACCCGAAGTACTTCGGCTGGGTTGCGCGTGGCGATGACGAAACTGCGTCGCTGATCGAAGCCGTCAATGCCGCGCTGCTGAAGCTGCACGAAGACGGAACGCTGGCGGCGATCAATGAAAAGTGGCTGGGGGCAAACCCCGAGCTGCCGACCGAGATGCCCGCGGTCGAGTAATCCCTTGCGCCTTTCCCTTCCCGCGGTCTTGCCCGCGGGAAGGGCCACTGGTCAGAGACAGGACTTATTGCGGTGCAATTCTCTTTTGACGTCATCCTTCACAACCTGCCCTATATGCTAGGTGCCGCGCGCTTTACGTTGCTGATCTCGATCACCGGCATTGCGCTTGCGATCGTGCTGGGCACCTTCATCTGCGCCGCGCGGATCGGCCGCAGCCGGGTTCTGCGCGTGCTGAGCGGGCTGTACATCAGCGCCTTTCGCGGTGTGCCGCTGCTGGTACAACTGCTTCTGTTCTACTACATGCTGCCGCGCATCGGGCTGGACCTGCCCGCCATGCCCGCAGCGATCCTGGCGGTCGGCATGTGCTCTGCGGCCTATGTCGCGGAAATTCAGCGCAGCGCGCTTCAGTCGATCCCCTCGGGGCAGACCGAGGCCGCCGAGGCGCTCGGTATCTCGCCCTTCGCGCTATGGCGGCGCATCCTGATCCCGCAGGCGCTGCGGCTCGGCCTGCCGTCATTGATCAACGAATTGATCCTCCTGGTCAAAGTGTCTTCGCTGGCGTCCGTCGTCGGCATTGGCGAGCTGACCCGCGTGGCACAGAACATCACCGGCCAGACCTACCGCCCGCTTGAAATCTATATCACCGCCGCGCTGATTTATTTCGTCATCAACTTCACGCTGTCGCAGCTCGGCCGTTACGCCGAACGGCGTTTGGCCCTGACCTGAGAGGCCGCCATGGAATTCGATCTTTTCCTACGCTACGGGCCCGACCTGCTGAAGGGCTTTGGCATCACGTTGCTGTGCTGGATCATCGGCTCGGCAGGCGGCGCGGCGCTTGGCTTCGTCATCGCCTGTCTGATGCGCTGGTCTGCGGCGCCGGTGCGCTGGGTGCTTGGCGCGTATATCGAGCTGATCCGGGGCACGCCCTTCATGATCCAGCTGTTCTTGCTGTATTACGGCGGGCCCTACATGGGGCTGGTGCTGACGCCGGTGCAGGCGGGAATCACCAGCTTTATCGTCTACGGCAGCCCGTATTTCGCCGAGATTTTCCGCTCGGGGTTTCAGGCGATCCCCCCCGGACAGATCGAGGCGGCCCGCGCCATCGGGATCAGCGAATTCACGATCCTGCGGCGGATCATGCTGCCGCAGACGCTGGTGCTGATCACCGCGCCGCTGACCAACTTTGTCATCATCCTCAGCAAGGAAACGGCGATCCTGTCGGTTGTCACCGTGCCTGAGCTGCTGTTCCAGACACAGACGATGGCGGCCGAGACCTTCACCTATGTGGAGCCCTTCCTGGCTCTCTCCCTGTTCTACTGGCTTTTGGTGGTCCTGACCGCCGAGCTTGGCCGCCGCATCGAGATCCGCGCCACGCGGCATCTCAAGCGCGCCGCCTCTTCGACTTGAAAGGATGTCGGTCCTCATGACGCAGACTGAAACCTCCCCCTCTGACCCGATCATGACCGTGCGCGGCATGTCGAAATGGTTCGGCAATTTCAAGGCGCTGGACGCAATCGACTTGGATGTGAACCGCTCCGAGGTGCTGTGCCTCATCGGGCCGTCCGGCTCCGGGAAAAGCACGCTTCTGCGCTGCCTCAATTTCCTCGAACACTACGACGAGGGCGAAGTGCGCAAGGACGGCGCCTTGATCGGCTGGCAGGAAGGACCCTCGGGCCCGCGCAAGCCGCTGAAGCCCGCAGCCCTGCGGGCACAGCGCCACCACATCGGAATGGTGTTTCAGCAGTTCAACCTTTGGCCGCATTTCTCTGCCCGTCAGAACGTGGCAGAGGCGTTGCGGCAGGTCAAAGGCCTGTCTGCAGACGACGCGAATGCCCGCGCGCTGGACGCGCTGGACAAGGTGAACCTGAAGGACAAGGCCGAGAACTTTCCCTCGGGCCTGTCGGGTGGACAGCAGCAGCGGGTGGCGATCGCACGTGCCATCGCGATGGAACCCGACATCATGCTGTTTGACGAACCGACCTCGGCGCTGGACCCGGAACTGGTGGGCGAGGTGCTGACCGTGATGAAAGACATGGCCGCAGAGGGCATGACCATGGTGGTCGTCACCCATGAAATGGGCTTTGCAGCGCATGCCGCCGACCGGGTGGCATTTCTGGAAAGCGGCCGGTTGGTGACCTGCCGCCCGCCGGACGAGATTTTCGGCGCCGAGCCGAGCGACGCGCGGCTGCGCAGCTTCCTGCAAACCTATCGCGAACGCAACGTGGTCTGATCCCCGGCCAGACCACGCTTGCATGTGCTGTTTTTCCCTTTCTTTTACCGAAAGACCCATTGTCATGCCCGATCAAAACATTCCGCATCCGATCCCTGTCCCGAGTGTCGAGGCGATCGATTTTCCGGCCCTGCCGTTGATGCCCGAGGCGGGCGACCGCCCGTCCGGCGATCTGGCGCGGCTGAACCTGAACGAAGCGCCGATGCCGCCCTCGCCGCTGGCGCTGGCGGCGGCGCAAGTGGCGTTGGCCGACAGCCATCGCTATCCCGATCACCACGCGGTCGCGCTGGCAGGCACGATTGCGGCCCGCACCGGCATCGCGGCGGATCGGATCGTGTTCGGCAATGGCTCGGGCGAGTTGCTGGTGCAATGCGCGCAGGTCGCGCTGGACCGCGGCGACGAGGCGGTGATGCCGGACCCGACCTTCCCGACCTGCGGCAAGGGCGTGCAGATGACCGGCGCCCATATTGTCAAGGTCCCCCTGCGCCCGGACGGGGCCAACGACGTCGCGGCGATGCTGTCGGCGATCACGCCCCGCACGCGGCTGTTCTACCTGTGTACGCCGAACAATCCGACCGGAAACATCCTGGGCGAAGCGGATCTTGAGCGCGCGATCCGCGAGGTGCCCGCAACCTGCCTTCTGGTGATCGACGAGGCCTATTTCGAGTTCGCCTGCGGCGGCGACGAGCCCGATACCCTGACCCTGCTGCGCAGCCGCACCGGACCCTGGGTCGTGACACGCACCTTTTCCAAGGCCTATTGCATGGCAGGGCTGCGGGTCGGCTATGCGCTGTGTTCGGACGAGGGGCTGAAGCGCGGGTTCAGCCGAATCCGGCACAACTTCAACGTTTCGCGGCCTTCGCTTGCCGCGGCGCGGGCGGCCTTCGAGGACGCGGCGTATATGCGTGCGGCGGTGGCCGAAACCGTCGCCCGGCGTGAACAGCTGCGCGCGGGGCTGGAACGGCTCGGGTTTGTCGTCCTTCCCAGTTTCGCCAATTTCCTGACCGTGCGGTTCAATGGTTCGGCCACCGCGCTGGCGCAGGCGCTGCACGGGCAGGGGATTGCGGTGCAAGCGCTGGGTTGGCCCGATGCCAATGGATCGCTGCGCATCACCATCGGCGCGGCGGAGGAAAACGAACGCGTTCTTGCGGCAATCGAAAACCAACTGGAGGCCGCGTGATGGAAACTCTGCGCGACATGCTGGGCGCGAAGGGCGTTCTGACCACACCCGAAGATATGGCGGCCTTTCTGGACGACCCGCTGGGTGCGACCGTCACACCGCCCCGCGCGGTGCTGCGGCCGGGATCGACCGCCGAGGTTCAGGCGGCGCTGCGCTGGTGCCAGTCCGAGGGGCTGTCGGTGGTGCCGCAGGGGGGCCTGACCGGGCTGACCCAGGCAGCGGTGCCGGTCGATCTGGACAAGACGGTGATCCTGTCGCTGGGCCGGATGAACCGTCTGCGCGATCTCGATGCCGACAGCGCGACCGCCACGGTCGATGCGGGCATGGTTCTGGCCGACCTGCGGGCCCGCGCGGAAGAGGCCGGGTTCTATTTTCCGCTGTCGCATGGCGCTGTCGGATCGTCCCAGATTGGCGGTAACCTGTCGACCAATGCGGGCGGCAACAACGCGCTGTGCTACGGCGTGGCGCGCGATCAGGTGCTGGGGCTCGAGGTGGTCTTGCCCGATGGTACGCTGTGGGACGGGCTGCGGGCGCTGCGCAAGAACACTGCCGGTTATGACTTGCGCCAGCTCTTTATCGGGGCCGAAGGCAGCCTTGGCATCATCACCGGTGCGGTCGTCAAGCTGCGCCCGCTTCCGGTGTCCCGCGCCACGGCCTTTGTTGGCGTCAAGACGCCCGCCGCGGCGCTGAAACTGCTGCATGCGCTGTCGGCCAGGATGGGCGGCACGGTTGCCGCCTTCGAGCTGATCTCGCGCGGGGCGCTCGACGCGGCGCTTGCCCATACCAAGATGCGCGACCCGCTGGAAACGCCGGGGGCCTGGTCGGTTCTGATCGAGGCCGAAACCGCCTCGGAGGCGATGGACCTGGCCGGGTTGCTGGAAGATGGGCTGGCCGGTGCTTTCGAAGCAGAGCTGATTCAGGACGCCCTGCTGGCCCAGAACGAAGCGCAGCGCATGGCGTTCTGGAAGCTGCGAGAAGCCATCGCCGAGGCGCTGATCCGCGATGAAAGCTGTCTGAAAAGCGATACCGCCGTGCCGGTCGGCCGTGTGCCCGAGTATCTCGAGGCGGCGGGGCGCGCCGTGGAGCGCTTTCTTCCGGGGGTGCGCCCGGTTCCCTTCGGGCACCTGGGCGATGGCAACGTGCATTTCAACCTGATGCGCCCAGAAACGATGGCACACGGCGCATTCCGCGAGCACTGGGTGGCCCTGACGGAAATCCTGGCCGAGGAGGCGATCCGCCTGGGTGGCACGCTGAGCGCGGAACACGGAATCGGTCGGCTGAAATGCGAGGAATTCGCAGCAGTGGTCGACCCGGTGTCGTTGCGCATCATGCGCTCGCTCAAGCAGGCGCTGGACCCTGACGGCCGGATGAACCCCGGCGTGCTGTTCGCCCGGTGACGGCTGCGGCCTGAAGCCTTGGCGAGCCTGCTGCAATTGCTGACCGAGAGACCTGACGTCCATCAAACAGTTGTAGGGTCGACCAATGACTGAAAAAGCGACCGGCAGGGCCAGATCATTTCGCGTTTCTAACGGGGGACTGCAAGATCATGCAACGGATAACCGGTCCAGAGAAGCTGCGCTGCGACGATGACTATCCTGTCGAATGTCCGCAGAGGGCCGTTTGTTCCTTAACCAGTCCTTCCGCCATCCCAGCGTTGCATAGGCGCTTTCCGTGCATCATTGTCTGAAAGGCATAGCGAAGCATCACTTAAGGGGAGGGACGAACCGGATAGTCGCGGTTCACCCACAATCATCCGCTTCGCGGTGATTGGTTCAGTTCATGACGAAAAAGCCAATTTCGTCTGACGTTCTACAGGGGTGTGGAACGTCACGAACCTTTGACTCAATCGGCAGCCAAAACCTCAAGAAATGGGCAATTCGCGTCATTCAATTCTGACCCAAACGTCAAGCATTTCTGACCCAAACCGAGAAGCCTCGCGAACTGCTGGCCTGTCGTATTCCTCGCCTCAAACCAGTAGTCGCGGTTCTTCCCAGTATCACGGATAACTTGTGGGGTAATCCCCCCCGATCTTAAGGGGATGCGGAAGTAGAATTTTCTCGGCAGGATGAACGAGGAGATTCCGATGAAGA
>NZ_JAATOX010000036.1 GCF_011806385.1 Phaeobacter sp. HF9A | reverse complement strand
TCTTCATCGGAATCTCCTCGTTCATCCTGCCGAGAAAATTCTACTTCCGCATCCCCTTAAGATCGGGGGGGATTACCGCCCAACCGGCCCTTCGACAAAATGCTTCTATGCTGTGTCTGCAACTCGGATTGCCGACATTCGCCATGGGCGAAAGACGAAAGGTAAGCGAACTCTTTCGGAGTTTTGCTATTAGGTCGAATAACACCGGGTGTCCCCTCGCAAATAGCTAGCGAGCCCTCATCAACGGCTCATTTTGCTTCGCGCTGCCCGCAACCGCCGACATGGGGAAGCCGTGAGCATTCAGAAACCGATCATTTAGTTTCGAGTTCCGCGGCATTTTGGATATCTTGAACAACCCCAGAATTGACCATACCGCCCTGAACGCCGCCGCATCGCTGACCCACACTTTGGGCACCTTGGAGTGCCAGCCGCACTCGTCCTTCGCGGTGGAGGTGGCGTCGAGAGGCTTGGAGCTCTGGGCGATTGTGGTGACGGTTGCGGTGGCGGCGCTACCGTCAAGGCAACGGTAGAGGCCGGAATCGATGCACCCAATTCCTTCAAGTCCCTTTCGGCTTCTGCACGCGTCGCGAGGGCATCTGAAAGCGCTCGGTCGTTCTTCGCGCGGGCAGGCAATGAGTCGAGTTTCGCACGCGCGTTTCGCAAGGTGCCCAACCCATTACGGATCGTGGATTCCAGTTTGGCTTTCTCAGCCGCAAAGCGTCCACGCAATGCCCTTTCATCGGCAACGTCCTGAGAGTTGGGAGTTCTATCATATTTGAACCGGGACTCGTGCCGACGCCGCCAAGCTACCAGCTTTCCGGTCATCACTTCGCCAAAGCCGGGGACCTGCATCACGGCAGAACGGTTCACATCGGCTGCAGTTTCGATGCCGAAAGAAATCAACGTTGCGGTCTTTGCCGGTCCTATCCCCGAAATGTTTGCGCGGCGTACTGAGAAGCGATCAAGATAAGCCTGTCGCTGACGCGACTCCCGGTTAGATTTGAGTATCATCACCTCGCGGGCAAGCGCATCGTCATGGCCCTTGTAGGCTGCAATAGTTGCATCCAGATCGCCGCGAACTTTTACAACCTCTGTCAGACCGTTTCTTTGCACAAACCCATTCAACTCGCGCTGTACTCGTTCATCTGCATCTTTGAAGGCCTGAACAAATGGGCTGGGCGATACCTCGCGGTCACCAACGAAAGACCAACCCCAGAATGCCAAGCCAATCCAGATGAACCACGCCGGAGCAGCGTAGATGAAGCCTGCGACGGCACCACCCATCATGAGCAAGCCCAAAAGGGCGCGCCCACGCTTACCGCTGTTGGCTTGTCTCAGCAGCGAACTGGCACCGCGAACCGTGACCGTTGGAAGCAAGTCACCAACTGCCGGAAAGCGGAACGCCAAAATCTCGCGAATGGCTTGTTCTGTGCCCTGCGCATCGGTCGGGATATTGGGGGTAACCGCCGACAGGTCCGGGAACATATCCAGGCCGCTCTTAGCCGACAGCTCGCACCAGACGCAGCCCTTGGCCGCACTTGGGTAGTAGTGCGTCTTGACCTTCGCACAATGGCTAAGCGAGTTTTCCAGCTTCGACAAAGCATGTATCCAATCAAGTGCGCTTGGACGCGTGCCCAGCGTTAGTCCGAAAGCCGCTTCAAACGTCTTGGACATAATGTCTGGAAACTGGTCTAGTTTCAGTGCACCGGGTGGTGGCTTGGATTGCGTTTGTTCCCTTCGTTGCAAGGAATATGCGAACCGGTTTTGTGCAATATCTTCACCCATTAAGGTTTCCGGGCCTTTTCGAATTCCGGCGTATGGGTGCTTGCCCATGAAGAGCAAATGGAAGATTGCGACGGCTAAGCCAAAATTATCATGAGCAATCGTGCGTTCTACTGTCGCGAGGTTTTTGCCGTGAAGCTCAGGCGGCGTGAAATCTGGCACCCCTACAACGCAAGGGTAGGACGTGCCGTTAAGGCGGAACTGAAAGCTGTCTGCATCAATCAAAGCAACGGTTGCGTCTGGCGCGACAAGGATACCCGAATGGTTCAAATCACCGATAACACATCCCGTCTGGTGGACCTTCCCAACGGCACGCGCGACATTCAGAGCGGCATGGATCAAAAAACGGTAGTCTGCCTTGGGAAAATGGCGCATCCGCGACTTGGGGCTGTAAAGCTCATGCAGAGGGCGATAGCCCGACACAAGCCGCATGACGAACCCAAGGAAGTTACCATCTCGGTCAGTTACTACTTCACCGGGATAGGCAATAAGTTCAGTCTTGACGGCAAGACCTTCGCCTACCATCGCGCGCACTTTGTCTTCCCGTTTTGAACGCAAGTTGGCGTTGTAGATTTTTACAGCCTGCCCAGAGCGCCCCTTGATTGCATAGACTTCACCTTCGCCACCCTTGCCAATCAGCTCCGCAACGGAAACTAGGTCCTTACCGATGACGATATCCTGCACGTTCAGCCCCCAGAAATAAGGATGAGCGTCTTGTCATCATCCGTTCTTTCACAAATCGCAGGACTGGCAAGATATCTGCGCAGCTTAGCTGACAACTCAGGCAACCGCCCAACGCTTTGCGCGTTGTCCACGGGGCGTAGCATTGGCGTGAAGAACTGAGGGGATGCAGTCTGTTTAGAATGGGATAACGCCAGATCGCCAACACCATCTGAGAACAAGGCGAATGCGTCATGCTCGCGCGTGTAGCGCGCGATGTTGAAGCGAGGTTCTGGATCATCGGTCACAAAGAATGTTGTTGAGGCGTATTCGCCATTTTCGGGCCAGCAAAGAACGTCCCATTCTTCATTACGGCGACCGACAACTGCGCTATCTCCTATGTGCAAAGTAAGCGTTTCGTCGGGTGTCGAAACGACTGCCGCCAGTGTAGCCGCAAATTGGCGGGAAGTGGTTTTGCGTCGGTCAGCAGTAGCCGCAATGCGGTCTCGAATTTCATCAATCCATTCGACTATAATTTCATCATTCGGCAAATCCGGATTTTCGCGCAACCAATCTCGGAAACGAACAGTTAGTGACCGGCATACAAGCCATGCCCCAAAAGAACTGAATTCAGCACTTCCCGCACCATCAGAAACGATAGCGAAAATGCAATCATCTCTGACCATCGAAACGGCGTAGGCATCTTGAAGCCGTACACCATTCCGAATGTGAGATGTGCCAATCTCGGACGCAGCCGCCCACCGCCACGCCATAATACTATTCCGCTACAGCCCAGCCATCGGGAGCGGTGGGGTTAGTAAGCGGAACGGTATCGCCGGGGTTTGATTGGGAAACGGCGCTAAGCGAACTGGATAGCCATTGAAACAGTTCCTTGAAGGCCAGCCCTTTTAGCTTAAGGGGCTGGCGAGTAGCAATCTGCCCAAGTACGCCCATGTCCGCCTGTTCCACCCCCACGGCGTAGAACATAAACTCTTTGCGCTCTTCACCTTCGTGAACGCTGCGTTTTGCTTCGTTCCAGCTATCTGTTGGCGCGCCGTCGGTAATCAGAAAGACCCAAGGGCGGAAGATCTTGAGGCCATTCGAACGAATGTGGTCTTTTCTTGCGCGAAGCATTTCCAAGCCGGACAGAATTGCCTCACCCATTGGGGTAGCTCCGCCAACTTCCAAAGTCTCGGGATAGAAGTTATCGACTGTCGCGAACTCATTGCGGGTCTCTACTGGTCCGAAAGTCACCATCGCCAATTCGACACGCTTTGCAGCCAATGAGTCCGACAATAGTTCTTCGCGAAGCGTTGCCAAGCCTTCGTTCAATTCTGAAATTGGAGCGCCGCTCATTGAATAGGAAGTGTCCAACAATAAAAGCACGGGGCACCTTGGTTCAGGGTTCTCCTGTAACACAGCGTCTACAAATGGCTCTTGTTCGAATTCGTCCATACTGTCACCTCAAATGATATTCGTAGCGTCGGCACGCTAGGGCTGAGCGCACTACACAAGATGCAGGCTAAAAGGTCCATAGGGCTTCCAACAGTTCAGTCGGTGTATTGTCTTTCTCGGTCAGGTTGGGAAGGTCCGCTTGGCCGCTATGCCGATAATTTGTCATTTGCAGCGAACAACTGCGTCCCGCGCAGGGCCAGAAGGTAGGGCCATCTGATGCAGGCGCAGAACGAATGTCTCATTTGGGCTGGCTGCAGTCATGAACCTATGGCTCTAATCAACTGGTGGCCAATTTGCAAACGAACACGCCTCGACTGAATGATGGCGTTTGAATATGACGTTGGGCGCCTTAGTGCTGTCGCTTGATGATCGGCGGGAAACGACGAGCCCTGCACGGCCTCCACGCACTCAAGAACCTGACAAGCCCATGATAAAGCCGCCTAATTCACCTGCTGCTCAAAACGCGAAATACCACAGGGCACCACACTTTTTCATGCAAGGTGGTAGCTAGGTGGTTGCTGGAAGCAAAAAATGGGAAGCTGCGATTTCGCTAACCCATTGAAAAGAGTGGTGAGCCGTGCAGGACGCTATCCAGTCTTTCCGGTCAAGATGTTAGCCTGACGAACCGGGAAAATCAGCCCACTGAAAACAAACAAGAATTCTCGCGTCTGGCGAACGCAAACAAGCCTCGCGTCGCTGGCTCCGCAATGTCCCGTTTTGCCAAAGACGGGCACAAACGAGTAGCGCGCTGCCTTGGCTATGCGCTGACGCTCGCAACGCCCAAGGCATGGGTGGATCTATCGGTCATTCTCACCGTGCGCCTGACCAAAGCAGAGCGCGCCGGTTTGGCTTATGCCGCCCTGATCAGCATGGATGCAGACGACGCGCATGACGTCGCCTCTCTGGCCCTGTTCGGCAGGAGCCGGGATGGGGCGCAGTGATGCAGCGCACCCTCGAACACCTCCTTTTCTACATGCCCCGGCTGTCCCGCACCGCCGGGAGCGCATGGGAACGCCAGTTTGCCGCCAATATGGCCCGCCGCGCCCGGTGGAAGAACTGGAACCCGACACAGAAGCAGTTGGACGCCATGCAAGGCATGGTGGCCAGCCTCTTCGATGAAGACGCCCAAGATGTAATCGAGATCGAGAAAGAAGGCTCCAGCGCCGCCTGATTGGCGCTGTCGATGCGTGGACGGTTCAGACGGTGGCACGCACCGAAACACTTGGCACACCACGGGGTGGGGACACAGGCCAAAGCGCAGCCCGAAAGGTCGAAGCGCGTCCCCCGGCGTCAATCCAAGCGCCGCAAGTAGCGACTGAGCCTCCGGCATGGATCGTCGGGACTGGAGGCGCCTGAAAGCGATGGGTCGGCTCCGTTGAGCAGGATCTTCACGCTGAAGGCTAGGGACCAGCTCGGCCAGCTTGGCCGGGGCTGGTCGCCCTATGCCTTCTGCTCCGGGTCTCACCATTGAGCAGTAGGGACTTGGTGCAACGTTAGAGAATATAGAGAGAGCAGCAATGAA
Source organism: Phaeobacter sp. HF9A (assembly GCF_011806385.1). GTDB lineage: Bacteria > Pseudomonadota > Alphaproteobacteria > Rhodobacterales > Rhodobacteraceae > Epibacterium. The sequence continues at coordinate 27,392 of NZ_JAATOX010000036.1, read as the reverse complement.
CGATAACTGGAAAAAACTGAGCGACATCATCAAGGCAATGCGGGACGGGCAGAGCGATGAATAAATGGCCCTACTGCACCAGCACATGGAAGCGGCTGCGCCTTGTGAAGCTGGATGAAAGCCCGCTGTGCTTTGCCTGCCAGCAACGTGGCCAAGTGGTCGAAGCCACAACCGTCGATCACATCAAGCCCATCAGCCAAGGCGGTGATCCATTCCCCGAACTGTCCGGCCTCATGTCTCTGTGCGAACGCTGCCACAACGAGAAAACCTCCGGCTTTGATCGCACCAAAGGCAACGCAACCGGACGCCGCTTCAAAGGATGTGACGCGAACGGCAACCCGATAGATCCTGCCGACGGGTGGTGGGGGCGCTCCTGATCACGAGAAACAAACACCCCCGCAACCGAGGGGGAAGTCAGATAAATACTTAATTAGGTTTGATAAAATGGGACAACGAGGCAAAGGCGCAAAACCAAAACTGGCGGTAATCGCGGACAATCCACAGGGCAGCTTTGGCTTTGCCGCAAGCGAGGTCTCCCCGCTCCGCACCGTTCTGCCGTGGGAACAACCCGGTTTGAGCCGCGTCGAGCGTGTTGTGGCCTTTCTGGAGGATCTGCCGATCACGCAGGGCAGCCTCGCCGGAACCAAGCTCCAGGTGCGTGATTGGCAGCGCGAGTTCCTCGAAGCGATCTATGCCGAGGATGCAGACGGTCTGCGCCCGGTACGCACCGCTGTTCTGTCCATGGCGCGCAAGAACGGCAAAACCCAGCTGGTGGCCGGTCTGGGGCTGTGCCACCTTCTGGGGCCAGAGGCCGAAAGCCGGGGCGAGGTCTACGCCGCAGCGAACGACAAGGCGCAGGCGGGCAAGACCTTCGCGGAAATGGTTGCCATCCTAGATGAACACCCGGAACTGGACGCCCGCGCCAACGTCATCAAGTTCAGCAAGCGGATCGAGGTTCTGACCGGCCAGGGCAAAGGCTCGATCTTCCAAGCCCTCTCTGCCGACGCCAGCACCAAACAGGGCCTCTCCCCCAGCTTCACCATCTACGACGAACTCGGCACCGCCCCCAAGCGCGACCTCTATGAGGCGCTGGACACCGCCATGGGCGCGCGGGCAAACCCGCTCTTGTGCGTCATCAGCACCCAAGCTGCCGATGACCACGCGGTCATGTCTGAGCTGGTGGACTATGGCCACAAGGTCAATTCGGGCGAGGTCGATGATCCCAGCTTTCATATGACGTTCTACGGGGCCGAGGCGGATGATGACCCGTGGATCGAGGAAACATGGCACAAGGCCAACCCCGCCCTTGGTGACTTCCGCTCTCTGGAGGATGTGAGGCGGCAGGCAGGCCAAGCGCAGCGGATGCCCTCAAAGGAGCAAGCGTTTCGCAACCTGATCCTGAACCAGCGGGTGGACGCTCACGTGCGGTTCCTCGCCAAAGCGGAATGGGACGCCAACGCGGGGGCGGTGGACTTCAAGGCGCTGGATGGGCGGCAATGTTGGGGCGGGCTGGATCTGTCGCAATCCCGCGACCTGACCGCCTTTGTCCTGGTCTTTCCCGATGAGGCCGGCGGCTTTGATCTGCTGCCCCGGTTCTTCCTGCCAGAGCAGGGCATTCGCGAAAAGTCAGAGCAGGACCGGGTGCCCTATGACCTCTGGGCGCGTCAGGGCTTTTTGACCCTCATTCCCGGCCCGGTGGTCGATCCTTCCTTTGTGGCCGAGGCGATTGCCGATGCCTGCCTGACCTATGATGTGCAGATGATCGCATATGACCGCTGGCGCATCGAAGATCTGAAACGTGAGCTTGGCAAGATGGGGGCGGAACCGCCGCTGGAACCCTTCGGGCAGGGTTTCCGCGATATGGCCCCTGCGGTTGACCGGTTGGAGCGTGCGGTGGCCGAGGCGCGCCTGCGCCACGCGGCCAATCCGGTGCTGACCTATTGCGCGGCCAATGCGGTGGTGGAGATGGACCCAGCAGGCAACAGGAAGCTGGACAAGGGCAAATCAAGCGGGCGCATTGATGGGATCGTGGCGCTGGCTATGGCCTTGGCGGTTGTGGATCGCGAAGGCGAGGAGGACTTGCCTCTGTGTCTGGCGGAACTTCTTGCTTAAAAAACGAAGCCCCGCTGGGCTTGTTATCGCCATAGCGGGGCTGCCACGTTGGTGGTCTTGAGGCTCAATGCTTTGCAGCACGAGCGGACAAGGGGAATATAGCGGTTGACTCCTTAAAGGTCAATGAATAGCGAATCACTTTGGAAATTATTTTTTCCAGTTCTGAAGCGATTTCGGAAACTGGGTTTACAGTCCCAAAGCAGCAGTGATGCACGCTTTAACACGATCAAAATCGTCTTCCGAGATGCGGGGCGTTAGATACTTACGCTTGCCAGTTTGGTCTCGCCGGGTGCGAAACAAGTCTAATCTCTCAAAGCTTACGGTCGCTATCATGTCAGCCTTGATCCAACATTCCGTTGTTGTGAAGTTTGGAAGAGGGGAGGCAAGGGTAATCTTGCAGTGATAATCCGCGACCCGTTCAGGCTCGGTTGTACTCAATGGTACTACCGTAATCAGGCCACTTCTGTGACGCAGGCGCGGCGAAATGGCTATCACTGGCCTACGCTTGACCATCTCTGGTGCGCGGAACCCACCCTTACTATAGTCGCACAGCAAAATGGTCCTAGGCGATACATCGTATTTAATCGCCATCAAACACTCTTCTTCAACCTAACACCTGCTCCGGCACCATTTTCTGGAATAAACTCGACCCCGGCGCCCTCAAGTGCTTCCATCATTCTTATTTGAGCGGTGGATGAAACCACGCGCCGCTCCTTCTCAAAATCCACAATCGTAGATAAACCAAAACCTGCTGCCTTGGCTAGTTGTGGTTGTGTCATACCGATTAGGGCACGTGCTGCCCGGCATTGCGCTGGTGTCATATCAACATTTTATGTTGACGCATGTTGCGCCAATCCTCTATCAACATAAAATAGTGATACCCCAATTCGGAGAACCGAACAATGCCCAAAGAACGCGTTTGCGCGAACAGTGAAACTGTGTCCGCCGCCATAGACCCCGTTGTCCCCCTGTACCGGGACTGGTGCCGCGCCCGCCAAGACTGGCTCGCGGTCTCAGAGGAACCCGGCAATGAAGATTGGGACAGCGCCGAGAGTAAAGATGCTGAAACGAGAGAGGAAGCCGCCTTCTGGGAATTGATCCAGCTCACACCCTGCTCAACACCGGGGATCGCCGCCTTTGCCCATGTGCTATGGACCTTGGCAGGCCCCAGTTCGGCAGAAGACAATCCAGCGTTTGAAAAGGAATGCGCCATGCCCGATGCCATGCTCATTGCCGGGATCTGGCGTGCAGCTGGTGGCGAGCAAATGGGAAGCCTATCAGGCTAACCTCAAGCAACTAAAAATGGTCACGCGACCCTTATACTTGACGACGGGCATATAAGGTCTTATGAACCTTTATAAGGGCACTTGACCATTTAAAGGAAACCGACATGGACCTGTCAGCGAAATATACCCTCTCTTATGTAAGTGAATTCACGGACATTCCCGCAGCGACACTGCAAAACTGGCTGAAACGCAATGTTGTGGTTGGGCACAGGTCCGACGCTGGGGGGGGATCTCAGGGCAAACACCGCCTTTTCACGTTCTTCTCAATCATGCAGTTCGCCATCATGAAAGCACTTCTGGATGCTGGGATGGGGAGCGCGAGCGAGGCAGCGAAACGTGCTATTGAGTTTGCGCACTTCAGTGAAGGCGAAGGGGTGGATGGTCTGCCAGAGCGCAACCCCTCATTTCCTTTTCACCATAGCCACGGAGATACGCTCTTTGCCGTCGGTCCCGAAGACACTGCAGTCGAACTGTGGACGTATGATGGGAACCGCGACACATACGGCAAACTCCGTTCTCGTGTCGGAAAAGGGTTTGTCGTCATTGATGCATCGGATGTTTTCAACCGGGTTTGCGCACGGATGAACCTGCACCCATTTGAAGTTCTCGATCAGATCTATCCGAACTGCACAAAATAATACCGGCCAGCGCGGCACTAGTTTGGCGACCGGACCGCGCTGACCTTCCACCTCAATTCCAATGGAAGGAACTAAGATGACCTCTCATAACCTGCGTGACCTGCAAGAGTCACGCGGCAATAAGATTGCCGAAATGAACACCATCCACGACAAGGCCGCGAAGGAAAATCGCGACCTGTCGGGCGAAGAGCGCAAGCGCTTCGATGATCTGGACGCCGAGGTGCGCAGCCTCAACAGCCGTTTGACGGATGCGCAGAAGCTCGCGGAGTTTGAGCGGCTCGAAGCCCGCGGCGATACCCTGACCCAAGACGCCGTGGCCCGGCGTTCGCTGGAGGGCTACTCGGTGCGCAAGGCGCTGATGGAATGCCGCTCCGGTCACCTGTCCGGCGTTGAAGCCGAATGGCACCAGGAACTGGCCAAGGATCGCGGCGAGGTGCGGGGCGTGATGGTTCCGACCGAGATCCTGCTGGGCGGCGAGACCCGCGCCCTGACCAGCGCCGGAACCGCTGGCAACCTGATCAAGACCGATCTGGCCGCGATGACCGACCGCCGCCGCGCCGCTCTCAAGGTGGAGGGCATGGGCGCAACGGTGCTGCGCGGTCTGACCGGCAATCTCGAACTGCCCCGCCTTGTCGGCTCCGGCGCCGCTGGCTGGGTGTCGGAACACACCAACAGCAACCGCACTGACGCCAGCTTTGCCAAAACCGACATGGGGCCGAAGACGGTCACGGCGGAATATGAACTGTCCCGGCGGATGCTGCTGCAATCCAATCAGGCGCTGGAGCCGATCCTGCGCGGCGATCTGGCCTACCTGCTGGCGCAGGCATTGGACAGCGCAGGGATCAAGGGCGGCGGTGCAGATGAGCCGACCGGCATTCTGGCAGATGGGGGTGTCACAGCTGTTACACCTGGCGCTTTCAGCTCCGATATCACTGCCGATCTGATCGCCGCGCTGGAGACCGACAATGTGACCGGCACCACCGGCTTCCTCACCAACAAGAAGGTGATGAACACCGCCCGCAAGGTCAAGGACGGTGACGGTCGCACCATTCCGCTGTCCGAATTGTTCCACAATGAGCGCGTGGAAAGCTCGACTCAGGTGCCGGACAACATCGGCGCAACCAATGACAAAAATGCTCTGATCTATGGCGAATGGGCCAGCCTCTACATCGGGTATTGGTCCGGCGTGGACCTGATGATGAATCCCTATCACAGCGATGTGGCCAGCAAGGGCGGTGCGATCCTGCATGCCTTCCTCGATGCGGATGTGGTGGTGCGCCACGCCGAGGGTTTCCGCTACGCGGAGATCGACTGATGATCACTCTTGCGCAACTCAGGGCCCACTGCCGACTGATGCCTGACGAAATCCATTTTGATGGTGAACTTCAGATCGCACTGGACGCAGCAAAAGACCATATCGCGTCGATTGGCGTGGATATGAGCGCAGACCCGTTCCCTCCCGCGTTGGACCAAGCGGTGTTGATGCTGGCAACGCATCTTTGGGACAACAAAGGTGATTTGCCGTTTTCCAAGGCTCCCTATCTGCCGAATGCAATAGATCGCCTGATTGCGCCTTATCGGAGTGTTTCGCTGTGATTGAGAAGCGCTTTCAAACCACAGAACTCAGAGCCAAGGGACGCCGCCTGGAAGGGTATGCGGCCCTTTTCGGCTCTGAGGCGCGTATCGGGAGCGGCGTTGTTGAAACCATCGCCCCCGGTGCGTTCGCCCGCACCCTCACACAGCGGGCGGACATTCTGGCGCTGGTGGATCACGACCCGACCCGCGTTCTGGCCCGCACCCGTTCCGGCTCGCTGCGCCTGTCTGAGGACACGCGCGGGCTGAGTTTTGACATGGATGTGCCGGACACGCAGGCGGGTCGGGATGTGCTGACCCTTGCTGAACGCGGCGATCTGGGCGGCATGTCTTTCGGCTTTGAGGCCATTGATGAGCATGTTGATGGGGCGCGGCGTGAGCTGCGCGCCGTCGATCTGTTCGAAATCAGCGTGGTTTCGGCCTTTCCGGCCTATGAGGGCACCGTCATCAACGCCCGCTCGCTTGTCGGCGGCTTCCCCACGCGGGACGCCGCCGCTCGCCGCCTGCGCATTCTGGAGTTGCTGACATGAGCCTGATTTCCCGCATTCTGGGGCGCGAGAAGCGCGAAACGGTCGCCAGCTCCGACCCGGCTCTTGCCGAGTTTCTGGGTCAGCGCGTGAATGGGGCCGGTTTTGTGGACCCCGCCCGCGCCTCCGGTCTGGCCGTGGCGCAGGCATGTATCTCTGTCATCAGCCAGAACCTCGCCGCCATGCCGATGAACGTCTATGCGCGCAGCGCCAACGGCGGGCGTGAACGGGCGACCAGCCACCCGCTGCATGGCGTTCTGCACGATCAATTCAACCCGCAGATGACCGCATTTGAGGGGCGCGAATTCCTCTTGGTGTCGCTGCTGACCATGGGCAACGCATTCGCCCGGATCGAGACCAATATGCGGGGCCAGGTCATCGCGCTTTACCCGCTGCACCCGTCCACAGTGACCGTGGAAAAGCTCGGTTCCGGCCGTTTGCGGTATCGCGTCAGCGAGGCGCGGGGCACCTCCAAGGCTCTGATCCAAGAGGAAGTGCTGCATCTGAAATACCGCCTGTCCCAAGATGGCGTCATGGGCGTTTCGCCGATCCAGTTGGCGCGGGAGACTTTCTCGCTGGCGCTGACGCAACAGGATCAAGCCGCACGGCAGGCAAGCCGCGCCTTTCGGGCCGAGGGCGCACTGGTGTTCCCGCAGAAGATCAACAGCGACAGCAAGGCTGATGCTCTCCAAAAGATGCGCGATCGCGTGGAAGGTCAGGCGGAAACCTCCGGCATTCTGGTGCTGGATGGTGGCCTTGATTGGAAAAGCCTCAGCATTTCCGCCAAGGACGCCGAGTTTCTGGACAGCCGCAAACTCTCCAATATGGATGTGGCCCGCACGTTCAGCGTCCCGCCGACCGTTGTGGGGATCACCGACAATGCCACCTATTCGAATGTGGACGGCGAAAGCCGCGCGCTTGTGGTGCGTTGCCTCGCCCCCATGGCGCGCCGCGTCGAACAGGTGATGAACGTCGCCCTGCTGACCTCTGAGGGGCGCAAGCGGTACTTTGTGGAGCATGATCTGGCGGGGCTGATGCGCGGCGACATGAAAGCGCGCTATGAGGCGTATCGCATCGGGCGCGAATGGGGCTGGCTCAGCCCAAACGAAATCCGCGCATGGGAAAACCTCAAAGACATCAACGGCGGCGAGGAATACCTGTCGCCCCTCAACATGACCGTGCTGGGCAAGCGGGAGGGCAGCGACGATGGCGAATAGAAAGGCAATCGTCACCCAAGCAGAGCTTACCCGCTGTCTCAAAGCGCACAGGGATGCAGGCATCCCCATTGCAAAGACCGAGACAAAGCCAGACGGCACCATTGTCGTCTATGCCATGGGTCAAGCTGATCAGTCCAAAGACAACCCGTGGGATCAGCCGTGAAACACAAGAAACAATACCCCGGCGCTACGCACTACACAGACCGGCACGGCAAGCGCCGCTGGCGCTTTCGCAAAGGCGGCTTTTCCGTCGAGCTAGGTCGTGAGTATGGGTCTGACGAGTTCGTTCAACGCTATGAAGCCGCGTTGAATGGTCATCGCGTGCGCGGCCTTATTGGCGCAGATCGCACGATCCCGGGTAGCGTGAACGCGTTGGTTGCGTCTTGGTATCGCTCGCCTGAGTTCCTCGATCTTTCTGACAGTACAAAGAGTGTATACCGGCGGATTGTCGAGAAGTTTCGGGAAGTTCACGGGAACAAACCGATTGCGCAGCTCGAACGCCGCCACGTTCAAGCAATGCTTGCCGAAAAAGCGGAAACGCCTGCCGCAGCAAACAACTTGCGCAAACGGCTGATCCAGCTCTTGGACCATGCAATCAGCTTGGATTGGCGAGCAGACAATCCGGCCCGAGCGACAAAGCCTTACCGCACGACCGGGACGGGCTTTCACTCTTGGGAAGAGAAGGAAATAGCGCGCTTCTTTGCCGTCCATAAACCGGGCAGCCTCGCTCACCTCGCAGTGACCCTGATGCTTTACACAGGCGCAGCGCGTGTGGATGCGGTGCAGTTGGGACCTGACAATCTGAAAGGTGGCAGGATCGAATACCGTCGTCAAAAGACGTCCCGATCTGGTGGTACTAAGGTCAGCATCCCGGTGCACACAGATTTGGCTGATGTCCTGATGGCTTTGCCAAACGACCGAACCTTTCTGGCCACATCTTCGGGAAAGAGCCGTGCCGCTGCGGGGCTTGGGAACGCAATGCGGCGCTGGTGCAATGAAGCGGAGTTGCCAGCGTGTAGCTCGCACGGGCTGCGCAAAGCCTGCGCTCGGCGGCTGGCAGAAGCTGGTGCAACCACACACGAAATCGCGTCAGTAACCGGCCACAAGACGTTGGCGCTGGTTCAGCTCTACACCGAAGCCGCTGGCCGAGAAGATCTGGCAACATCAGCGATGGAAAAACTCATCGCGAGGCCCAATGGCCAGCAAGACTTGACGAACCATGACGAAAGGTTCGTCACCGAAACGCCTAACCCCTTGAAAGGAGATCAGTAATGGTGAGGAGTGGTGAGCCGTGCAGGATTCGAACCTGCGACCCACTGATTAAAAGTCAGTTGCTCTACCAACTGAGCTAACGGCCCACTCTCTGTGAAGGCTGACCGGCCTTCTCGGATCGCCCTTAAAGCTGATTAATCTTAGAAGATCAAGTGCTTATTTAAGGTTTGAACTCGGTGGCCGTGTTGGCCGCGTCGTTCCGATAGGGGGGGCTTCTACGGTCAAGCCGGGAGGGGGTCAACCCCCTTTTGCAAAGTTTTCTGCGCAATCTCTGGATTCATTTTCCCACTAGGTCTATATGCGGCCTATGACCTCCCCTGGATCCGATCATATGTTGCCGTTCATGAAAATGCATGGGCTTGGAAACGACTTTGTTGTCGTGGATGCCCGTACGCAAGACATCGCTTTGACGCCCGCCCTGATCAAGGGAATCGCCCATCGCCAGTTCGGCCTGGGCTTTGACCAGCTCGCGGTGATCGAGGAGGCAGACGCAGCTGATGCGCATCTGATCTTTTACAATGCCGATGGCTCCACCTCGGCGGCTTGCGGCAATGCGACCCGATGCATCGCGCGTTTCCTGATGGAGCAAACGGGCAAAAGCGAACTGCATCTTACGACTCAGCGCGGCAGCCTGTTCGCTCGGGATGCGGGCGAGGGGCTGACATCGGTCAATATGGGGGCGCCGCAGCTCAGCTGGGACGAGATTCCCCTTGCCGAGGATATGGATACGCTGGAGCTCCCGATCGAGGGTGGGCCAACGGCCACCGGCATGGGCAACCCCCATTGCACCTTCTTTGTGGAGGATGCGGATTTGATCCCGTTGCAGGAGTTCGGACCGCGCTATGAACATCATCCGCTGTACCCCGAGCGCACCAATGTGCAGGTCGCGCATGTCGTCGCGCCGGACCATCTGCGCATGCGGGTTTGGGAACGCGGTGTGGGAGTCACGCTGGCTTCGGGGTCGTCCTCCTGCGCCACTGCCGTCGCAGCGGCGCGCAGGGGCCTCACAGGGCGCAAGGTGCGTATTGATCTGGATGGGGGCACCCTCTGGATCGACTGGCGCGAGGATGGCGTCTGGATGACCGGGCCGACCATGCATGTCGCGAGCGGCAGCTTCACCCGCCAGTTCGTGGAAAGCCTGACATCGTGAGCGGCGCGCCCAAATTTACCACCCTCGGCTGCCGGCTCAACGCCTATGAGACCGAGGCGATGAAGGAGCTCAGCCGCCAGGCCGGGCTGGAGAACGCCGTGGTGGTCAACACCTGCGCCGTCACCGCCGAGGCGGTGCGCAAGGCGCGGCAGGAAATCCGCAAGCTGCGCCGGGAAAACCCCGATGCGCCGATCATCGTCACCGGCTGCGCCGCACAGACCGAGCCCGAGACCTTTGCCGCCATGAGCGAGGTCACCCAGGTCATCGGCAACAGCGAGAAGATGCGACCCGAGACCTGGCAACGGATGGCCAAGGGGCCGGACTTTATCGGCACCACGGAAAAGGTGCTGGTCGATGACATCATGTCGGTGACCGAGACCGCCAGCCATCTGATCGACGGCTTTGGCACCCGCAGCCGCGCCTATGTACAGGTGCAAAACGGCTGTGATCACCGCTGCACCTTCTGCATCATCCCCTACGGCCGCGGCAATTCGCGTTCGGTGCCGGCGGGGGTCGTGGTGGATCAGATCAAGCGACTGGTCGACAAGGGCTATAACGAGGTGGTGCTGACCGGGGTTGACCTCACCAGTTGGGGCGCGGATCTGCCCGCAACGCCGAAGCTCGGCGATCTGGTGATGCGAATACTGAAACTGGTGCCGGATCTGCCGCGCCTGCGGATCTCGTCGATTGATTCCATCGAGGTGGACGAGAACCTGATGCAGGCCATTGCGACCGAGCCGCGCCTGATGCCGCATTTGCATCTATCGCTGCAACATGGCGACGACATGATCCTGAAGCGGATGAAGCGGCGGCATTTGCGCGATGACGCCATCCGCTTTGCCGAGGAAGCCCGCAAGCTGCGCCCCGAAATGACCTTTGGCGCTGATATCATCGCCGGCTTTCCCACCGAAACAGAGGCGCATTTCGAAAATTCACTCAAGCTGGTGACCGAATGCGACCTGACCTGGCTGCATGTCTTCCCCTATTCAAAGCGCGAGGGCACCCCGGCGGCCAAGATTCCGAACCAGGTCAATGGCAATGTCATCAAGGACCGCGCTGCCCGCCTGCGCGCGGCGGGCGATGCGCAGGTCGAAAAACATCTCGCGGCGCAGGTGGGGCAGACCCATCGCATCCTGATGGAAAATCCCCATATGGGCCGCACGGAACAGTTCACCGAGGTCTCTTTTGCCGCGCCCCGGACCGAGGGCGCGCTGCTCACCGCAACCATCACCGGGGTCAGCGGCGGCCAGCTCACCACCTGACGCCAAGGGAGGCCCGATATGGCGCTTATCCTGTTTCTGCACGGGGCCTCCAGCAGCGGCAAATCCACTCTGGCGGCTGAGATCCGCAAACAGGCGGGTCGCCCCTTCCTGCATCTCTCCATCGACCATCTGCGCGACAGCGGCGCCTGGGATGCCAAGACCTACCCGGACTGGCCAAGCGCGCGCCCTGCGTTCTTTTCCGGCTTTCATCGCGCTATTGCGGGTTTTGCCGATGCGGGCAACGATCTGATCGTCGAGCATATCCTTGATACGCCAGGCTGGCATGGGGAGCTGCAAAAGCTCCTCCGCCCGCATGAGGTGCTCTTTGTCGGGCTCCATACCGCTCTAGGGACGCTCAACGCGCGCGAAACCAGGCGCGGTGATCGCCCAAAGGGCAGTGCCGCCCGCGACCACGACTCGGTGCATCACGGGCTGTCCTACGACCTCGTGCTGGATGGCGCGGCGGCGCCCACGCAGAACGCGGCAGAGGTCCTTTCCTGCTTTCATAAGGCCAGCCCAAGCTCGAATTTTTTTGCGTCCTGATCGTCTCCCCTGGAGGTTGCTGCGATCTATCGTGAATTTTCTCTGCGCAGATCGCGCAACCGCGCGCGCAGCAGGGAATAGCTTTAATTCAACTCACTTCTTCTCCCTGAGGTTGTTGAATTTTAACCCCACTCAGCCAAGCTGTCTGCAAGTTCATTTTCTTTTGACCTGAGGATATTCACATGCAGATCAATGCTTCCCTCAGCAGCCACACATTGGCGCTGTTCGGCGCAACTTTCGAGCGCCCCGATACCCCCCCCTGCTTTCTCTCGATACGTCGAGCACAAAGGGCGCAGACGCGGCCAAATACACTGCCATCGCCAGCACAGGAACGGTGACAGAGACAGCGCAGGCTCCGGTTCCGCAGGATTCGGCCAGCACATACCGTCCCTCCATAAATCCAGATTTTATCGGGACTTACGCAGACCCACGCAGTGCGACCGGAGCGACAGCAGAACGCGCGCCGCTGACCTATGAGGGTCCCTCCTATACCGAACGCGCCGGTGGAGACCTTCTTGGCACCGTGATGTCGGACCTCAAGGGCATCAGAGATACCCAACTGGTCGCGATGAAAGAGGAGTTTCAATCCCGCGTGGAGGCAACCATCGGGCGTGCGTTGACCGAGGATGAGGATCTTTTCAGCTTCGCCACCCATGCTGTCATGGACCATGAGGACGTTATGTTTGGCGGGCGGGCACAAGGTTTGCAGTACATGACTTACTTTGTGGATCTTGACGAGCCACACACCTTCAGAAAAGGGATAACCCAAGAGTACCTTGACAATACTACGGAAGCGCAGCGGGAAGAGATGCTTCTAAATCGCTACGTGGATGTTCGGGTTTCCGAGATCGACAGATCGATCAAAGCTTCTAACGATACGGTTCAAAAGTATGGTTTTGGAGACACCCTATTGCCGGAGCTTACTGATGAAGAAATGGCAACGTTGCGGGAAGAGGTGATGGATCAGACCCGATCCGAGGTCGCATCGGGGGCTTTGATTCTCACCTTCGATTACTTTCAACCAACTGACGACCACCGCTAGAACCACCCATTTACGTCCTCAGCCGGAACCGTTGAGGCGATCAGGTTCAGTGTGATGGTCTGGCGAAAACACCCTCGTGCGGCGTCGAGTTGACCATGAAAAAACCCCCGTGCCTTTCGGCCCGGGGGTTTCTCTATCCAGGATATGTCAGTCCGCTTAGTGCGATTTTTTGCCCTTGTGCGGGGCCCAGATGCGCTTGTTGGTCAGATAGAGCAGGACCGACAGGACGACCAGGAACAGCACACCGACAAAACCGGCTTGTTTACGTGCCATCATCTTCGGCTCGGCGGCCCACATCAGGAAGGCCGCAACGTCCTGCGCCTCGTGATGCAGCTCGTTGGAATGACCATCGGCGAATTCCACATCCTCACCGGCCAGCGGCGGCGGCATGGAGATCCAGCCGCTCGGGAACGCGTGGTTCTCATAGAAGGTGGTGCCCGCTTCTTCCTTGGTCTCGCCAGTGTAGCCAGCCAGCAGCGAGGCAATATACTCCGGTCCGCCCATGCCCTTGATGATCTGGTTGATACCCAGACCATAGGGGCCGTGGAAACCGGCGCGGGACTTGGCCATCAGGCTGAGGTCCGGGGCGCCGACGCCATTGTTTTCCGGGAAGTGATCCACCGGTTTTGCCGGACGGAAGTCGTCAAGCTCGGGGTCAAACACCTCGAAGTTCCCGGCGGCATAGGCGCGCACCTGGTCTTCGGGAAGACCAACGCCGCCCTCATCCGCGAGCGTGCGGATCGGAACCTGCTTCAGCCCGTGGCAAGCCGCGCAAACCTCGGTAAAGATTTGCAGGCCGCGTTGCAGCTGGTTTTGATCATAGGTGCCAAAGGGGCCCTCAAACGAGAAGGCGAAATCCTCCACATGCCCACCTTCCCCGGACGCATAGGATGCGGCCGGGAGAAGTGCCAGAGCAAGGGCAGCACCGGTTACAAGTTTCTTGAACATGGGTAGCTGTCCTTCTTCTTATTCAGCAGGAGTAGCTTCGGATTTCTTGCCATAATGGCTTTCGAAATCCTCTTCGATGGTGGCAGGCATCGCCTCCGGCTTTTCGATCACACCCAAGAGCGGCAGGATCACCAGGAAGTAGCCGAACCAATAGGCGGATGCGATCAGCGAGAACGACGCATAAGGCTCTTCCGCAGGCATCGCCCCCAGCCACATCAGGGCAAAGAAGTCGATGACCAGCAGCAGGAACCACCACTTGAACTGCGGGCGATACTTGCCCGAGCGCACGCGGGAGGTGTCAAGCCAAGGCACCAGCGCCATTACGGCGATCGCACCGAACATGGCAATCACGCCAAAGAACTTCGCATCCACGATACCGCCGGTGACGAAGGAGGCGATCTGCACCACCCACACTTCGGATGTAAACGCCCGCAGGATCGCGTAGAACGGCAGGAAGTACCATTCGGGCACGATATGCGCCGGGGTCTGAAGCGGGTTGGCTTCGATGTAGTTGTCCGGGTGGCCAAGGTAGTTCGGCATGAAGCCAACGACGGCCCAGAACACCACCAGCACGATCGCGAGGCCAAGGAAATCCTTGATCACGAAGTAGGGCCAGAAGGGCAGGGTGTCTTTCTTGGCTTCTTCCTTGGAGCCCTTGCGCACGTCAATACCGGTCGGGTTGTTGTTGCCGGTGGTGTGGAAGGCCCAGATGTGCACGATCACCAGCGCCGCGATGACGAAGGGCAGCAGGTAGTGCAGCGAGAAGAAGCGGTTCAGGGTGGCGTTGCCCACGGCCGGCCCACCAAGGAGCCAGGTCTGGATCGGTTCGCCAATGAACGGGATGGCGCCGAACAGGCCGGTGATCACGGTCGCGCCCCAGAAGGACATCTGACCCCAGGGCAGAACGTAGCCCATGAAACCGGTACCCATCATCAGCACGAAAATCAGCATGCCGACAATCCAGGTGACCTCACGCGGGGCCTTGTAGGAGCCGTAGAACAGACCGCGGAAGATGTGGATATAGACGGCAACAAAGAACAGCGACGCACCGTTGGCGTGCAGATAGCGCAGCATATAGCCGCCGTTCACGTCACGCATGATGTGCTCGACGCTGGCAAAGGCCAGATCCACATGCGGCGTGTAATGCATCACCAGAACAATACCGGTGGCGATTTGCAGCACCAGGCAGAAGGCCAGCACGATGCCCCAGATCCACCACCAGTTCAGGTTCTTCGGGGTGGGGATCATGATGGTGTCATAGATCAGGCCGACGATGGGCAAGCGGCTGTGCAGCCACTTCTCGGCGCCCGTCTTCGGCTCGTAATGGTCGTGGGGAATTCCAGACATGCGCGCGGCTCCTTATCCCAGCTTGATGGTGGTTGCGTCGGTGAACTCAGCCAACGGGATGGGAAGGTTCCGCGGTGCGGGGCCTTTGCGGATACGCCCAGCGGTGTCGTAGTGCGACCCGTGACAGGGGCAGAACCAGCCGTCGAAATCACCGGAGTTGTTGCCCAGAGGCACACAGCCGAGGTGGGTACACACACCCATCATCACCAGCCATTCGCCGGCGTCGTCAAGCGTGCGGTTGATATCGTCCGCGTCGGTCCCGGGCTTGTTGGCGTTTTCCGAATTGGTATCGACCAACTCTTCCATTTTCACCGCGCGGCCTTCTTCGATCTCTTTCTCGGTACGGCGGCGAATGAACACCGGCTTTCCGAGATACATGACCGTCAGCTGCGTGCCGACCTCTACACCTGACACATCGACAATAATCGAGGACAGGGCCTGAACATCCGCCGAGGGATTCATCTGGTTGACCAGGGGCCAAATAGCGGCACCCGCGGTGACTGCCCCGGCGCCGGCAGTGGCGTAGTAGAGGAAATCTCTCCGGGTTCCTTCGTGGTCTTCTGCGTGGGACACGAGGTTTTCTCCAATTCCAGCGCCCGTTTAGGGCAAACATGCGCTTGCACCGCGCTCACAATGCGGTGACTCAGCCGCGTGTCTAGCGATGCAAACCGGGTTCGTCTAGCGGTCAAAGCCGCGCAGGTAGGCCCGAGAGTGGTATTCTTTCATCGAACCGTTGCATTGCTGCGTCTTCCCGGGGGTGATGAGCTCCTATCTGGCATATGCTGTTTAACACTCTGTGAAACCGGACTCAGCTGGCTTCTGCGCGAGTCGCCACCATCGAGGGGCGCGATTCGAAGGCGAGCAGCCAGTCGCTCAACTGCGGGTTTCCCTCCCGCCAACCCGCATTCGGGTGGCGAAAATCGACATAGGCCAGCGCCGCCGCCATCGCGAGCTGACCGATATTCAACGGCCCTGTCAGCGTGGGCATCCAGCGCGCTTCCACCGCCGCGCAAGCGCCGAGTATCTTGCTGCGCTGTGCTTCGATCCAGGCGTCCCATTGTTTGTCTTCGGGGCGCATGCGGGTCTCATAGGCCATCAAAACCGCCGCATCGGCAATACCGTCCGCTGTCGCTTCCAGCACCTTTATATCCCAGCCCCCCTTGTAGAGTGCCCCTCCGGCGCGCTCATCCAGGAACTCGCAGATCACCCGGCTGTCATAGAGTGTCGGGCCACCGTCGCGCGTCAGCGCCGGGATCTTTGCCAGCGGGTTGCTGGCCGCCAGGCCGGCATCGGGGTGGGTGACCGAGGTTTGGACCGGCAGCACGTCAACGTCAGTGATCTGTCCGGTTTCATGGAGAACCAGCATCACTTTGCGCACAAAGGGCGAGGCTGGGGAATAATAGAGCTTCATGGCAGTCACCTTCTCTTGATGGTGCAACCCTAGCGAGACCGATGCGTCGATGGAAATGGGCTATCGCAAAAAATACCAAGGAGAGGATCAAATCGCCGCCGGGGTGCCCAGATAGGCGCGAAGGGCCGGGGGCGGGTTGTCCAACAGCTCCGCCGTCGGTGCCGCGGTATGGATTTTCCCATCCGCCACCAACACAACCTGATCCGCGATCCGGCGCGCGTCCTGTGGGTCATGGCTGACCATCAGGAGCGTCGCGCCGCTTTCCGTCGCGATTTCGGCCACCAGATCGAGCATCTCTGCCTTAAGCGCCGGCCCCAGCGCTGCAAAGGGTTCATCCAGCAACAAGAGATCGCGCCCCTGCACCAGCACACGCGCCAGCGCCGCCCGGCTTTGTTGTCCGCCAGAGAGGGCAGCGGGCTTGCGCTCTTCCAGCCCGGCCAGCCCGACCCGGGCGAGGGCCTCCGTCACGCGAGTCTCTTCCTCAGCGGTCAAGCGCCGGTTGGCGTCAATGCCAAGACGTACATTCTGGCGAATGGTCAGATGCGGAAACAGGTTGCCGTCCTGAAACAGCATCGCCATCGGGCGCTTGCCGGGGCTCAGCGGGGCGAGGTCCTCGCCCTGCCACAGGATCCGCCCACCCGTCAGGGGCTGAAATCCCGCAAGCGCCTCCAGCAAGGTCGATTTCCCCGCGCCAGAGGGACCGATGACCGCAACGCGCGTGCCCTTTGAGATCTGTACATCCCCGGAGAGGCGAAACCCGCCCTTGTTGATGTCGATGGCGTCAAGCCTCAGCATGATAGCGCCCTCCTCGGTCCAATAGCCAAAACGCCCCCATCGAGAGGGCAAAGAGCAGCAAGGCAGCGCCCTGCGCCGTCTGCATCCGATAGGCCCCCATCAGGCGATAGACCTGCAAGGGCAGGGTTGCGACCTCCGGGTCCGCAAACAGCGCAATCACCCCCAGATCGCCAAGCGACAGCGCCGCCGTCAACCCGGCGGCAAAGCCGATCTGCGCCCGACAGCGCGGCAGGATCACCCGGCGCCAGACAGCAGGGCCCCGCATATCCAGTGCAAGGGCCAGCCGGGCGCTTTGGTTCATCACCTGCCGCATGCGGGGCACCAGAATGCGCAGCGCAAAGGGCAGCGCCATCACCATATTGACCAGCGCCGTCACCGGCAGCGCCAACGCAGCAGGCTCCGCGATCGGATAGATCAGCAGAAAAAGCCCCGTGCCGATCACCAAAGGCGAGGCTGCCAGCCCAAGGAGCCCGGCCACCTCGCCCAGTGCCTTACGCCCCAAGGCGATGCTTGTTGCCAGCGGCAGTGCGATCGAGACCAGCAGCAGGGTGCTCAGCGCCGCCACCTGCACCGAGACCCAGGCCGCGCGCCAGACCGAGGCGGGCAGGGACAAAAGCCCGGGCAGCCCGGAGAGCAACACCGCCAACAAGGGCAGCATCAGAAACAGCGCCGCGAGGCAGATCCAGCTGGCATCCCACAGGCGTGTTCTGCGCCCGCTGCCGTCCCACCTGGACACCGCCCGGTCGAGACCGGCGCCAAATCCTTCGCCCGGCGGTACGCGCAGGGCCAGAAGCGCCGCCACCACGGTCAGGACAAGTTGCACCGCTGACAGCATGGCCGCCCGGCCAAGATCAAAATCAAAATGAAACGCCTGATAAATCGCCAGCTCCAGCGTCGTGGCACGGGGGCCACCGCCCAGGGTGAGCGCCACGGCAAAGCTCGACAGGCAAATGGCAAAGACCACCGCGAGGGCGCCCGGCAGCACCTGACGCAGCATCGGCGCTTCGAGCAGGGACCACATGGCGCGCGGCCCGGCATCGAGCTGCGCCGCCAGACGAAAGCGCTCTGCCGGGATTTCCTGCCAGCCCTGCAGGATCAGGCGCGTCGCCAGCGGAAGATTGAAAAACACATGCGCAATCACCACCCCGTGCAGCCCGTAGATCTGCACCGGTGCCAATCCCACGAACCCCAGCAGATCGCTGAGCCAGCCGGAGCGGCCAAAGACCGCTAGCAGGCCGAGAATGGCGACGATCACCGGCAGGATGAAGGGCGCGCCAAGCAGGGTGATCAGGATCCGCCGCCCGATGAAGCGCCGCCGCGCCAGGGCCCGCGCGACCGGCACCGCCAGTCCGACACTGAACAGTGCCGAAAGACTCGCCTGGATCAGGGTGAAGCGCAGGGCCGCCCAATCGGCAGCCCCGAACCCGCGCCCGCCCTCGGCCCGCAGGGCCACGGCGGCCAATGTGCCCAGAACCAGAAGCGCCACCCCAAGGGCGGCGCAGGTTCCGGGCCATGTCGCGACCGGTCGCAGATTTATTGGCTGAGCGCGCTGAGCCATTCGTCCAATGCACCCTGCCGCACCGCTGCGGCCTCATCTGCGGACAAAAGCAGCGCTTTCTCCGGGCTTACAAGGGTTTCAAACCCCTGCGGCAGCCCTTCGGCGGGCGTCACGGCGGGATACATCCAATTGGTCGTCGGAATGATCGACTGGAAGTCATCCGACACCATGAAGGCCAGAAACTGATCCGCCAGCTCCGGCTGATCGCTGGCCGCCAACTTGCCCGCGACCTCGACCTGCATGTAGTGGCCTTCGTCGAACAGGGCGGCGGATTTGCTGTCGTCCTCTTCGGCGATCAGGTGATAGGCGGGCGAGGTGGTATAGGAGAGCACCATATCGGCCTCGCCCTCCAGAAAAAGCCCATAGGCTTCGGACCAGCCCTTGGTGACGGTGACGATATTGTCGCTCAGGCTGTCCCAGATGGCGGGGGCCTCATCGCCGTAAGCGGCCTTGATCCAGAGCAGCAGACCCAGCCCGGGTGTTGAGGAGCGCGGATCCTGGATCACGATCTTGGTGTCGCTGTCGCCCAGGGCCTTGAAGTTCGTGGGGGCGGCCGCGTCGGCATTGTGCACAAATGCAAAATAGCCCCAATCATAGGGGACGAACATCTCGTCCTTCCAAGCCAGCGGCATCGCGTAATCCGCCGCAACCGAAACGGGCGCAAAGAGGCCGGTTTCTCGCGCCGCAGCGGTCAGGTTGGTGTCCAGCCCCAGCACAACATCGGCATCAGAGCGCGCAGCTTCCAGCTTGACCCGCGCCAGCAGGGCGGCGCCGTCGCCGGCCCCGACAAATTTCAAATCACAGCCGCAGCTGGCCTCAAAGGCCTTTTCGACGGCCGGGCCGGGGCCCCATTCCGACACGAAGCTGTCGTAGGTATAGACCACCAGCTTCGGCAGGTCGGCCATGGCGGTGGTGGCGAGAAACGTGCTGGCGAGGCTGCACGTCATAAGGAGAGGTTTCATTGCGTCCTCCAATGCGGCATCAGGCAAGGAGGAGATCAGGGCATCATGCGCCTGCTGATCAATAACCTTCCCTCCGCCGGTATGATCCGGTTCAGGTTCAACGGGTTCGCTCACTGGCATCTCAGCGTCTTTTCGGACGCACCCCGAGGTAGGGTGGACCTTAGGGCCCGTCGGTGCGCTTGGCAAGGTGGTGCATGCGAGGCGCTGCCTCGCGCTCCGGGATATTTCGGGTTAGAAGAAGGAATGGCCTGATCCGTGCCCGAGGGGATCAATGAAAATCGCGGCTTGGAAACAGTCGTTTGGCCTGTTCGCGCGGGTGGCGGGCGGTGGGTTGGGTGCCGCTGCGCCGTGGTCGGGGGGCATCATCGGCCTGCGGCTGGGTGATGCCGACGGCGTCATCCAGCGGGTGACCCAGATCCGCGAGCTTATGCGACAGATCCTCGATCTGATCGGCGATCAGATGCACCACGATGCCTTCACGCTCCAGCCGGCCGGTAACGCGGAGGAGCCGCCCGCCCATAACGCTGCGCCGGTCGCGTTTGTAGACCTTGGGCCAGACCACCACATTTGAGACGCCGGTCTCATCTTCGAGCGTAAGGAAAATGACCCCCGATGCCGTGCCCGGGCGTTGCCGGGTGATCACAAGGCCACAGACGCTGGTGCGGCGGAGGGGGGCGTCGATCAGGCGGTCATGCGGGGTCAGGCCGGGGAGTGTTGCGCGCAAAAGCTCCATCGGATGGGCGCGCAGGGTCAGGCGCAGGGCGACGTAATCTTCCACCACTTCTTCGCCCAGATGCATATTCGGCAGGGTGAAGTGCGGCTCGCGAATGCCCTCGCCATCCAGCGGGTCAGCAAACAGCGGCAGCGGTTTGGGGGCGCGGATCGCGCGGACCTGCCAGAGCGCATCGCGCCGCGTCAGCCCCATGCCGATGAAGGCGTCTGCCTCGGCCAGCCGTTCCAGAACCGTGGGGGCAACGCCCGCGCGCAGCCAGACGCTCTCGGGATCTTGATAGCCATTGCCGCGGGCCTCCTTGATCCAATGGGCGTCCTCCTCGCGAAAGCCCTTGATCTGGCGAAAACCAAGCCGGAGCGCCAGGGAGCCATCTGCACGCCGCTCCAGCGCGTTGTCCCAATCGGATCGGTTCACGCAGACAGGCCGAACCTCCACCCCGTGGTCGCGCAGGTCGCGCACGATCTGCGCGGGGGCGTAAAATCCCATCGGCTGGGAATTCAGCAGCGCGCAGGCAAAGATCGCGGGGTGATGACATTTGAACCAGGAGGACACATAGGTCAGCAGGGCAAAGGCGGCGGCGTGGCTTTCGGGAAAGCCATAATCGGCGAAGCCCTCGATCTGGGCAAAACAGGCCTCGGCCACGTCCTGCGCATAGCCGTTTTTCAACATGCCCTGCACGAAGCGGTCGCGATGTTCGCCGATGGTGCCCATGCGCCGGAACGAGGCCAGAGAGCGGCGCAGCTTGTCGGCCTCTTCTGCGGTGTAGCCCGCCCCCACCACTGCGATCCGCATGGCTTGTTCCTGAAACAGCGGCACGCCGAGCGTCTTGCGCGTCACCTCTTCGAGGGCGGGGCCAAAGGGTTCGGGCGCCTCCAATCCTTGCCGTCTGCGAATATAAGGTTTGACCATGCCGCCCTGAATGGGGCCGGGGCGCACGATGGCGACCTCGATCACCAGATCGTAAAATTCCTTTGGCAGCATCCGGGGCAGGAAGTTCATCTGCGCGCGGCTTTCGACCTGAAACACCCCCACCGCATCGGCGCGTTGCAGCATCTTGTAGGTGGCCGGGTCCTCCGGCGGTACGGTGTCGAGGGTCAGCCGGGTTTGCTCGTGGGTGGCCAGGAGATCAAAGCTCTTGCGCAGGCAGGTGAGCATGCCCAAGGAGAGCACATCGACCTTGAGAATACCCAGCGCGTCGATGTCATCCTTGTCCCATTCGATCACCGTGCGATCCTCCATCGCGGCATTCTCGATCGGGCAGAGCTCGTCCAGGCGGCCGCGCGTGATGATAAAGCCGCCGACATGCTGGCTCAGGTGGCGCGGAAAGCCGATGATCTCGCCGATGAGTTCAAGCGTCTGCACCAGTCGCAGATCTGTCGGATCAAGGCCGAGCTCCCGAACCCGGTCCAGATCAATCCCGGCGTTGGACATGCCCCAGATATCACCCGAGAGCCGCGCCGTCAGATCCTGGGACAGACCCATGACCTTGCCGACCTCGCGGATCGCGGCGCGGCTGCGGAAATGGATCACCGTGGCGCAAAGCCCGGAGCGGTGGCGGCCATATTTCTCATAGATCCACTGGATCACCTCTTCGCGCCGCTCATGTTCAAAATCCACGTCGATATCGGGCGGCTCGCCACGATGGCGCGAGATAAAGCGTTCAAACACCATGCCGATCATGTCGGGGCTGACATCGGTGATGCCCAGAAGGTAACAGAGGATGGAATTGGCCGCCGAGCCGCGCCCCTGGCACAGGATGCCGCGCCTACGGGCCTCCTGCACGATGTCATGCACGGTCAGGAAATAGGGCGCATAGTGCAGCTCGCCAATCAGCGACAGTTCCTTTTCCATCAGGTGATGCACGCGCTCTGACGCCCCATTGGGGTAACGTCGTTTCACGCCGTCCTGCGCCAGCCGTTCGAGCCGTGCCTGGGGGGGCTCTCCCTCGGACATCTCGTCGGGGTATTCGTAGCTCAGCTCCGAGAGGTCAAAACCACAGCGCGCGGCGATCTCCAGCGTACGTTTGAGAGCGCCAGGGTGGCGGTGATAGACCCGCGCCATATCGGATGCGCCCTTGAGCCGGTGTTCGGCATTGGGCAGTGCCCTTGTGCCGATCTGGTCGATGGTGACCCCTTCGCGCAGGCAGGTCAGCACATCGGCCAGTTTGCGCCGCCGCCCGTGATGCATCAGCACATTGCCCACCGCCACCATCGGCGTCGAACAGCGCAGGGCCAGCGCGGCACAGGCATCGAACCAGGCCTGATCCGAACCATCATAGCGCGGTGCCGCGCCCAGAAAGACATGGCCGGGAAAGCGATGTTGGAGCCGCTGGATCGCGCCCCGCGCGGGGCTGAGATCCGCTGGCGGCAGGGCGATCAGGATCATGCCCTGACAGCCCGCCTCCAGATCGCTGAGGTCAAGGTGGCATTCCGCCTTCTCCGCCCGTCGTTTGCCAAGGGTCAACAGCCGCGACAGCCGGTGATAGGCGGCGCGATCCGTGGGCAGGGCCAGCCATTCGACCGGGCAATCGCGCAGCACAAGACGGCTGCCGACAATGAGCTTGGGCAGATGGGTGGCCCCGGACATGTGCAGGTCTTGCGGTCGGCCAACCTCCTGTCGTGAACAGGGATCAACCTGATGCGACGAGCGCACCCGCAGCGCCTGGGAGACCTCCTCGCGCAGGGTCTTGAGCGCGGAATAGGCCCGTACCACTCCGGCCAGCGAATTGCGGTCGGTGATGGCGATGGCGTCCAGACCCAGCTCAGCGGCGCGCAGCACCAGCTCCTCCGGGTGTGAAGCGCCGGTGAGGAAGGTGAAATTGCTGGTCACGCAAAGCTCCGCATAGCCCGCCGTTCCATATGGCCGGAGCATATGTTCAGGTCGGCTGGGGGCCACCGGGTGATGATCGCGAACAGCCTCGGTCATGCGAACTCTCCCTGGACGAACCAGCCGGGGTTTTGCGGCGTGTAAAACAGCCACAGGCGCCGCCCCTCGCGGGTGTCCAGCTTCCAGTAATCGCGCACCCCCGAGCGCCAGCGCTCGTCCGGCAGCCACCATTCCGGCGCGATCCGTTCGGGGCCACTGGCGCGTCCCGTCGTCAGGCGCATGCGGCGCCAGCGAAACCGCTCGGGGGGCTTTGATCCGGTGGCGGCGATCGGCTCCGGCGCAAACAGGCGCAAGGGGCGCGGGCGGGGCGCGGTCCAGCCCGTCTCGGGCCTGCTATAGGCAGCGGGCGCAATGGAAAAGGCGCGCTCGGGGATGTGGCTGTCGGCGGGCAGGAACCGCTGGATGTTCTCCAACCCGATGCGGGTGCCGATACGGGTGATCAGATCATCCAGCTGCCCCGGCGCGCGGCCCCCTCCGCCAGCGTGATGGCTGCTGATCTGTTGCACCGGTAGCGGTTCGACCACCACCGCCTCCAGCCGGATTTGGTCGATGCCAAACCCCGCGTCCACCTCTCCGACCCCGCGTTCAAACAGCGGCAGGATGCGGTGTGGATCGCGCATCGGCGCGGCAAGGCGCAGCTCGATCTGCTGGCTGCCCTGATCGACGCGGCGCAGGGTGAGGCAGAGCCTGCGCGCCCCCATCTCCTGCGCCTTGAGCTTGTCGCACAGCGGGCTGAGCA
Organism: Phaeobacter sp. HF9A; assembly: GCF_011806385.1. Taxonomy (GTDB): domain Bacteria; phylum Pseudomonadota; class Alphaproteobacteria; order Rhodobacterales; family Rhodobacteraceae; genus Epibacterium. Next base: position 3,371 of record NZ_JAATOX010000036.1, on the reverse strand, counting down.
AGCGCGAGGCAACCCCCATCACATCATCCGCAAGGCCGATCGGGTCCGGCAGGCTCATCCGGGCGGCGTAATGCGGCGGCTCGCTTTCGGGGGCCGTGGGTTCAGAGATATGGCCCAGGGCCTGATCCAGCCGCATCATCAGCTCGGGTCCGAAACGGCGGGCCAGCGGCGCGCGTGCGGTGGCCGACAGCGCCCCGATGCTGCGCAGCCCCAGACGTTGCAGGGCGGTGACTGTTTTCTCCTCAAGCCGCAGGGCCGCCACCGGCAGATCCGCAAGCGCCTGATCTCCCTGGCCATAATGCGCAAACGCCCAGGCCGCACCACGAGTGTCGGCAAGCCCAAGCCGCAGCGCAAGACCTGCGCGCGCCACCCGCGACCGCATATCCGCCAGCATCTCGGCCTCGCCGCCCCAAAGATGCGCGGCACCGGTGATATCAAGCACCAGCCCGTCGCGGTCCTCATATCCCACCCAGGGGCAGTAGCGCATCGCCCAGCGGCGCAGGGTGGTCAGGAACCGGGCATCGAGATCGAGCCGGGCGGGCTGGCTGATCACCGTCGGACAAAAGGCGCGGGCATCGGCAAAGCTCATGCCGCGTTCAAGGCCGGACTGCTCTGCCGCGGCATTCAGGCAATATATGCGGTCTGCATTGTTGGCTTTGAGCGTGACAACGAACGGCCCCTCGACAGGTTGCGCCCGTAGAAACCGGTCGCTGGCCAACCGGGGAAACCACATGCAAACGATACGTTTTCTGATTCCTTCAAACATTTCAGACGCCCAATGTTCACATTTTGTTCTTAATAAATTCCTGACGCATCAGAGTCGAGTCCCGCTGATGTTGATCACGGATTTGGCGCGGATCAGATCCCGGCCTGTGGCGGCGCCTTGCGGGATGAGAGCCATGAGAGAATCGAAGTTGTCACCGCGCCCAGATGGTTTGCCGCGGCCGCTTAAGCCTGCCTTTGGGGGAATGAAGCGATCACGGCTGTCGCCAGGCCAGCGGTTTATGCGGCACCATTGTTATGACTTTCTCAAACATTGTTACGAACAATTTTAAGATGTCTGAGCTGCGTGGGATGGGCGTATATCATGTTGATAAGATGCACATTTAAGTGGCGATCTTGCGTTCAAGACATCCCCGGATGCTCCAAAGCCTTCGTATCAAGGCGCAAGCATGCCTGCACCACATATGCGGATTATCTTTTATTTAACGGTGGAGTGGGAAGGCTTTGACGTGTTGACGAACCCAACCCCTCGGAGTGCTCATTATGTTTTTTCGAAAATCCCTGTTAGCCGCTTTGTTGCTCGCATCTCCACATTTTGCGAGTGCCGAACAAGGTGTCACAGATGCCAGCGTCACCTTTGCGCAGGTGGCTGCGTTTGAAGGCCCGGCGGCGGCGCTTGGCACGGGGATGCGGCTTGGGATCACCGCAGCATTCGAGGAAGCCAATGCCGCAGGCGGTGTTCACGGGCGGATGCTGAAACTCGACACCATGGACGATGGCTACGAGCCGGATCGTTCTGCGGCTCTGGTCAAGACCGTGGTGGATGAGAACAACCATATCGGGCTGATCGGCCCGGTCGGCACGCCGACCTCCTCGGCGACGCAGCCCATTGCCACCGAAGCGCAGCTTCCCTTTATCGGCCCGTTTACCGGGGCCGGGTTCCTGCGCGATGCAAGCCATGGCAATATCTTTAACGTGCGCGCCACCTATAACGCCGAAACCGAAGCCTGGATCAACTATCTGGTCGATCAACAGGGCATGAAATCCATCGCCATTCTCTATCAGGATGACGGGTTTGGCCGTGTCGGTCTGTCCGGTGTCAATGCGGCCCTGGAAAAGCGCGGCATGACGCTCGCGGCGGAAGGCACCTACACCCGCAATACCACGGCGGTGAAAAAGGCGCTGCTGGATATCCGCAAGGCAAAGCCGGATGCCGTTGTGGTGGTCGGTGCCTACAAGCCGGTGGCGGAGTTCATCAAACTGGCGCGCAAGATGAAAATGGATGCCACCTTCGTCAATATTTCCTTTGTCGGCTCCGAAGCCCTGGCGCAGGAGCTTGGCGATGCCGGTGAAGGCGTCATCGTGAGCCAGGTTGTGCCCTTCCCATGGGATGCATCCGTGCCGGTTGTGGCGCAATACACCAAGGCGCTGGCCGCAGTGGATGCCGCCGCAAAGCCCGGTTTTGTGTCTCTGGAAGGGTATATCGTTGGCCGTCTTGCCATCGAGGGGCTGGAGGCCGCCGGCAAGGATCTGACCCGCGAAAGCTACCTGGAGGCGCTGGCCGCATTGACCACGGTTGATCTGGGCGGGGTGACCATGACCTTTGGCGCGGATGACAACCAGGGCATGGATGATGTCTTCCTGACCCGCATCACCGCCGACGGCAGCTTTGAACCCATCGCGGCTGCCGGGGATTCCTGATCTCCTGTGTGGTGCCGACTTGATCCGCAGATCTAGCGGGCCACAGATCACGATGAAAAGATTTCCCGCCCGGGCACCGGGCGGGAAGGGCCGCAAGTTACCCTCAAATAGGTGATCTTATGATTCGATCTTTCCTACATACAGTCCTGCGCCGGTTGAATGTGTTCTCCAGCATTCGCGGAAAAATCACGGTTCTCCTGATGGTGATCGCGATAACCGTCGGTGCGGCTGGCTTTGGGATCTATCAATCGTTTGATCGTGTCTCGTCGAGCATGGGTGACATGACAGAGCGGGATCTGCCGCAGTTGACACGCAGCAATGATCTCGTGATGGCCTCCGCCGCGACCAAAGATGCAATGCTTGCCGTTCTGATGTCAAAGAATGCCACAGAGCTGACAGCGGCCAAGGACAAGGTCGAGAGCTCACTTCAAAATCTTGACACCGTCGTGTCCAATCTGCCGGAGGATGTCAGACAAGATTTCGCGGAAGACAATGCAGCGGTTGATCAGATGCTTGAAAACCTGATTGCGGCGCGTGGGACCGCTTTTGACACCACACAGCGCACGGCGACCATGATTGGCGACCTGCAAGGGCTGGTGTCGGCCCTGCAATCCAGTCTGATCGAGATCGCGGATGAAGCCTATTTCAATATCGCCATGCAGGGCGAGGACACCATCACCGTGATCGAAGAGACGATGCTGGATCTGGTGGACAACAAGTTCACCGCCTTGCAGACTCTTCTGGAGGTGCGCTCGGAGATCAACCTGTTGTCTGGCGTGTCGCTTGCCCTGGCGGGAACCGAGGACAGCGCCACCCTGTCGATCCTGTCGGATCTTGCGGTCTCTGCTGAGAACCGTCTGACCTCGGCCATGGATGCGCTGTCGACAATGGAAGTTGACCCAGGAGGAAGAGAGGAAATACGGGAAAAGGAGGAAAAGAGGGATGAC
>NZ_JAATOX010000035.1 GCF_011806385.1 Phaeobacter sp. HF9A | reverse complement strand
CAAAAAAGGCCCGCAACGCCAGGCGGTGTTGCGGGCCGGTCCGGGGGCGGTGGCACCGCTCCCGGGATCTCTTGGCGGGGTTACAGCCCCTTGGCGCGATAGCTGCCGGCCACTTTCCCGATCGACACGAGATAGGCGGCGGTGCGCAGGTCGGTGACGTCCTCGCGGCCGTGCCAGACCTCCCGCATGTCCTGATAGGCCGTGCGCATCGTGTCATCGAGACCAGAGCGAACCAGCTCCAGCTCGCCCGCGCCCTTGAGGTATTTCTCCTTGAAGGCGGGATCCAGTGACCAGGACTTGCCCATGCTCTCCGACAGGGCCTCCAGCTGATCGACCACCAGCTGGTGGCGTGCCTCTTCCTGGCGGCGCTGCATGCGGCCAAAGCGGATATGCGACAGGTTCTTCACCCACTCGAAGTAGGAGACGGTCACACCGCCGGCGTTGGCATACATGTCGGGGATGATCACCGTGCCCTTCTTGCGCAGGATCTCGTCGCCGCCCGCGGTGATCGGACCGTTTGCGGCCTCGATGATCAGCTTGGCCTGGATCCGCTCCGCGTTGGAGAGGTTGATCACCCCTTCCAGCGCCGCCGGGATCAGGATGTCGCAGTCTTCTTCGAGATATTTGGCGCCGTCCTTGATATAGCGCCCCGAGGGGTAGCCATCGACACCGTCATGTTTGGAGATCCAGGCGCGCAGGTCCTCGATATCCAGGCCGTTTTCGTCCAGCAGCCCGCCGTCACGTTCGATCACGCCAACGATCTTGCAGCCATCCTCCTCGGAGAGGAACTTGGCGGCGTGATAGCCCACATTGCCGAGCCCCTGCACGATGACGCGTTTGCCATCCAGCGTGCCGGAAAGCCCGGCCTTGGCCTTGTCTTCCTCATGGCGGAAGAACTCTTGCAGCGCATATTGCACGCCGCGCCCGGTGGCCTCGACCCGCCCGGCGATGCCGCCCGCGTTCAAGGGTTTGCCGGTCACGCAGGCCTTGGCGTTGATGTCGGTGGTGTTCATGCGGGCATATTGGTCCGCAATCCAGGCCATTTCCCGCTCGCTGGTGCCCATGTCGGGCGCCGGCACGTTCTGGGAGGGGTGGATCAGGTCGCGCTTGGCCAGCTCGTAGGCAAAGCGGCGGGTGATCAGCTCCAGCTCGTGCTCGTCATAGTCGCGCGGGTCAATGCAAAGCCCGCCCTTGGAGCCGCCAAAGGGCGCATCGACCAGGGCGCATTTATAGGTCATCAGCGCCGCCAGCGCCTCGACCTCGTCCTGGTTGACCCCCGGCGCAAAGCGGATGCCGCCCTTTACCGGTTCCATATGTTCGGAATGCACCGAGCGATAGCCGGTGAAGGTCTGGATCTGACCGCGCAGGCGCACACCGAAACGCACGGTATAGGTGGCGTTGCAAACGCGGATCTTTTCCTCGAGCCCCGGCGGCAGGTCCATCAGCGCCACGGCGCGGTTGAACATCAGGTCCACACTCTCGCGAAAACTTGGTTCTTTAATGGTGCTCATGGAATGATCCCGTCCTTTCGAAACGATTCATGCAGTGCGTGTGCCTCCCCATTAATGCAGAGAAGCCGCCCCGCTGCGACATTATTCTCGGACACTATGCATAAAGAATCAGCATTTCGTAAAAAGAACCGCCGCGCTCTGCTTTTGGACCGGCGAAGATCTGCTGTGGCGGCGATTGTTGCGGATCACGGAACAGCCCTCACCATCCGGTCAGATTAACATCAAACTGTCTGGAAATGAGCGAATTGTGGCCCGGAGCTGCCGCAGTTCGGCCATCTTTGTCAATCAATCCTAAAGAGCGAAGACCTGTCCGCAAGACCCCTGCCCTAGGCTTGTGACCAGAATGGCGCCGATGGGATGGTGGGACCGATGGAAAGACTGCACTCATGACTGCAAAAACCAGATCTCATTCAGCCCTGCTCCGCCTGCGAGGCAGCGTGGCGCGGTTCCGCGCCGACGAAAGCGGCGTGCTGGCAAAGCCGATGATCGGGACCTTGATAAGCATGTTGGCCATCGGCGGTATCAGCATGGATATCGTGCGGCTGGAGCGCGACCGGACCCATTTGCAATACACGCTGGACCGGGCGGTTCTGGCGGCGGCGGATCTGGACCAGACGCTGGCCCCGGCGGCCGTGGTCCGTGACTATATGACCAAGGCCGATCTTGCCGACTATTACAGCACGCCCACCGCCGAAATCACCCCGACCTCCAAGCGGGTGTCGGCCAGTGTGGATGCGAATTTCGACACCATGTGGATGAAACTCGCCAATTACGATTCCCCCCTGCCCCTGAAAGCCGCCGCAACCGCGGAAGAGAAAATCGGCAATGTCGAGATTTCGCTGGTGCTGGATGTCTCGGGGTCGATGTCGGGCAACAACCGGCTGGTGAACCTCAAGTCGGCGGCCAAGGAATTCATCCAGACGATGGCCGACAATACCGAAGACGGCACGCTGTCGATTTCCATCATCCCCTATTCCACCCAGGTGTCGATGCCTGCGGCCTTTATCGACCAGCTCAACGCGCCGACGCCCGGTGGCGCGGGCGAGGCGGATTATTCCTACTGTCTCAACTTCGAGAATTCCGATTTCTACACCACCGCGCTATCGACGACGCAGCCCTACGAACGCACGATGCATTTCACCATCTGGGACGGCAGCAGAGAATACCGCCAGCACGATCAACTGGTGCGGCGCGCGGTCTGTGCCTCGCATGCGCAAAACCCGGAACGCACGGCGGTTCTGCTGGAGGACGATGTCCAGCGGCTGCAAGACTACATCGACGACTTTCGCCCCTCAGACAACACCTCGCTTGATGTTGGCATGAAATGGGGCGTTGCGCTGCTGGATCCCTCCACCCGGCCGGTGATCAGCAACCTGACCCTTGGTTCCGATCCGCTGATCGCCCCCTCCTTTGCCGACCGTCCCGTTTCCTATACCGACACCAACACGCTCAAGGTGGTGGTGCTGATGACCGACGGCCAGAACACCGAGCAATACCGCATCGAAAACGGCTATCGGTCCGGCAAGTCGGGGGTCTGGTACAACCCGGAAGAAGCGGTCTATTCGACCTATGACCAGCGCAACAACCGGTATTACTGGCACAATGCGAAACGGTGGTCAGACCACCCCTATGGTGCTGGCAGGGATCGCTACTACGTCTGCACCTATTCCAGTTGGTACGGCTGTCAGTCGGGCTATTATGCCAATGAAACCGGCAGCGCCGAGGAGCTTTCGTTCAATGCGCTCTATGCCAAATCGACGCTGCAATATGTGTATTACATGTTCAACGACTGGATGAACCAGTCCCAGGCCGCCTACAAATGGTATTATGACGTCTTTGGCTCGGCCGGCACCAGCGTGAAGGACAGCCGCACCAAGGCAATCTGCCAGGCAGCCAAGGATCAGGGCATCATGGTCTTTACCATCGGGTTTGAGGCCCCCGCGGCAGGCAAGGATGTGCTGCTCAAATGCGCGAGCTCGGATTCTCATTATTACGATGTGAAGGGGCTGGAAATCGCGGACGCCTTTGCCTCGATCGCCTCGGCCATCCGCCAGCTGAGGTTGACAGAATAATGGCCGCCCTGTCCCGCATCCGCGCCACCCTGCGCCGGTTTCGCCGCCGTCAGGATGGCGCTGTCACCATCGAATTCGTGATCATCTTTCCGGTGATGCTGCTGATCCTGTTTTCCACCGTGGAACTGGGGGTGATCAACCTGCGCCAGATCATGCTGGAGCGCGCCATGGATATGACCGTGCGCGAGATCCGCCTGGGCACCGGCGGCAATATGCAGCACGATGAAATTCGCGACCGGATCTGCGACTATTCCGGCACCATCAGGAACTGCGCGACCTCGCTGAAACTGGAGATGGTGCAGCTTGATCCGTTCAACTGGACCAGCGTTGATGCGACGCCGGATTGCATCGAATCCATCGAGGAATCCAACCCGCTCATCAACTTCAAGAATGGCGGTTCCAACGATCTGATGTTCCTGCGCGCCTGCCTGAACATAACGCCGCTGTTTCCCGGTTGGGGTCTTGGCAAAGCGTTTCAGAAAGACGGTGACGGGCGGATCCACCTCTATGCCTCCAGCGCCTTTGTTCAGGAGCCAAAGTAAGCCATGTTCCGTATCCTGACTGCTCCCCTGCGCCGTTTCCGGTACCGTGACGACGGCAGTGTCTCGATTGAAGCGGCGCTGTATCTTCCGCTGCTTTTGGGGGTCTTTGCGGCGATGTACACGCTGTTTGACCTGTTCCGGCAGGACACCGTGAACACCAAGGCCGCCTATACGATTTCCGACCTGATCTCGCGCGAGACGACCGCGCTCAATGATGACTACATCAACAGCATGTATGAGCTGGGGAAATTGCTGGTGCGCAAGGATACCGGCATGTCGCTGCGCATTTCCGTGGTGCATTGGGACGAGGCCGATGACCGCTACTATGTGGATTGGTCGGTGGAACGCGGCGCGCTTTTGGACGTGCTGACAGATGGCACGGTCGAAACCGTCGAGGATAAGTTGCCGACAATGCCGGATCAGGAGCGGGTGATCGTGGTGGAGACCTGGAACGACGTGGCGCCGATCTTCAACATCGGCCTGGCCACCCAGAATATCTATAACCTTGTGTTCACCCGCCCCCGCTTTGCCTCTCAGGTGGCCTATGAAGGCAAGCTGATCAGCGATGGCGGCGCCCATGACGATGGCGTCGGCGACGAAAGCATCTAGCGGTGCTGTCACCGCTGTGACGGCTGCGCTCAGTCCAGCAGGGTCTCGATCACCAGATGCGGCACTCCGTCCGAGGTTTTCTCGCGGCTGAAGCCCTCGGGGCCGATCACCCCGCTGATGCGGCGGCGCAGGTTCGAAAAGGTCTCAAAGCGCACCACATCTACCGGCTGATCCAGATCCAGATCCAGCCGTACCCAGCCCGCCCCGGCCTGCGCCGCGCCGACCCGCAGCACCCGCGCGGTGAAGGGCTGCGAGAGGTAGCGCCCGGCGACCCGATCCCCGGCGCGATAGGCGCGCGGGGCCGGGGTTTGCAGCGCCGCTGCGCAGCCGTTCCAGTCGCGAAAGCCAAGATCCCGCGCCACCTGTTCCAGCGCCGCGCTGTGGCGCAGGCTCTCGCCCGCATCGGCGCGGGCCTGGCGCAGCTCCCGGGCCATGGCCTTGGCCTCGGCGAGGCTGGGCAGCGGCGCGCTCCCGCTCTGTCTCACAGAACCGCTCATAGGCCCGCCTCCACCTTGGGCGACACCACCGCAGGGCGGCGGCGCAGCTGCCACAACACCGTCAGGGTCAACAGCAACAGCAGCGCCTCGGCGCAGGGGCTGGCCAGCCAGATCCCCGGCTCTCCCACCAGCATCGGCAGGATAAAGGTCAGCGGAAGGGCAAAGGCATAGGGTTTCGCCAACCCAAGAAGCGCCGCCCGCAGCGCATCGCCGATCGCCTGAAAATACATCGCAACGATCATCAAGGGCCCGCCCAGGGTAAACAGCGCCACCACCGTCGGCAGGATCCGCGCCACCTCGTTGATCACGGCGGCATCGGGGACAAAGAGCCCGCCAATCCAGGCCGCGCCAAAGCTCAGCCCCGCCTGCATCGCCCCGCAATAGACCAGCGCCAGGCCCAGCGCCAACCGCAGGCTCTGCCGCACCCGGGGCAAATCCCCCGCGCCATAGATGTTGCCGGTGATGCTCTGCATCGCATGGGCCAGACCGAGAAGCGGCAGGAAGGCAAAGGTCATCACCCGGGTGATGACCCCATAGGCGGAGACCGTCTGCGTGTAATCCGGGGTATTCACCCGTTGCAGCGCCATCATGATCGCGGCCGAGCCCAGCGCCAGGCCGATGAAATTGAGGCTCTGCGGCGCGCCCAGCGCCAGCATCCGCCCCCAGCCGCCAAACAGGCTCTGGCGCAGCAGCACGTTGGGCCGCAGCCGGGTCTCGCCGCGCAGTCGGAACCCCATGATCAGGATCAGCGCCAGAAGCTGCGCCAATGCGGTGCCATAGGCCGAGCCCGCCACCCCCATCTGGGCCACCGCGATCAGCAGGTAGTTGAAACCGATATTGGAGAGCGACACCAACAGGCTCATCAGCGCCATCAGCCCCGCCCGCCCCTCGTTGCGCAGCGCGTCGGAGTTGACCGACAGGATAAACAGCAAGGGCGTGCAGCCGATGGTGATCTGCAAATAGTGATGACCCATGGCGGCCAGTTCAGCATCGCCCCTCGCGGCCAACTGCGTCATTGGCCCGCCAAACAGGGCAAACAGCACCATCAGCCCCACCGCCGTGGCCAGCGCCAAGCCATGCGCCCCGGCATAATCCGCCCGCGCGGCGTCGATATCCCCGGCGCCAAGGTGACGGGCAAGGCGGCTGGACATGCCCCCGGCCACCAGCGTCGCCAGCGCCACGATCAACATATAGGCGGGAAACATCAGCGTCACGGCGGCCAGCGCCTCGGGGCCGACAAAATGGCCAAGAAACAGCGCATCCGCCACCGTGAGGCAGCCATTCATGCTCATCACAAAGATGATCGGCAGCGCGGTTTTTGCGTAGACCGCCCCCAGCGGGCCGGTCAGAAAACGATTGGAAGGGGTGTCAGACATATCCCCGATCTCCTCATGCATAGTCGCGACGAAACAGATGGGACCCGCATTGCCATCCGCGCGATATGCGGAAAAGACGATCAAAGACTGATATGTCTACAGACCTTCACCAAGGCCAAAGGCCAGCGGGCGGCGGGCGTCTGCTGCCCTTGCCCCTGCATTAGGGCCGCGCCGCGCGTGCGTCAAGCCCTCTGTTCCCGCTCTGCGCGAGAAGGCCGTCAGTGCTGGTTGCGCTCGCCCATATCACGTTCGGCCATCAGCGCGGCGAGGATCTCGGTCATGGTTTTGGTCTGCGATCCCGGCGTCACCCCGCCAACACCAACGCGCCGCCCCATGCGCCACCAGAGCCCGGGATACCAGCGCCCCGCCCCGGCCTGCCGGCTGCGCATCAGGAACCCGTTGGAGGGTTTGAAGGCAAAGAATCCGCGATCCATATGCTCCAGATCCGCAATGCGGATGAGCACTTCGCCATCCGAACAGCGCAGCCCCTCTGCGGTCAGCTCCAGCCGATGGGCGGTGGCCTGCCACATGCGATAGCCCATCCACAGCGCCCCCACCGCAACCGCCAGCAGGAACAGCCGCCACCCCAGCGCCGGCGCACCCGACATCGCCACATAGAGCGTCAGCCCGCCAAGCCCGAGCAACATGCCCACCCCCAGCACCCGGCGCAGGGGCGTGGCCTCAACAGTGGCAAGGATGTCGTCAGCGTGGTGCGGGCGGCTCATTGGGATACTCCATCGGATCACTGCTGCAGGGGTAGCGAATAACACCCTGCCCGAACAGCCCCCTTTTTCCTTGCGCCCCAACCGCGGGCCCGGATTGGCCACCCCTTCTGCGGCGCGCGGGCTGCGCGCGTCTGCATTGGCGCACAGGCCCGGTGAGCCAGCGCAGCTATTGCAAAGCCGCGATTGCGCCTATTGTATCAGCCAACCCCATCTCATCAGGAGAGCCAAAATGTCCCTGCGTCCGATCTTGGAGACCCGCGCCGCCCAGCCCACCTTGGAGGGCGCCGGCGTGCATCTGCACCGTGCCTTCGGCTTTCAGGACCCGAGCGAGCTCGACCCTTTCCTGCTGTTTGACGATTTTCGCAACGATCACCCGGCCTTCTACGACCAGGGCTTTCCCTGGCACCCGCACCGCGGCATCGAGACCATCACCTATGTGCTGGCGGGCACCGTCGAACATGGCGACAGCCTCGGCAATGTCGGCACATTGGGCGCGGGCGACGTGCAGTGGATGACCGCCGGATCCGGCATCCTGCATCAGGAAATGCCCGCCGGAAACATCAACGGCCAGATGCATGGGTTTCAGCTCTGGGGCAACCTGCCCGGCAGCCAGAAAATGTGCGCGCCGCGCTATCAGGATGTCCAGGGCAAGGAAATCCCCGAGGTCATCGACGACGACGGCACCCGCGTCAAAATCATCGTGGGCGAATTCTGGGGCAAGACCGGCCCGGTGGACGGCATCGCCGCCGATCCGCAATATCTCGATGTCTACGTGCCGGCGGGGGTAAAAAAGACCTTCAAGATCGACACTTACCGCCGCGCCTTTGCCTATGTGTTCGAGGGCGAGGCCGCCTTTGCCGATGCCTCCGCCCCCAGCGGCGTGCTGCTGGAAAAAGAGGTGGCAGGCCGGGAGGTCAACATCCGCGACATGTCCGGCGACCGCACCCTGATCCGCTTTGGCACCGGTGACGAGATCACCCTTCAGGCTGGCCCCGAAGGGGTGCGTTTCCTGCTGATCTCCGGCGCACCGATCCAGGAGCCGGTGGCCTGGCACGGCCCCATCGTGATGAATACCCAGGCCGAGCTGCAAAAAGCCTTCGCCGAGCTGCGCAACGGGACGTTTATAAAACCCGCTCACTGATCGGGAAAACCGGTGCCCACCTTCCCCTGTGAGCGGCGTTTAAAACCCGCTCACCAATCAGGAAAACCGCATTTCCCATGTGCAGGCAAAGCGCAACAGCGCCTCCCGGGTCAAGGGGGCCAGCGGCCCCGCCCATCGGGCGGCTTGCCCTTGACGCGCCCGACCCAAAATAAACTTGAAACCGGCGCGGAGGGCAGACCTGCCCCTCAGCGCCTTCTCAGCACGCACATCTAAAAAACATTCGCGCCAGCCACCAGGCCGCTGTGGTCCATCACCTGCCGCCTTGCGGAATAAAAGCGCGCGGAAGCGCTCCGCTGGATCACCGCCTGCCGGCTCAGACGCCAACCGCCTTGCGCACCATATCCCAATAAAGCGTCTCCACCTCCTGCAACGACAACCGTCCGCCGTCGCGATACCAGGTCAGCACCCCGTTCAGCATCGCAATCACCGCCAGCGCCGCGATCTTGGTGTCGGGAACCAAAAACACCCCCTGCGCCACCCCCGCCTTCAGGATGATCTCCAGCTGGTCTTCATAGGCGCGGCGCCGGTCCTCGATGCGGGCGAAATTCTCCGGCGTCAGATTGCGCAGCTCCATATAAGCGATGAAGACCGCATCCGGGCGCGCCAGGTTATAGCGGATGTGAAAGCGCACAAAGCCTTCAAGCCGGCCCAGAACCTCCTGCGGCGCTGCCTCATCCGCCCAGGCCGCCAGCAGATCCTCCATATGGGCCTGCATCAGGTCAAACAGCAGGCTCTGCTTGTCCGGCGTGTAATTATACAGCGCCCCGGCCTGCACCCCGACCGCCCCCGCGATCTGGCGCATGGAGACCGCCGCATAGCCGTGACGGGCAAACAGCTCCTGGGCCGCCGCGCGGATGCGGGGGCCGGTGATGTCGGAATGGGAACCTTGGGTACGCGCCATAAAAACAGAATAACTGAACATTTGTTCAGATAAAACCCATCTTGCGCGGAAGATGCGACACCTTGTACCCGCAGGCGCATTTGTGCATCAAGAGGCCATTGCAGAAACTTGGATGACCTGACCGTGCAACCGACCTCACCCCAGCTGCGCCACTTTGGGCCGCGCCTGCCCCTTCTGGCCCTTGGCCTGCTTCTTTGCACGGCGGCGGGCTGCACCCGCGTGCCGCAGCTGGAAAACCGGATCTCGCCGGAGCTGCGCAACCAGCCCTACCCAAAGCTCTTGCCGCTGGACAGCGCGCTGGCGCAGCAACCGCTGCCCGAGGAGGAAACCGCGGCGCTGACGCAGGACCTCGACGCCCGCGCCGCGCGCCTGCGCCGCCGCGCCGAAGCGCTGCGCAACCGCACCCCCTAGCGCCCCCGCGATGACCGCCACTCCGGCAACCACATTGCGCCGCCGCGCCAGAGCGGCTAAGGCGTCAGAAAATCATTCTCGCCCACAGACCCTCAGGTAAAAGGACCGCCCGCTATGACTGAACCGCTTCGACTGGGGATTGCAGGTTTGGGAACGGTCGGCATTGGCGTGGTGAAAATCATCCGCCGTCATGCCGCCCTGCTGGAGGCGCGCACCGGACGGCCTGTGGTGATCACGGCGGTTTCGGCCCGCGATGCCAGCAAGGATCGCGGCGTGTCGCTCGCTGACTACGCCTGGGAGACCGACCCGGTGGCGCTGGCCACCCGCGACGACATTGATGTCTTTGTCGAGCTGATGGGCGGCCATGAGGGCGCGGCCAAAGCCGCCACCGAAGCGGCGCTGGCGACCGGCAAGGATGTGGTCACCGCCAACAAGGCGCTGCTGGCGATCCACGGTCAGGCGCTGGCCGAACAGGCCGAAGCCAGGGGCCAGGTGATCCGCTTTGAGGCCGCCGTCGCGGGCGGCATTCCGGTGATCAAATCCCTGACCGAGGGGCTCGCGGGCAATGAAATCACCCGCGTCATGGGGGTGATGAACGGCACCTGCAACTATATCCTCACCCAGATGGAGGCCACCGGCCGGGGCTATAACGCCCTCTTTGAGGAATGCGCGCAGCTCGGCTATCTGGAGGCCGACCCGCTGCTGGATGTGGGCGGCATCGACGCGGGCCACAAGCTGGCGCTGCTGGCCTCTATCGCCTTTGGCACCAAACCCGCCTTTGACGACGTCAAGCTGGAAGGCATCCAGCGCATCGCCATCGAGGACATCCGCCACGCCGCCGACATGGGCTATCGGATCAAGCTTCTGGGCGTGGCACAGCGCACCGGTCGCGGGCTGGAACAGCGCATGACGCCTTGTCTGGTGCCCGCAAGCTCGCCCCTGGGTCAGCTGGAAGGTGGCACCAATATGGTGGTGATCGAAGGCGATTCCATTGAACAGGTGGTGCTGCGCGGCCCCGGCGCCGGTGAGGGCCCGACCGCCAGCGCGGTGATGGCGGATATCCTTGATATTGCCCGGGGGCTGAGAATCGCCACCTTCGGCCAGCCCGCCACCTCGCTGGAAGAGCCGCCCTCGGCCCAGGCCGGCCTGCCTGCGGCGCATTACATGCGTCTGGCGCTTCAGGACAAACCCGGCGCGCTGGCGAAAATGGCGGCGGCGCTTGGCGATGCCGGGATCTCCATCCACCGGATGCGGCAGTATGATCACAACAGCAGCATCGCACCGGTGCTGATCGTGACCCATAAATGCACCTCGGCCATGCTGGAGCATGCGATCGACGGGCTGAACGCCACCGGCGTCATGGAAGGCACGCCCGTCGCGCTGCGCATCGAGGAGCTGTAACCCCCGCCAGCGCGCGCCAGAAAGCGCCGGTCGCAAGCGAGTGGCGAGCGCGCGGCGAGGGAATCTGGCCGAATGCGGGACCGTTAGCGACACCATGGCCTCGGCTCTCTTGCCCCCCGGGGCACCGGCAGGCTATGCGGGAGGCACCCGCGCTAGATTTTAGATAGGATACTTGGGAATGACATCGACCACCGCCGACGCGCCCTTTCACGACCGCTTGCTGTCCCTGGGCCTGGCCCGGGTCGCCGAACAGGCCGCGCTGGCCTCTGCGCCGCTGATCGGCCGCGGTGACGAAAAAGCCGCCGACCAGGCCGCGGTGAACGCCATGCGCGAACAGCTGAACCTCCTGGACATCGCCGGTGTCGTCGTCATCGGCGAAGGCGAACGCGACGAGGCCCCGATGCTGTTCATCGGCGAGGAAGTCGGCACCGGCAATGGCCCCGGCGTCGATATCGCGCTGGACCCGCTGGAGGGCACCACCCTGACCGCCAAGGACATGCCCAATGCGCTGACCGTGATCGCCATGGGTCCGCGCGGCTCCATGCTGCACGCGCCGGATACCTATATGGACAAGCTGGCGATCGGCCCCGGCTACGAGACCGGCGTGGTCTCGCTGGACATGTCGCCGCGCGAACGGGTCGAGGCGCTGGCCGCCGCCAAGGGCTGCACCCCCGCCGATATCACCGTCTGCATTCTGGAACGCCCCCGCCATGAGGCGATGATCGCCGAAGTGCGCGAAACCGGCGCGTCGATCCGGCTGATCACCGATGGCGACGTGGCAGGCGTGATGCATTGCGCCGAATCCGAGATCACCGGCATCGACATGTATATGGGTCAGGGCGGCGCCCCCGAGGGCGTTCTGGCCGCTGCGGCGCTGAAATGCATGGGCGGGCAGATCTTTGGCCGGCTGTTGTTCCGCAACGACGACGAAAAATCCCGTGCTGCCAAGGCCGGTATCACCGATCTGGACAAGGTCTATTCGCGCGACGAGATGGTCACCCAGGATGTGATCTTTGCCGCCACCGGCGTCACCGGCGGCTCGCTGCTGCCCGCGATCAAACGTCAGCCGGGCTGGGTGGAGACCACCACGCTGCTGATGCGCTCCAAGACCGGGTCGGTGCGGCGCATGAGCTATCGCACCCCGCTGAGCGCGCATCAGTAATCTGCGCGCCGTCGCGCTTGCAGCTGCCGGCGGGTTATGGATATTTGAGAAAAGATGAAAGGCCGGGTCCTCTGCGGGTCCGGCCTTTGACTGTGATAAGGAGCGTTGGGATTTGAGCTTTCTGGGTGTCGAGACCTCTCTGACAGGACGCCGCTGGCAGGGGCCGGGCCTTGAGCAGGCGCGGGCCAGTGAACATCTGGCGCAGGAAACCGGCCTGCCTGCCGCGGTCTGCCAGGTGCTGGCGCGCCGGGGCGTTCCCACCCATGAGGCCAGCGGTTTTCTCAATCCGCAGCTCAAGGAGCTGCTGCCCGACCCGCGCCGGATGAAGGACATGGAAACCGCCGCCGCGCGGTTCTTGCAGGCGGTGGAGCGGCGCGAGCGAATCGCGATCTTTGCCGATTATGACGTGGATGGGGGCTCTTCTGCGGCGCTGCTGCTGGTCTATCTGCGGCAGATGGGCCAGCAGGCGACGCTGTATATTCCCGACCGCATCGACGAGGGTTATGGCCCCAATGACGCGGCGATGGCAGCGCTGGCGCGGGATCACGATCTGATCGTCTGCGTCGATTGCGGGACGCTGTCGCATGGGCCCATCGCGGCAGCCAGGGGGGCGGATGTGGTGGTGCTGGATCACCACCTCGGCGGCGAGACCCTGCCCGACTGCGTGGCGGTGGTGAACCCCAACCGGCAGGATGAAGACGGCGATCTGGGCTATTTCTGTGCTGCCGGAGTGGTGTTCCTGATGCTGGTCGAGGTGCGCCGTCAGGCCCGCGACAAGGGGCTTGGCGCGGGGCCGGATCTGATGGCCATGCTGGATCTGGTGGCGCTTGCGACGGTTGCCGATGTCGCGCCGCTGATTGGCGCCAACCGGGCGCTGGTGCGT
The DNA here is from genome assembly GCF_011806385.1 of Phaeobacter sp. HF9A. Classification (GTDB taxonomy): domain Bacteria; phylum Pseudomonadota; class Alphaproteobacteria; order Rhodobacterales; family Rhodobacteraceae; genus Epibacterium. Next base: position 19,774 of record NZ_JAATOX010000035.1, on the reverse strand, counting down.
CAGGGGCTGAAGGTCATGGGGCGGCGGGCGCGCCCCGGGCTGGTGGCGCTGGCCGATGTCAGCCGGATGGATTCGGCGCCCTCCACCTATCACCTCGGGTTTTTGCTGGGGCCGCGCGTCAATGCGGGCGGGCGCATCGGCAAGGCCGATCTGGGGGCGCGGCTCCTGGCCACGGACAACCCGCATGAGGCCGCCGCCCTGGCGGAGCGGCTGGATCAGCTCAACACCGAACGCCGCGACATTGAAAACGCCGTGCGCGCCGCGGCGCTGGAGCAGGCCGAGGCGCGCGGATTTGATGCGCCGCTGGTCTGGGCGGCGGGCGAGGGCTGGCACCCTGGCGTGGTGGGCATTGTCGCCTCGCGCCTGAAGGAGGCCACCGGCCGCCCCGCCGTGGTGATTGGGCTTGATGGCGATGAGGGCAAGGGCTCGGGCCGGTCGGTCTCGGGCATTGACCTTGGCGCGGCGATCCAGCGCCTTGCGATGGAGGGGCAGCTGATCAAGGGCGGCGGCCACAAGATGGCGGCGGGGTTGACGGTGGCGCGCGACCAGCTGGAGCCGGCCATGGCGCGGCTGTCAGAGCTGCTGGAGAAACAGGGCGCGGGCGACCTTGGCCCTGCGGATCTGAAGCTGGACGGCATGCTGATGCCCGGCGCCGCCACCGTGGAGCTGATCGAACAGATCGAACAGGCCGGCCCCTTTGGCGCCGGTGCCCCTGCCCCGCGCTATGGCTTTCCCGACCTGGCGGTGAAATTCGCCAAACGGGTGGGAGAATCGCATCTCAAGGTCAGCTTTACCGATGGGATGGGCGCCACGATCGACGCCATCGCCTTTGGCGCCTTTGACACCGCGCTGGGTCCGCGCCTGCTGGAACATGGCGGCGCGCGGTTTCACGTGGCCGGGCGGCTGGAGGTGAACACCTGGGGCGGGCGCCAAAGCGCCCAGCTGCGGCTGGAAGACGCCAGCGCCGCCTGAGCCGCGATACCAACAGGAAATTTGCCTGTGGATAAGAATTTTGCGTCAGGCGCATTTTTTCGCTTGCGACACCCGGCGCAAAACCCTACACACCCGCTCACACCAAGTGTGCTCCGTTCGTCTATCGGTTAGGACGCCAGGTTTTCAACCTGGAAAGAGGGGTTCGATTCCCCTACGGAGTACCATTTCCTCCCCGCATCGAAACCTACCCACCGCCAGCAATGGCCGGTGTGTTTCTGCATGTCTTGAGGCCAAACAACCCCTTGTCATTAAAGACAATTCCGCGTCGCGCCGGGAGGAAAGAAAACTTTCTGTTTTTGCGAAAAATCCTCTTGCGCCCCTCGGGCGGACTGAGTAAACACCCCCTCACACCAAGTGTGCTCCGTTCGTCTATCGGTTAGGACGCCAGGTTTTCAACCTGGAAAGAGGGGTTCGATTCCCCTACGGAGTACCATTTTCTCCCTCAGAATTCGGTCTTATTTGCCACAGGCGCTGCGCGAAATTGCGCGTGCAACTGGGGACTACTCTGTTGAGGAAATCGCGCGGCGCAACCAGCGCAGCACCTCGACCTGCTCGTCCAGATCGTGAAGGCTGGCCCCCAATACCACCCCATTATAAGACGGCTGTGCCTGCTCCGGGGTTCGGCAATAGGTCGAGAGCGCTTCGGCGCGCAGACCTTCGGCGCGGGCGGCGCGGATCACCTCGACATCGCGCAGCGGCGCCGTGAGATGCAGCACCACCTGCATGCCGGCGTGGTGATCGACCACATGGCCGACATCGGCAAAATCCGCGCGCAGCCGGTCAATCAGCGCCCTGTGGCGCTCGGCATAGATGCGGCGCACGCGGCGCAGGTGACGGTAGAAATCGCCGCGCAACATGAACTCTGCCAGGGCGGCCTGTGGCATCGCGCTGGCCCGCATCCCGCGGCTGTGCATCACTGCCAGAAGCGGCGCGATCAAGGCATCCGGCGCCACGATATAGCCCATCCGCAGGCTGTTCGAGAACACGGTGGAAAAACTGCCCAGATAGACCGTGCGCCCCTGCCCGTCGGCACCCGCCATAGCGGGAATCGGATGGCCCGCGTAGCGGAATTCCGAATCATAGTCATCCTCGATGATCCACCCCTGGGTGCGCGCCGCCCAGCGCAGGAACTCCTGCCGCCGTCCGGCGCTCATGGCACCGCCAAGGGGAAACTGATGCGAGGGTGTCAGCACCACCGCATCGGTGGGCTCTTGCGGCACCTCGGCCCCCTGCGCATCCATCCCCAGATCGCGCGAGCGACGGCCCTGGGCCTCGGCGAACTGGCGCATCGGCGGGTAGCAGGGATTTTCCAACCCCACCACGCCAGAGCTGTCCACAAGGGTGCGCAGGCAGATATCGAGCGCCTCGGTGGCGCCGGCGGTGACCAGCACCTGATCTGGCCGCGCCGGCAGCCCGCGCCAATCGCGCACATGGGCGGCAATCGCCTGGCGCAGCGCGGGATGGCCTGCCGGGTCGCCGCCCATCAGCAGCGCCACGGGTTGGGTGCGGCACAGGCGGGCAACGCATTTCGCCCAGGCGCGATGAGGAAACAGACGCATGTCCGGCTCCCCCGCCTCCTGCGCGAAGGGCTGAGGCGGCGCTGGTCTTGGGGTCTGAGCGGCGGCCCCCCCGGGGGAAAACTCCACCTCGCCCAGCGCGCAGACCACATAGCCGGAGCCCCGCTGGCCACGAATATAGCCCTCGGCGACCAGCTGGTCGTAGGCGGTGACCACGGTTGCCCGCGCCACGCCCATATCCCCGGCCAGCGCCCGCGTGGCGGGCAGCCGCGCGCCACTGGCCAGCTCACCGGATCGAATGCGCGTGCGAAACGACTGGCAGATCTGCTCAAACATCGGCGTGTCCGAGGTTCTGTCAGGCACAAAGCCGGGCGCGGGGTCAGTCATGGGCCGTTCACGATCCTTTTGCCAAGGTCGAGGCGACGCGCCCCTCCCCTATTCCGCCGCCGGCACAAGCCTCTGGTCGGCCATCTGGCCCTCCTTCAGGCCGGGCGCACAGGCGCGCAGCTCGACGAAGGTTTCATTATAGCAGGCGCCCTCGCCAATGTCCGTGCGCAATGTCGCGGAAATCAGCGCATTTGCGGTAAGCCCGGTTTGCGAGCTCTGCCGCCAGGTGCCTTTGGGCGCATAGACCACGCCGCGCTGCATCGCCTTGGAGACCGTGAGGCGGAAGGTCACGGCGCCACGGGCATTGGCGACCTCGACCATCTCGCCATCGACCAGCCCCCGCGCGGCCGCATCATCGGGGTGCACCTCGATGCTCTCCGGCCCGTCCGAAAGGGGCGCGCTGCCGAAGGTGGCGTTGATGCGCTTGTCAGAACTGGGGGTGATCAGCACCAGAGGCAGATCCTGCGGCACCGGATCATAACGCGGCACGCCAAAGCCGCTTTGCGCCTCCAGCTCGGCGCTGAACAGCTCGATCCGGCCAGAGGCGGTGCCCGGCTCCACGGTGTCGCACAGGATCAGCGCCGCGCCGTCGCGCGTCTGCATCTCCAGCGCCCGATCAAGCGGCATCTGGCTCGGCGGGCGATCCGCAAACTGCGGATGGCTGGCATCCATCGCGTCATCCATCAAGGCGGCGTCACTGGCCTGATGTTCCGCCTCGTCATAGCCAAAGCGCGCCGCCAGACGGCGGAAAATCTCGGTATTGGGCAGGCTCTCGCCCACCGGGGCAATCACCGGGGCGGCGCGCTGGACGTAGTTCTGCCCATAGGCGGCAAAGATATCGTCATGTTCAAAATGGCTCGCAGCCGGCAGGATCACATCGCAATAGGCCATGCTGTCGGTCATCACCACGTCACAGCCCACGGTAAAGATCTCCTCCTGGCTCAGCGCCTCGATCATGCGGGCCTGCTCCGGGTGGGTGGCGACCGGGTTGTGATTGTAGATCATCACCGCCTTGATCGGCACCGGCTGGGCCCGGTCCAGCATCAGTCGCGCCACGTCGAGGATGTTCACCACCGGGGTCTCCGGGTCGATCAGGTGATCGCCTTGCAGCCGGGCGCGGGTGGTCGGCGCCGCGAGACCGGATTTCGCCACCACCCCTGCGCCGGGACGGCCATGCTGGCCCAAAAGCGCATTGAGCGCCATCGCCGCGCGCAGCCCCGACCCACCGGAGCGGCCGCGCTCCATCCCGTTGCCGGTGGCCGTGGCGAGCCGCTTTGCGTTCTGCATCCAGGTTGCCAGCCGCAGAATATTCGCCTCCGGCAGACCGCAGATCCGGGCCGCATCGGCCACGGAATATCGGCGCGCCTCGGCCATATAGGGGTCTGCCCCCGCTACCCATTGCGCGATGAAATCGGCGTCAAAGGCATCGCGCCGTTCCAGCTCGGCGGCGAGCGCCTGGGCCAGCACCACATCGGTGCCCGGCTTCACTTGCAGGTAGAGATCCGCCTGCTGCGCGATCTTGATCCGCTTGGGGTCGATCACCACCAGCCGCGCGCCCTTGGCCCGGGCCGCCTTGGCCACCCGCGTCAGATGCAGGTTGGAGACGGTGACATTGTTGCCCCAGACCACGATCAGATCGGACAGCGCCGCCTGCTCCGGGGGCATGCCGGGGGCGCCGCCATACATGCTCTTGTAGGCAAGGCTGCGCACGCCACCGCACAGCGGACCACGGTCCAGCCGCAGCGCCCCCAAACGATAGAAGAACCGCCGATCCAGCGATCCCCCCGCCAATTCGCCATGCGGGCCGGCATAGTTCAGCGGCAAGATCGACCGCGCCCCATGCGCCGCAATCGCGGATTGAAAGCCCTCGGTCACCAGATCCAGCGCCTGCTCCCAGGAGATCCGCTCGTATTGGCCAGAGCCGCGCGGCCCGACCCGGCGCAAAGGGTGGGTCAGCCGCGCGGGGCCATGCACAAAATCCGGGTAGGCCCGGCTGACCTTGTTGCAGATCACACCCGCCGTAAACGGATTGGCCATGGAGCCCCGCACGGCCGTGATGCGCCCCTCTGTGACCTCGACGTTCAGGCTACAGGTGTCGGGACAATCCAGCGGGCAAACGCTGGGCAACAGGGTGGCCTTGGGCGTGGTCTGGGGCTGAGAGGACATGCGGACGGCTCCGGGATTAAGACTGGTTAGCCGTCAGGCTACGCCAGAATAAGCCCGTTCAATAGCGCCAATAATGACGTTTTTGACCAGACCAATTTCCCGCATGGGATGGGCTGCCCCCCCGCCCCGTGGGCTGCCCCCCTGCCCCGTGTCTGGCGTTTTGCCGCCTCCCGAAGCCTGCAACCGGGCCGCCATCAGCCAGGCGCATGGGCCGCCCGCGGCCCGCAAGGCATCGCGGCGACCACAGTGCGCGGGGGCGAGACGGTCAGGCGGATTTGCTGTCGGGGGCCAGGGCCTCGGCCTCCATCTGCGGGGTATAGAACATATGCTGCGCGCGCCCGGCCCGTTTCGCGGCATAAAGCGCGACATCCGCCTGATGCAGGAGCTGCGCGGCGTCCGGCTCTGCCATGGACGTGGACAGCACCGTCCCGGCAGAGGCGGAGATCCGGCATTCCTCGGCGCCGAACTGGATCGGCTCCTCAAGCCGGGCGATCAGCCGATAGGCCAGATCGTTCAGGCGATTCGGGTCCATCAGCCCTTCAATGATCACCACAAATTCATCACCGCCAACGCGGGCGACCGTATCGGCCTTGCGGGTGCAATCGACCATGATCGCGGCGACCTGCTGCAAGACCGCATCCCCCGCCGCATGGCCGAGCCGGTCATTGACCTGTTTGAAGAAGTCGAGATCAATATGCATCAAGGCAAAATCCCGCCCGCCATTGATCAGCCGGTTCAGCACGTGATCCATGGCGCGGCGGTTCTTCAGCCCGGTCAGCGTATCGGTGAACGCCTGCTCCTCGGCCGCGATCTTGGCCCCTTGCAGGCGCAGGTTCAGCTGGCGCGACGCCTCCATCGCGGCGGATTTCGCCTCCACCAGATAGAGCATTTCGATGGTCAGGTCGGTCGGCGAGAAATCCTGGCTGGTCAGGTTGAAATCGCGCACCGCATCAAGCACCGAGATGCCGAACGACAGGTTCACAAAGGCACCCTGGCCGTCGGGCAGCGGCACCAGAACCCCCTTCATGCGGGTATGCGGCTCCTGGCGCAGCTGGAAATGCAGCTTGCTGCCGGCGGTTTCCATCAGATCGCCCACGGTCTTGACCCAGCGCGGGCGCTGCAAATCGAAGATATCAAAGAAGGGCTGCCCGGTCCACTCCTGCGCGCCGCGCAGCTTGTTCAGCGTCGGGCCGTGGCTGTATATCGTGCCATCGGGGCCGATGATCACATGCATCGGGCAAATCTTATTGGCGAGCCCGGCGAGATCGTCAAAGCTCATCATAGCGAATGCGCCCCCAGATCAAAGGCCCGCCCCTCGGCGAACTCGGTTTCCACCAGCGTGATCGAGATCACCTCGACACCGTCCTGGGATTCGGTCTGTTCCAGAATCACCAAGGCCCCGTAGTCATCGGCCATGGCGCGCAGGACCCCCATCATCACCTGAGCATATCCCGGCACCCCGGGTTGGCAGAGCAGTTCGAACTGACCCGGCGCCTGTTCGATCAGCTCCAGCCCCGGCAGGCGCAGGTCAGAAACCGCCAGCCGCGTGCGATCCGGCAAATCGTCAAGCGAGTGCAAAAACTCCACGTAGTTGACGCCGCCAAAGCGAAGCAGCCGACGCAGGGCTTCCAGCTGGGGGTTGGAGACCAGAAAGGTTCCGACATCTTCGAGGATTTCGGCAAGCGGGCGTTCCAGCGAGGCCTCGGTGGCGCTCAGCATGCGGGCGGATTGATCTTCGGGATAGACAAGCATGGCTTCGAACTCGGTAAACCCGAGCCCGCTTGCGTCCATAATGTCGTTCCAGCGTTTCTCACCATACGTATTGATGACAAACGCCTGAACGGCCCTGTTAATCAAACCGTGCATACGGTTGTTCCCTACTTCACCTTCGAACCAGTCATAAGCAGCCATACTTAAAAAAGGCCAAATATCTAAAACTATGTACGATTTAGGCGACCGACAGGCGCGCGACCAGGACAGGCGCGAAACATTCGGCTCCCCGGTCCGTTGCCCGGTTCAGCGATAGCCATGCCAGCGCCGGGCGATCACCCCGCACTGACCACAACAGCTCGTTTAAGTTGCCCGATTTTCAAACCCGGCCAAAGGTCGCAGCAAAGCAGCCCAGGACCGGAGCGCGCGCCCTACGCGGTTCCCATCATTACATATTGCTCGTTACCGGGCCATAATAGACAAACAAACACCCCTGCTCCACACCTTCCTGAATGGCACATGTGTGCATTCTCGCAAAAAATTGAAGATTCACGCCAAATTCATCATATCGCCGCACCGATCCGGCCTGAACAGGCCTGGGATCGGGGAATCACGGCAAAATCGCCCGTGACTCGCAGCCAACCATCCACGGCGCCAGCCTGCGCAGCAGGGCGGCAAAAGCGCATGTGCCGCTGACCGGCCCCGCGCCTGCGGGGGCTAGAAATCGGTGGGCGCGCCGCCCTCAGCCTTGCGGCGGGCGACGAAATCCGCCAGCTCCTCGCGGATGGCGGGGTCCATTGGCGGTGCCTCAAACTCGGCGATGATCTCCTTGAACATCTTGTTGGCGCGCGCGGCCGTCCAGGTGCCGCCGGCGGCCTCCCAGGCCTCGTAGTTGTGCCAGTCACTCAGGAAGGGCTGGTAAAAGGCGGTCGCGTAGCGATCCTGCGTGTGCTGGATGCCGAAGAAATGCCCGTCGTTGCCAACCTCGCGGATTGCATCCAGTGCGATCTCCTCCTCGCCGGTGGCGATCAGTACCGGGTCCATGTAGCGCTGGATCATCTGCAAGATCTCGCAGTCCATGATGAATTTCTCCGGGCTGGCGATCAGCCCCCCTTCGAGCCAGCCCGCCGCGTGATAGATCATATGGCTGCCCGACTGCACCGCCGCCCAGAGCGAATTCGAGGTTTCCCACATCGCCTGCCCGTCGGGCACATTGGCGGCGCAGACCCCGGAGGAGCGCAGCGGCAGCCCGTAGAAGCGCGCCATCTGCCCGGTCATCTGGGTCGCGCGCATATATTCCGGGGTGCCAAAGGCGGGGGCGCCGGATTTCATATCCACGTTGGAGGTAAAGGTGCCAATGGCGCAAGGCACCCCCGGCACCACATATTGAAACAGCGCAATCGCACAGAGGGATTCGGCCAGGGATTGCGCCACCGCCCCCGCCAGCGTCACCGGCGCCATCGCGCCCGCCAGCGTGAAGGGGGTCACCACCACCGGCTGGCCGCGCCGGATCATCCGCAAGGAGCCGTCGATCATCGGGTGGTCATGCTTCAACGGCGAGGTGGAGTTGATATTGGTGTACATATGTGGCTTGGCATCAAACTCCGCATGGCTGAGCCCGCCCGCGATGCGCACCATCTCCATCACATCCTCGACCCGCTCCTTGCCCAGCGAATAGGCATGGGCGACCTTGTCGGTCAGGGTCAGCTTGTCAAACAGCACATCCAGATGGCGGGTGGAGGCATGCAGGTCCACCGGCTCCACCGGGTAGCCGCCGGCAAAGTGGATACAGTTGAAATACTGCGTCAGCTTCAGCAGGTTCTGGCACTGCGCCCGGGTGCCGGGGACCTTCTTGTTCAGATCCATGTCCCAATAGTTCGGCGGCGAGGAAACATTGCCAAAGAGCATCCTGTCTCCGCCCATCTCAATGGCGCGGGCCGGGTTGCGCGGCGTCAGGGTGAAGCTGGCGGGGGCCTTGGCGATCATCTCCATGACAAAGTCACGGTCCATGCGCACCAGCTGCCCCTCGACCCGCATCCCCGCCTGTTTGAAGATCTCCAGCGCCTCGTCATTGAGGAACTGAACGCCGATCTCCTCCAGGATGCGCATGGCCCCCTCGTGGATGGCGGCGATCCCCGCTTCGGTCAGCGGCTCGACCGGGCGGTCGATATTGCTGGGCGGGTTCCAGGGCATTTGCTCCAGCGTGGCGGTGCCGCGACGGGCGGCCGCCCCTGCCCTGCCGCCGCCACGGCGTTTGCGCGCAACTGTCTCTGTCATGGTGCCCCCTTGGAGAGTTACATGGTGGACGAACGTTCCTTCCTCCACCATGCAGCGCCCCACTCCAGACACACCTGTCCACTACCGACACGCAATGTCGCGTTTGGTCAAAGCAGTGCCGCGAATTGCCAGGGTGGCAGCGGTGATCAGCGCGACAGCCAGGCCGGGATATGGCCGATATCGGGCAGCACCACATCGGCATGGGGGGCCAGATCCGCCTCGCTCGCCATGCCGGTGAGCACGCCGATGGTGCGCATGCCCGCCGCGCGCCCCGCGATCAGATCGTGCAGGCTGTCGCCCACCATTGCCGTCTGCGATGGCGCCACCGCGGTGGCCGTGCAAAAGGCCAAGAGCGGCGCCGGATCCGGTTTGGCGCCATGGCCGCTGTCGGCGCCAATCACCAGATCGAACTGCCCCAGCACGCCAGAGCGATCAAGATGACGGCGCGCGGAATGTTCGCCGTCATTGGTCATCACCCCGAGCTTCAGCCCGCGCGCCCGCAGATCCTCCAGAAAGGGGGCAAGCGGCACCGCCTGCGCCAGCTCAGCCTCTGCCGCGGTGCGGATCAGATATTGCGCCAGTGTGGCGGCGTCCATCTGGCTCACATAGGGGCTGAGCGCGGCGGCGACCTCGTCATTGGTGCCCGCGATCACGATGCTGTCGGGGCGAAACATCGCCGCCTCCAGATCATAAGACAGCGCCGCCGCCATTCCCGCAAGCCGCGCGGTGTCGCCTTCGGAGAGCCGCGTCAACATGATGCCGCCCCAGCCGTTCCAGGTGCGGGCGAAATCAAACAGCGTGCCGTCCTTGTCAAACAGGATCGCGGATAGGGTCATCGGAAAACCTCAGGGCAGATTGGGAAGGGGGAGCCGGTTCGACGCTGGACTATCACGTCCAATGCACCTGTTCACCCCCCGGCAGCGCGGCGCGGGCGGCGATCAATGTGTCGGGCGCGGCCTCCAGCGCCTCGCAGCAGGCCAGCACCCAGGCATCATCCATCAACAGGAAATCCAGCACCGCGCCCAGAAATACCGGATCGGCAGCGCGGGCGCGCAGATCCTCCAGGGAGGCCCCGCTGGAGCCCAGAAACACCGGCATCAGCTCTTCGTTGCTGGCCAGCCAGCTCAGCGCTTTTAAGCCGAAGACCTCGGCCTGATCGGCGGAAAATGGCATATCAGCCCCCTTCTCGACATTTTAGTGCCAATTTGACCTACCCGCGAAAGAGTTTGTTAACCAGTGTGATCAACACTCTAACTTAACCAATCGCCGAAAATGAAGGTGTTTCGCCGTGCAAGGCACAATCCTGGTCATAGATGGGGTCTCTACCAATCGCATCGTCCTGAAGGTACAGCTGACGGCGGCCTGTTTTCAGGTCTTGCAGGCCGACAGCATGGCCTCTGCGCTGGCCCTGGCGGCGGACAACCGCCCTGACCTGATCCTGACCGCAATGACCCTGCCGGATGGCGATGCGGCGCTGGTGAAACAGGCGCTGTCCCGCCTGCCGCAGGTCGCCGATGTGCCCATGATCGCGCTGAGCGCGCAGAATGATCGCCCCACACGGATCCGCGCGCTGTCCTCCGGCATCGACGAGGTGCTGCCGCATCCGGTGGATGACATGATCCTGCAAGCGCGGATTCGCAGCCTGTTGCGGATGCGCCTTTACGACGAGGAGCTGCACCTGCGCGAGGACGGCGGCCCCGGCTTTGCCCTGCCGCAGCCGGACCGCACCACCGTCGCGCCGCAGCAAAACACCCGCGTGGCGCTGGTCTGCCATGACCTGGCAACCGCCCATAAATGGAAAGGGCGGCTTGCGGCCAGCGCCGGCTACCAGCTGCAAGCCTTTCATGTGGATGCCATTCAGGAGCTGATGCGCACGCCGGTCCCGGATGTCATCGTGATCGAACTCAACGAACTCTCCTCCGGCCTGGCCCTGCGTCTGCTGGCCGATCTGCGCGCCCGCGTCACCACACGCGATTGCGTGGTGATCGCGGTGCCCAATCCCGCCGATGCCGCCATCGCCGCAGAGGCGCTGGACCGCGGCGCCCATGATGCGCTGACCGGCGGCTTCCAGGTCGAGGAGCTGGTGCTGCGCATCACCACACAGGTGCAGCACAAACAGCGCTCCGAGATGATCCGCGACAACCTGCGCAGCGAGCTGCGCGCGGCGATGCATGACCCGATGACCGGGCTTTATAATCGCCGCTATGCCGACCCGTTCCTGGAGCGGATGGCCTGCGCCGCCGCAGAGACCGGCAAGAGTTTCACCGTGATGATGGCGGATCTTGATCACTTCAAGCGGATCAACGACCAATTTGGCCACCCGGCAGGGGATGCGGTGCTGAAAGAGGCCGCCCGCCGCCTGCAAGCCGAACTTGGCGGCAAGGATCTTCTGGCGCGGATCGGCGGCGAGGAATTCATGGCGGCCCTGCCCGATTGCCCCGCCCATGAGGCCGATCAAATGGCGACGCGGCTCTGTCAGGCCATTAATGCGGCCCCCTTTGAGCTGCCCGGCCAGGCCGGAAGCATCCGCGTCACCATCAGCATCGGCGCGATCACCGCCGAACCGCATGGCACGCCGCTCCATCGGGCGGATCTGGTGGCGGCCGCAGATCAGGCGCTCTATGATGCCAAACACGCCGGCCGCAACCGTGCGGTCCTGCGACGCACGCCGCACTCCGCCGCCGCCTGAGCGCGTTGGCCCTCACCGCCAGCCCGCAGAGCCAGAGCACGGCAGATGTCAGGGACAATGGGAACGCCGCGCCGCCCCACCGCAAGCCCATTCTTCGGGCAGTTATTCTTCGGATAATTTTGAAGCTCCTGGGCCTCGATCCAGCATATGCCAAAGCGCCAAGTCGCCCAAAATGGTTGCAAATCAAGGGCCCGCTGCGCCAGGAATTGGCATTGCCGCCGGGGCAGCGCTGGCGCATTCTCTGCCGCGACGCCGGGTTTGGGCTTGCTTTGCAGCCCGCACCCACACAAGCTGGTGCACAGAACGAGCATCGAACCCCGTGCCGCCTTCTACGTCGCATCGAAGGCCGCACAACATGGGGATAACCTAAGTAAGGCGACGGGTTTTACAAGATGACGATTACCTTTCATCTCAACGGTGAAGAGGTCTCGCTTCCAGACATTGAACCGACCACCACCCTCCTGGACTGGCTCCGCCAGGACCGCGGCCTGACCGGCACCAAAGAAGGCTGCAACGAGGGCGACTGCGGCGCCTGCACCGTCATGGTCAGCGACCAGACCGGTGCCCGCGCGCTCAATGCCTGTATTCTCTTCCTGCCACAGCTGCATGGCAAATCCATTCGCACCGTCGAAGGCGTGGCCAGCCCCGACGGCACACTGCACCCGGCGCAACAGGCGATGATCGACCATCACGGCAGCCAATGCGGCTTTTGCACACCGGGCTTCATCATGTCGATGGTCACCGCCCATACCAATGGCGCCACCGACCACGATGACCAACTGGCCGGCAATCTCTGCCGCTGCACCGGCTATGCCCCGATCATCCGCGCCGCCAAAGCCGCTGAGAACACCCCGGTTCCAAAGTGGGTCACAGGGGATCGCTCTTTCATCTTTTCAGAAATATCCCGGGGGGAGGTCGCAGACCGGGGGGCAGAGCCCCCCTCCGCTTCGCACCCGGCAGAGCCCCCAGCTGCCCTGCGCCCGACCTCATCCGACGCGCTGGCCGCCACCTACGTGCAACACCCCAACGCCACCTTGATCGCCGGGGCCACCGATGTGGGGCTCTGGGTCACCAAGCAGCTGCGCGATCTTGAGGAGGTGATTTTCCTCGAAGGATGCGCCGACCTCAAGGAGATCACCGTCACCGACAGCGAGGTCCGCTTTGGTGCCATGGCCGATATGAACCGGGTGCGTGCGACCTTGGCGCCGCTGCACCCCTCCTTTGCCGAGATGCTGCGCCGCTTTGCCAGCCAGCAGGTGCGCGCGGCGGCGACCATCGGCGGCAATATCGCCAATGGCTCGCCCATCGGCGACAGCCCCCCGGCCCTGATCGCCCTGCGCGCGCAGCTGCACCTGCGCCAGGGCGACAGCCGCCGTCAGATCCCGCTGGAGGCGTTCTTTCTCGACTATGGCAAACAGGACCGCGCCCCCGGCGAATTTGTCGAGGCCGTGAGCTTTGCCCGCCAAGCCGACAGCCTGCGCGTCTACAAGCTCTCCAAACGGTTCGATCAGGACATCTCTGCGGTGCTGGGCGCCTTTAATGTGACCGTGGTCGATGGCGTCGTCAGCGCCGCCTGCATCGCCTTTGGCGGCATGGCCGCGAGCCCGAAACGCGCACCCCATGTGGAGGCCGCGCTGATCGGCCAGCCCTGGAGCGAAGCAACCATAGCCGCCGCCCAGGCCGCCTTTGATGTGGATTTTTCCCCGATGAGCGACATGCGCGCCTCTGCCAGCTATCGGCTGGAGGTCGCGCGCAATATGCTGGCGCGCTATTTTGACGACCTGAATGGCACCCCGGAACATGTGCTGGAGGTGAGCGCATGAGCGTTGCAAAACCCCTGCCCCACGATGCCGCCCACCTGCATGTCACCGGCGAGGCGCGCTATGTGGATGACATCCCCACGCCCCGCAATACGCTGCATCTGGCCTTTGGGCTGGCCTCGATCGCCCGGGGCAGGATCACCGCGATGGATCTCGCCGAGGTGCGCCGAAGCAAGGGCGTGGTTGCGGTGCTCACCGCCGGGGATCTGCCCTTTCAGAATGACGTCTCGCCCTCGGCCCATGACGAACCCCTGCTGGCCGATGGCGCTGTGCATTACCTCGGCCAGCCGCTGTTTCTGGTGGTGGCAACCTCCCATCGCGCCGCCCGCGTGGCTGCGCGCAAGGGTGATATCCAATATGCCGAGGAAGACGCGCTGCTGACGCTGGATCAGGCGCTGGCCGCCGACAGCCGCTTTGAAGATGGGCCGCGGATCTATCAGAAAGGCGATGCCTCCGGCGCGATTGCCACGGCGGCGCATGTGATCGAAGACACGTTCGAGATCGGCGGCCAGGAGCATTTCTATCTGGAAGGTCAGGCCGCGCTGGCATTGCCGCAGGAGGATGGCGGCATGATCGTCAACTCCTCCACCCAGCACCCGACCGAGATCCAGCATAAGGTCGCCGAGGCCATCGGCCTGCCGATGCATGCGGTGCGAGTCGAGACCCGCCGCATGGGCGGCGGCTTTGGCGGCAAGGAGAGCCAGGGCAACGCGCTGGCTGTCGCCTGTGCGGTTGCGGCGCGCCAGACCGGCAAGCCCTGCAAGATGCGCTATGACCGCGATGACGATATGACCATCACCGGCAAGCGCCATGCCTTTCGGATTTCCTATCGCGCGGGCTTTGACGCGGCGGGGCGGATTTTGGGCATAGAGTTCACCCATCTGGTCAATTGCGGCTGGGCGCAGGATCTGTCGCTGCCGGTGGCGGATCGCGCCATGCTGCATGCCGACAACGCCTATGCGATCCCCGCCATCCGCATCGAGAGCCACCGGCTGAAGACCAACCTGCAAAGCGCCACCGCCTATCGCGGATTTGGCGGCCCGCAGGGGATGGTCGGCATTGAGCGGGTGATGGACCACGCGGCCCATGTGCTGGGCATGGATCCGGTGGCGCTGCGGTTGCGGAATTATTATGACGCACCGGATGAAGCCTTTGGCGATGGGGGCCCTGCCCCCCGGCCTGCGGCCTCCCCCCGGGATATTTCACAAAAGGCGAAAGACAACTCCACGCCCTATGGTATGGCGGTGACGGATTTCGAGCTGCATGAGATGACCGCGCGGCTGATGGAGAGCTCGGATTACGCGGCGCGGCGGCAGGAGATTGCCCGCTGGAATGCGGGCCAGGAGCGGCTGAAGCGCGGCATTGCCTTTTCACCAGTGAAATTCGGCATTTCCTTCACGCTGACGCATCTTAATCAGGCGGGTGCCCTGGTGCATGTCTATCAGGATGGCTCGATCCATCTGAACCATGGCGGCACAGAGATGGGTCAGGGGTTGTTTCAGAAGGTGGCGCAGGTGGCCGCCGCGCGCTTTGGTGTCGATCTGGCGCGGGTGAAGATCACCGCCACCGACACCGCGAAGGTGCCCAATACATCGGCCACTGCGGCCTCCTCCGGGAGTGATCTGAACGGGATGGCCGTAAAGGCCGCCTGTGACACCATCCGCGACCGGATGGCGGCGCATCTGGCTGTGGCGTCAGGGCAACCGGATGCCGATGTGGTGTTTGAGGGCGACCGCGTGCGTATCGGCAGCGAAGAGATCCCATTTTCCGAGGCGGCGAAGCGCTGCTATGAGGGGCGTATCAGCCTTTCGGCCACCGGGTTTTACAAGACGCCCGCGCTGGAGTGGAACCGCATCAAGGGGTCGGGCCGGCCGTTTTTCTACTTTGCTTACGGCGCGGCGGTCACGGAGGTGGTGGTGGATCGCCTGACCGGCGAGAGCCGCATTCTGCGCGCCGATATCCTGCATGATGCCGGGGCCTCGCTGAACCCGGCGCTGGATATCGGCCAGGTCGAGGGCGCCTATGTGCAGGGCGCGGGCTGGCTCACCACCGAGGAGCTGGTCTGGGACGGTCAGGGCCGGCTGCGCACCCATGCGCCCTCCACCTACAAGATCCCCGCCTGTTCGGACCGGCCTGACGTCTTCAATGTGGCGCTGTTTGACGGGCAGAACCGCGAGGAGAGTATCTATCGCTCCAAGGCGGTGGGGGAGCCGCCGTTTATGCTCGGGATTTCCGCCTGGCTGGCGCTGTCGGCTGCGGTGGCGGGGTTTGGCCGCGATTATCCGCATCTGAACGCCCCCGCCACGGCCGAAGAAATCTGGCGTGGCTGCGAAAGGATGCGGCATGGCGTTTGATCTTGCGGCGCTCGGGGCGGCGCTGGCGCAGCATGGCCAGGTGATCCGGGTGGTGGTGGCCGAGGTCAAGGGCTCAGCCCCGCGCGAGGTGGGCGCCGCCATGCTGGTCTGGCAGGACGGGCAATCCGGCACCATCGGGGGCGGCACGCTGGAATTCGAGGCCGCCGAGGCCGCGCGCAGGCAACAGCAGCCCCGGCGCCTGAGCAGCCATGCGCTGGGGCCGGATCTGGGGCAATGCTGCGGCGGCGCGGTCAGCCTGTTGAGCGAGGTCTACACCATGGAGGATCTGGCGCGGCTGGAGGGGCCGGTGGTGGCCCGCCCCGTGCTCGCCGACCCTCAGGCGCCCCCGCTGGCGGTCAGTCGCATCCTGGCGGCGGCGCGCGGGCAAGGGCAAAATCCCGCGCCCCAGCTGATACAGGGCTGGATGGTGGAGCCAATCCTGGCCCCCGCCCGCCCCTTGTGGATCTGGGGTGCGGGCCATGTGGGGCGTGCCCTGGTGCAGGTGCTCTCTCCGCTGCCCGACTATCACATCACCTGGGTGGATGTGGCGGCGAACCGTTTTCCTACCGTGATCTCCGCCGATGTGACCTCGGTCCCCGCGCCGGAGCCGGAGCGGCTGGTGGCGCATGCGCCGCGGGACGCGTTGCATCTGATCCTGACCTATTCCCATCAGCTGGATCTGGCGCTATGCCACGCCCTGCTGACGCGGGGCTTCGGTTTTGCGGGGCTGATCGGATCAAAGACCAAATGGGCGCGGTTTCGCACACGGCTGGCCGCGCTTGGTCACAGCCCGCAGGAGATCGCGCGCATCACCTGCCCGATCGGCCTGCCCGAGCTGGGCAAACACCCCCAGGCGATCGCCGTCGGGGTGGCGTCGGAATTGCTGGCCCTTGGTGCCTGCGCAGAGCATAAAAAGGAGACCCGCGCGTGAGCACGCCCTTATTAATCCTCGACGGCCTCACCAAGGCCTATCCCGGTGTGGTGGCCAATGATGGCGTCTCCTTTGTGATCGGCGAAGGCGAGGTGCATGCGCTGCTGGGGGAAAACGGCGCCGGGAAATCGACGCTGGTCAAGATGATCTACGGGCTGGTGAAGCCCGACAGCGGCAGCATGCGCCTGCGCGGCGCACCCTATGAGCCGGCCGAACCCAGGGCCGCCCGCGCCGATGGCATCGCCATGGTGTTTCAGCATTTTTCGCTGTTTGACGCGCTCAACGTGGCGGAAAACATCGCCCTTGGCATGGAGCATCCCCCGGCGATGCGCGATCTCGCCGCGCGTATCCGCGAGGTTTCCGAGACCTATGGGCTGCCGCTCGATCCCTATCGCACCGTTGGTGAGCTGTCCGCCGGGGAGCGCCAGCGGGTGGAGATCATTCGCTGCCTGTTGCAGGATCCCAAGCTGTTGATCA
The DNA here is from genome assembly GCF_011806385.1 of Phaeobacter sp. HF9A. Classification (GTDB taxonomy): domain Bacteria; phylum Pseudomonadota; class Alphaproteobacteria; order Rhodobacterales; family Rhodobacteraceae; genus Epibacterium. The sequence goes on along the minus strand of NZ_JAATOX010000035.1, from coordinate 2,453 downwards.
TGGACGAGCCGACCAGCGTGCTGACGCCGCAGGAAGTCGCGATCCTGTTTGAGACCCTGCGCAAGCTGAAAAGCGAGGGCACCTCGATCCTTTATATCTCGCACAAGCTGGAGGAAATCCGCAGCCTCTGTGATCAGGCGACCATTCTGCGGCTGGGCAAGAATGTCGGCGCCTGTGTCCCTGCCGAGACCTCCGCGCGGGAGATGGCGGAGCTGATGGTTGGCAGCGCCCTGAAAACGCCGGAGCGCGCCGGGCGCGATTTTGGCGATGTGGCGCTGGATATCTCCGGCCTGTCGCTGCCTGCCCCCTCGGCCTTTGGCACCGCTTTGAAAAACCTGCATCTTTCCGTGCGCCGGGGCGAGATCCTTGGCATTGGCGGGGTGGCGGGCAACGGGCAGGATGAGCTGCTGTCGGTGATTTCCGGCGAGGAGACCACCACATCGGATGCGGTCAAATTCAACGGCCAGCCGATCGGCCATATGGGGCCGTCGGCGCGGCGCGCGCTGGGGGTTCTGACCGCGCCGGAAGAGCGGCTCGGCCATGCGGCGGCGCCGGATATGAGCCTGACGGAGAACGCGCTTTTGACCGGTGCCACCCGCGAGGGGCTGGCGCGCAACGGGTTCCTGAAATGGGGCGCGGCGCGGGCCTTTGCGGCGCGGATCATCGAGGCCTTTGACGTGCGCACGCCGGGGCCGGAAAATGCCGCGCGCTCGCTTTCGGGCGGCAATTTGCAGAAATTTGTCATTGGCCGAGAGGTCTTGCAGCGCCCCGAGGTCTTGGTGGTGAACCAGCCCACCTGGGGCGTCGATGCCGCCGCCGCCGCCGCGATCCGGCAGGCGCTGCTGGATCTGGCCGCTGGTGGTGCGGCGGTGATCTGCATCAGTCAGGATCTCGACGAGCTGATGGAAATCTCCGATCACTTTGCCGCGCTCAACGAGGGGCGGCTCTCGGCACCGCGCCCCACATCCGAGCTGACGGTGGATGAGATCGGCCTGATGATGGGTGGCGCCCATGGCATGGAGGTGGCGCATGTCTAGCAGACGTCCGACCCTGCCGCGCGCGATGGATGCCTCCGGCGGGGATACTTGGAAAAAGATGAAGAGGACCGGAGAGGAAATTTCCGGCATTAAGGGACAGGTGACATGATCCGGCTTGAGAAACGACCACAGCCCTCGCGGGGCTGGTCGCTGGCGACGCCTTTGGTGGCGGTGCTGGCGACGATGATCGCGGGGGGGCTGTTGTTTGCCGTCCTCGGCAAGGATCCGGTGGCGGCGATCCGAACCATTTTCTGGGATCCGCTGTTTGGCGAGTTTGCTTTTTATTACCGCCCGCAATTGCTGGTGAAAGGCGCGCCTCTGGTTTTGATCGCGATCGGCCTCAGCCTTGGGTTTCGGGCCGGGATCTGGAACATTGGCGCCGAGGGGCAGTATATCATCGGCGCGCTGTGTGGCGCGGGGATGGGGCTGGCCTTCTATCCAGCCGAGGCCTGGTATATCTTTCCGCTGATGGTGATCGCGGGGGCCTTTGGCGGTTGGGCCTGGGCGATGATCCCGGCGATATTAAAGACCCGGTTCGGCACCAATGAAATCCTGGTCTCTCTGATGCTGGTCTATGTGGCCGAGCAGTTCCTGGCCTCCATGTCCTTGGGATTGTTGAAAAATCCCGAAGGCTTTGGCTTTCCCGGATCGCGCAACCTGCAACAATATGCCTCGGCGCATAATGCCGAGATCATCACCGGCACGGGCATGCATTGGGGGGTGGTTGCGGCGCTGATCGCGGTGATCTTTGCCTATGTGCTGCTGAACCGGCATTTGCTGGGCTATCACATCCGGCTGACCGGCGAGGCACCGCGCGCGGCGCGTTTTGCGGGGGTGAAACCGGCGCGTCTGGTGCTGTTCTGCCTTGGTGCCTCGGGGGCGCTGGCGGGGATGGCGGGGATGTTCGAGGTCTCCGGCCCCTCTGGTCAGGTGTCGATCGACTTTAACGTCGGCTATGGGTTTACCGCGATTATCGTGGCCTTTCTGGGCCGCTTGCACCCGGTCGGGATCCTGCTGGCGGGGGCCCTGATGGCGCTGACTTATATTGGCGGGGACATCGCCCAGAGCAACATGGGTCTGCCCTCGGCGGCGATCCAGGTGTTTCAGGGGATGCTCTTGTTCTTCCTGTTGGCGCTGGATTTGCTCACCAACTACCGTATCGCAATTGGCAAGCCGGAGGTGGCGTGATGGATCTGTCTGCAATCAATCCGGTGCTGCTTGTTGCCTCTCTGATGGTGGCGGCGACGCCGCTGCTGCTGGCGGCGATCGGCGAGCTGGTGGTGGAGAAATCGGGTGTCTTGAACCTTGGTGTCGAGGGGATGATGATCGTCGGCGCCATCGCGGGCTTTGCCGCGGCGGTGGAGACCGGCTCGCCGCTCCTGGGTTTTGTCGCGGCGGCCGTGGCGGGGGGCCCCC
>NZ_JAATOX010000034.1 GCF_011806385.1 Phaeobacter sp. HF9A | reverse complement strand
CCATCCGGCCAAAGGGCGGCACCCCGGCAGCCTGTCGCTGCTCGGCCTCGGCGCGCCAGAAGCTCTCCTCGTCGCCGAAAAGGATCGCCCGGATCCCCGGATGCTCGGGCTGAAAGCTCTGGAGCAGCGCCTCGCCCCGCCGTTCTGCCCGCCCCGCGCGGCCCGCGACCTGCCGCATCAATTGAAAGGTCCGCTCGGCCGCGCGCAGGTCGGACCCTTGCAGGCCGAGATCCGCATCAATCACCCCGACCAGCGTCAGCAAGGGAAAATTATGCCCTTTGGCAACCAGCTGGGTGCCAAGGATAATATCCGCCTCGCCCTTGGCGATATCCTCGATCCGCTGTTTCAGGGCGCGGGCAGAACCAAAAAGATCCGAACTCAGCACCGCGATGCGAGCCTCGGGAAAGAGCGCGGCAGCCTCCTCGGCCAGCCGCTCGATGCCGGGGCCGACGGGGGCCATCTTGCCCTCTACCTTGCAGGAGGGGCATTCGGTGGGCACCGGTTTGGTTTCACCGCATTGGTGGCACATCAGCCGTTTCATGAACCGGTGCTCGACCATGCGCGCATCGCAATTGTCGCAGGCCACCTGCGCCCCGCAGGCCCGGCAGATGGTCACCGGCGCAAAGCCACGACGGTTGAGGAACAGGAGCGATTGTTCGCCCCGTTCGATGCGCAGCTTCATGCCCTGCTTCAGCGTCGGCGAGATCCAGGTGGCGGGCAGCAGATCCTCGGACCGCATATCCACGGCGCGCATCTCCGGCAGCACCGCCTCGCCAAAGCGCGAGGTCAGGTCAAGCCGGGCGTATTTGCCAGCCTCTGCATTGACCCAGGTCTCCAGGCTCGGCGTGGCGGAGGCCAGCACCACCTGCGCCTGACACAGGGACGCCCGCCAGACCGCCAGATCGCGGGCATTATAGAGAACGCCCTCTTCCTGTTTATAGGAGGTGTCGTGCTCCTCATCGACGATGATCAGACCAAGATCGCGAAACGGCAAAAAGAGCGACGAGCGCGCGCCGATCACCAGCTGTGCCGCCCCCTGCCCGACCATGCGCCAGACCCGCCGCCGTTCGGTCATGGTGACACCCGAATGCCATTCCGCCGGCACCGCGCCAAAGCGCGCCTCGACCCGTTTCAGGAACTCCGCCGTAAGGGCGATTTCCGGCAGCAGTACCAGCGCCTGCCGCCCCTTGCGCAGGCAGGCGGCAACGGCCTCCAGGTAGACTTCGGTCTTGCCGGAGCCGGTGACCCCTTTCAGGAGCGTGGTGCCATAGCGATGAGACGTCACACCGGCGGCCAGCGCCTCGGCGGCTTTGCTCTGGTCTTCGGTCAGGGTCTTGCCCGGCAGCTCCGGGTTCAGCTGCGGGAAGGGCAGATCGCGCGGGGCGTCTTCCTCGCGGATCACCCCCTGTTTGATCAGCCCCTTGACCACAGAGGTGGTCACCCCCGCAAGGCCCGAAAGCTCGCTCGGGGTGAAGGCCGCGCCCTCGTATTCGTCCATCACGTCGAGCACCTTGCCGCGCGCATCGGTCATCCGGTCCGGCTCGCCCTCGCCCCGGCGCAGGATCTTGCGCATCGAGGGCGGATCCGCGAGCCCCGGTGCCCGCGTCGCCAGCCGCAGCATCAGCGACAGCGGCGTCAGCGTGTATTGCGCCGCGCGCTCCAGAAACGCCCGCATCTCGCTGCGCATCGGCGCCAGATCCAGCACCCGATAGGCCGACCGCAGCTTGGCCGCGTCAAAGCCGCCCATCCCCGGCCCCCAGACCACGGCAATCACCTTGCGCGGCCCCAGCGGCACCTCGACAAAGGCGCCGAGAAAGCAGCCGCCCTCGGGCGCGCGGTAATCAAGCATCCGATCCAGCGGCTCCGTCGTCAGCACGCCGATCCGCTCGCCTGCGGCAAAATATTCCGGGCTGTGATCGGTCATCTGATGCGGTCTGTTGCTCCCTCGCCTGCATTCGCACTTTTCGCGCCTGCTCCTATCAGGTAAAGCCTAGGCGCACCGAGGCCAAGCCATCCAGAGGACCAAAGCCCATGAAATTCTTCGTAGACACCGCCGAAATCGACGCCATCGCCGAGCTGAACGATCTCGGCATGGTCGACGGCGTCACCACCAACCCCTCGCTGATCAAGAAATCCGGCCGTGACATCATCGAGGTCACCAAGGAAATCTGTGATCTGGTCGATGGTCCCGTGTCCGCCGAGGTCACCGCCGTGGACGCCGAGACCATGATTGCCGAAGGCCGCAAACTGTTGGAGATCGCGGACAACATCGCCGTCAAGGTTCCGCTGACCTGGGACGGGCTGAAGGCCTGCAAGACGCTGACCGACGATGGTCACAAGGTCAATGTGACGCTCTGCTTCTCCGCCAATCAGGCGCTGCTGGCCGCCAAGGCGGGCGCGAGTTTCATTTCGCCCTTCGTTGGCCGCCTCGACGATATTAACCTCGACGGTATGGAGCTGATTGAGGACATCCGCACCGTCTATGACAACTACGGGTTTGAAACCGAGATCCTCGCGGCCTCCATTCGCTCGGTCAATCATATCCTCGATTGCGCCCGCATTGGCGCCGATGTGATCACCGCACCGCCCGCCGTGATCAAGGCGATGGTGAACCACCCGCTGACCGACAAGGGGCTCGATGCTTTCCTTGCCGACATCAAGGCGGCCGATATCAAGATCCTGTAACCCCCACGCGCGGGTGACTGAGATTGCAATGGCGCCTCCCCGCGGGGCGCCATTTTTTGTTGCCGGTCAGCACCTTACCGCAGCGCGCCGGATTTCCGGCTGACCCGACGGGAATTTTCCGATTTTTCGCGCGCAACGGCGAAATGGCCGTGTTATAGTGAATAAAACCCGGTCAGAGGTTCAAAAGACATGAGCAGCACAAACGCCGGGCTGGACGACAGCCTGCGCCAAAAAATCATCGACGCGCCCGCCATGGTGCTGGACGACCCAAATGTGATGCGCGCGCTGGTCGCGGCCAATGAACGCGCCATGGGGGCCAATATCGTCGATCTGCGCGGCGTCGCGATGGAGCGGCTGGAGGCCCGGCTGGACCGGCTGGAAGACACCCATCGCCTGGTCATCGCCGCCGCCTATGAAAACCTTGCCGGCACCAATCAGATCCACCGCGCCGTGCTGCGTCTCCTGGATCCCGAGAGTTTTGCCGAGTTCATGCAGGTGCTGCGCGGCGATCTGCGCGACATCCTGCGCGTCGATGCGCTGGCGCTGATTCTGGAGACCACGCAGGAGGAGGCCGGTGCCGCCGTCGAACGCGTCGGCGATGTGCTGAAATTCACCGAGGCCGGTTTTGTCAGCTCCTATATTGCGCAGGGGCGCACCTATTCCAGCGATCGCCCGGTGCTGCTGCGCCAGATCTCGGCTGGCCCTGCCCGGATCTATGGCGACCTGGGTGCGCGACTGCGCTCCGAGGCCTGTTTGCGGCTGGATCTGGGCGCGGGTCGCCTGCCCGGTCTTCTGGTCTTTGGCTCCGAGGATTCGCAGCAGTTCACCCCGCAGCATGCCACCGATCTTCTCGCCTTTTTTGCCGGTGTTTTTGAGCGCAGCATGCGCCGCTGGTTGTCGTGAACGCGCAGGATCCAACCCTGGTCTCTCCCGCGGCGCGGGATGCCTTGCAAACCTGGCTGGAGGGCCTGCGCGCGCTGGAGGGTGCGGCGGAAAATACCCTTACCGCCTATCGCGGCGATGTGACCGAGTTCCTCTGTTTCATGAGCCTGCATTTTGGCGGCCCGCAGGGGCTGGGGGCGCTGCGCCAGATCACCACCGGCGACATGCGCGCCTGGATGGCCTCGGCGCGGGCCAGCGGCACCGGCGCGCGCTCGCTTGCCCGCAAGCTCTCGGCCATCAAGAAATTCTACGGCTGGCTGGCACGGGGCGAGGGGTTTGACCCCACCGCCGTGCTCTCCACCCGCACGCCAAAGTTCCAAAAGAAACTGCCCCGCCCGCTGGACAAGGACGCGGCGCGGGCGATGATCGACACGGTGGAATTGCAATCCCGCCACGATTGGGTGGCGGCGCGCGACGTCGCCGTGGTGACGCTGCTTTACGGCTGCGGGCTGCGCATCTCCGAGGCGCTTGGCCTCTTGGGCCGTGATGCCCCCCTGCCCGCAACGCTCAGGATCACCGGCAAGGGCGGCAAAGAGCGCATCGTGCCCGTGCTTGCCGCCGCCCGCGAGGCGGTGGACCGTTATCTGACGCTCTGCCCGCATCCGCAGGAGCCCGCCAGCCCGCTGTTTCGCGGTGTGCGCGGCGGTGCGCTGCATGCCCGCATGATCCAGGGCGTGGTGGCGGATGCGCGGCGCCAGCTCGGTCTGCCCGCGAGCGCCACCCCCCATGCGATGCGACACAGTTTTGCCACCCATCTTCTGGAGGCGGGCGGCGATCTGCGCGCCATTCAGGAGCTTCTGGGCCATGCGTCGCTGTCGACCACCCAGGCCTATACGGCGGTGAATACCGCGCATTTGATGGAGATCTACGCCCGCGCGCATCCAAAGGCTTGAGCCACCGCGCCCACGGCGTTACCCATTTCAGACACAGGCTGTTTTGACCGCGCAGCGCAGATCCCGCGCCCGTCGAGAGGACCCCACGGCATGCAACATCTGGACTCCGCCTTGCAGCGCTTTGCCATGCGCGGCAGATATTTGCCGCAGCTGGCGCTGGTGCTCTTCACCGCCCTGATGGTGCTGCCCGGTTTTTTTGACCTGCCGCCGATCGACCGGGACGAAACCCGTTTTTCCCAGGCCTCGCGCCAGATGGTCGAGAGCGGCGATTTGATTGACATCCGTCTGGGCGACGGCACCCGCTACAAGAAACCGGTGGGGATCTATTGGCTCCAGAGCGCATCTGTCTCACTGCTCGGCGCGGAGGCGCATTTGAACGATGTCTGGGCCTATCGCCTGCCCTCGGCGCTGGCGGCGGCGGTGTCGGTGGTGCTGACCTATCTGATTGCGCTCCGATTGATGGGGGCGCAGGCCGCCTTCCTCGCGGGGGCGCTTCTGGCCAGCAGCTTTGTCTTTGGCGCCGAGGCGCGGCTGGCCAAGACCGACTCGACCCTCCTCGCGACAATTCTCGCCTGCCAATGGGTGCTGGTGCGGCTCTGGGTTGGCGAACACATCTCGCGCCCGGTCGCATTGCTGTTCTGGGTCGCGCTTGCGGCGTCGATCCTGATCAAAGGCCCGCTTGGGCCGGTGGTTGTGGGCAGCACGCTGGTTTTGTTGATCCTTCATCGGCGCGCAATTCGCTGGCTGGCGCCGCTGCAACCCAAGCTGGGCCTGCCGCTCTTGTTGCTCTTAGTGCTGCCCTGGTTCATCGTCATCACCATCCGCTCTGACGGGGCGTTCTGGACGGAATCGCTGGGCAAGGACCTGCTGGCCAAGGTCGGCGCGGGCCAGGAAAGCCATGGCGCGCCGCCCGGCACCTATCTGCTTGCCATGTGGGTCACCTTCTGGCCGGCGGCGATCTTTCTGCCCTTTGCCGGGGCCTATGTCATCCGCAACCTGCGCCGCCCGGAGGTGGTGTTTTGCCTGGCCTGGATCCTGCCGACCTGGCTGATGTTCGAACTGGCCGCAACAAAACTGGTGCATTACGTGCTGCCCACCTATCCCGCGCTGGCGATGCTGGCTGCCGCCGGGTGGCTGGCGCGAAAGGAAGCCACCACGCAACGGTTGATCTTCCGGGTGTTCCTGGTGGGGATGCTAATGCTGGCCTTGCTGTTCCCCGCCGCCTCCGGCTGGTTCAGCTACGATCTCGGCGCGGGGCTTAGCCTTTGGTGGGGGCTTGGGCTGCTGCTCGGCCTTGGTGGTGTGGTGCTGTTCTGGCGCATGATGTCAGCCCCGCTGCACCTGCTGCCCATCGGGGCGCTGGCGTTGCTGAGCCTTGGCATGAGCGTCTCGCTCTATGCACATCTGGCGCGGGTGCCGCAACTCTGGCCCTCGGTGGCGCTGACGCAATATGCGCAGGCGGCCGATCTCTGCTCCGATCCGCTGCTGATCTCGACCGGCTATCACGAAGAATCGCTGATGTTGCTGAATGCCGCGCCGGTGCGCTTTGAAGCCGATCCGCTCATTGCGGCGCAGACGCTTGGCCAGGCGCCCTGCGGCATGGCCTTTGTCGATGCGGGGATCGCCCCGACATTCTTGCAGGCCGCGCAAGAGACGGGCCTCGCCTTGACGCAGATCGGCGAGGTCACGGGATTTGCGATTGGTGGCGCGGATGAGGTGGATTTGACGGTCTATCAGACGCAGTAGCGCCTCGGCCTAGCGCCGGACCCGACGCAGCCAGTGCCAGATGCGCCGGCGTGCAATCGCCATCTCGGAGCGGAGCACCGCAGCGCCGCGCCCGGCGCCGGACCAAAGCCGCGCCATCGCGCGATCAAATGCGGCCAGTGTCGCGGCCTGTAGGATCCATCCCAAAACCGCGCCCGCAAGCACCTGCCATATGGTATGGGCCCCCGCCTCTACTCGGCTGGTGCCGACATAGCCCGCCGCGATCACCGTTGCCGCCTGCGCGCTCTTGTTGCCCGCCAGACAGCCCTGAATCAAGGCGGTGGCGCCAAAGGCGGCGGCGGTGGTATGGCCGGAGGGAAACCCCTTGCCGCTGCCATTGGGGCGCTGGTTGATCTCGGCGTCACCCAACGCGGTCTTGGAGCCGTGAATCGCCAGTTCCATCAACAGGAAACGGCCAAAATACTGCACCCCGCGCCCCTCGGCCACGGCACAGCCAAGGCCGGTCAGCGGCAGGGCGATCTGGATATTGTCGCCGATGGTTTCGGCGGTACGTTGCGACAGCAAGATACTGACCAGAAAAACGGACAACATCACAAAGAGGCCGAACTGGCGCATCACATGGCGCAGAAGCCTCCACACTGGGCCGGGCCGGGACACGACCCCACCAGCTACTGGGGATTTTACATCGCTCATTGCGGGCCTCCGGGTCGGGATTGCGGCTCGTCACCCTTGGGTTGGCTACCCCGCATCCGCCCCATGGCCAGCCCGGACAGGCGGCGCAGGCGCCGGTTTGTGGCACGCAGCTGCTGCGACGTGCGCAGCAGAACGCCTCTGACATCCAGCCAGAACACCCGCGCATCACGCGTCAAGGCCGCGCAGGTCACCCGGGGCAGGATCGCGCGAATGCGGAACAGACGCCCGAGCCAGACGCTCAGCGTGAGCATCAAAATCATCGCCCAGATGACATCCGACAAGAAGTGACGCCCCATGAACACCCGCAGGCTGGCGCCCAGCAGCGCAAACCCCACCATGGCGCAGACCAGCAACCGGCGGCGCTGCGGCGGAACCACGTTCCACAGGATCAGCCCGGCAATAATTGCCCCAACGGTGGCAGCGGAGGCCTCGCCCGACACAAAGGAGCAGTTGGAGACACATTGATCCGCATATTGCAGCGCCGGAGTGAAATGCGCGTCACCACCGAACACGTCGATATGGGCCGGGCGGGCGCGCCCCCAGTGGGATTTGAGCAGCGCATTGACCAGCAGCCCCGGCCCCAAGACAACCAGCGTCACGCAATAGCCCCAGAACCGGCCCGGAATTTCCAGCGGGTGACGGGTGTAGAGGGCCTGCACCCCGAAGAGGAGCGCAATCAGCGCGACCAGATCAAACAGGTTCCAGATCACCTGACGCAGAAACTGCAACCCGGCGCTGCCCTCCAGATAGAAGCCGCCAAGCGCCGGATCAAAAAACTGCCCAGAGGTCCAGAGATCAAGGCCAGGGACCATGGCGAATATCATCGCCGCCCCGAGCCAGACCCAGAACAGCGGCCTCAGGAAGGAGGATCTCACGGGCGCCCCTCCCAGCAGGAGGCGGGCGCGCGATAGGCGCCGAGGCCGCGCCCGGCATAGGCCCCAGGGGCGGTATCCAACGCCCCCAGAAGCTGCGCATCGGCACAGGGAGCCCCCTGCCCCAGGTACAAGAGCTCCGCCGGGGCGCCTTCGGCAGGCAGGGCAAATTGTTCGGCGTAGTAATGCGGCTGTGCGCCCCTATGTGGCACCGCATAGAGCGCCAGACCCAGATCCCGCCCGTAGTAAAAGACATCCGCCAGCACATGGCGATTGTCGGAAATGATCGCCTCCAGCCCCTCGGCGCGGGCAATCGCCGCCGCCGATTGCACCATCTCGGCGCGTCCCGTGTAGCGCTTGAGCAGCAATTGATCCCCGCGCATCCAATGGGTCACCTGCGCCGCACCAAGCGCAATGGCGAGGCTCAGGCAGAGGTTGACCCCAATTGCCGCCCACAACAGCCGCCGCGCGCGCAGAAGCAGGAAGGGCACCACCAGAAGCACAGCCGCCGGATAGGTCATCGCCGCCCAATTGGCATAAGCCTTGGACAAAAGCGCCTGCACGCAGACCAGGAGCAAGACCGGCAGCGACATGCACAAGAGCCAGCGCGCGGCGGCCGGACCAAAGCGCAGGCCGTGATAGGCCGCCCAGAGGAAGCCGCCAAACAGCAGCGGTCCCATTACCATCGCCTGTGACGCCAGGAATTCGGCCAGCTTGCCGAAATTCAGCGCCGGGCCATGATCCTGACGCACCCAATCGACGTTATCCGCCGTATGGCTGAGCGTGGCGAAATCATGGGCCATGTTCCAGATCACATTGGGCGCGATCACCGCCATAGAGACCACCAGCGCGACGGCGCCATTGCGCCAGGGCAGCCTCGTGTGCGGCAGGGCCACCAGCGCCAGACCCGCCCCGATCAGGAAATAGGCCGCCGCATATTTCGCCATCATGCCCAGCCCGAGGCACAGCCCCATTAGCGCGGCATCGCGCAGGCGGGGCACCTCCATCTGGCGCAGCCACAGCAGGAGCGCCGCACACCAGAACGGCAGCAGGATGGTATCGGTGGAGATCAGTACTGAGCCAACCGCGATCATCGGCAGGCTGAGATAAGTCAGCGCCACCGTTAGACCAACCTCGGCCCGCCACATGCGCCGCGCCACCGCCATCAAGAGCAGCGCAGCGGCGGCATGAAACAGCGGCGCTGCCGCCCGCACCCAAAAGGCGCTGTCACTGCCAGCCAGATCAGTGACCGCACGGATCACCCAGCCGATCAGCGGCGGCTTGGAGTAGTAGCCAAAATCAAAATTCTGCCCCCAGAGCCAATATTGCGACTCGTCAAAGAACAGATCCGCATCGCTTGCCCACAGCACCAGCAATCGCAGCGCCGCAATGGCCGCGATCAGCAGATAGCCGATGTGAACGGGGTCAAACCTCCTGAGAGGATGCGCGCTTTTCAGCATAAATCAGCCAGAGGTTACGCGCGTAGATGAAAACACCCAGCGACTGTCCAAGAATAAAGACGGGGTCCTGCCGGTGCAGCGCATAGGCAAAGAGGGTCAGTCCGCCGCCGATGGAGAACCACCAGAAGACCTCGGGAATGACCGAGCGGCCCTCTTTTTCGGAAGCCCACCATTGCAGGATGAAGCGCATGGAGAAGGTCAATTGCGCCGCAAGGCCAACGATCACCCAGATCAGCTCTCCGGTGCTATCAACCTTGAAAAATTCGCGAACAGCCTCAAGCATCAGAGCACGGCCTCCCCATCATGTTGCCCCGTCGCCCCGGCGGCGGCAGGCGTTTGAGCGCCGTCAGGCAGCAGATCCGCCGCGCGCACCTCTTGCGGGCTGGCGGTTTTGGCGCGGCGGATCAACCAGGCAACCCCCATCAGATCCGATACGCCGACCATGGCACGCTGGAAATTGGTGTATTTCGACGCGCCACCGCTGCGGGCGCGATGCGCCACGTCCACATGCGCCACATCCCAGCCCTGGCGGCCGAACAGCGCCGGCAGGTAGCGATGCATATGGTTGAAGAACGGCAATTGCAGATAGGCGTCCCGGCGAAATGCCTTGAGGCCGCAACCAGTGTCGCGGGTGTCATCATTGAGCACATAGGCCCGCAGCTTGTTCGCCCAGCGCGACGCCATCCGTTTTGAAAACGTGTCCTGGCGTTTTTGACGCTGCCCTGCCACCAGGCCGAGCCGTTCCGGCGCGTCCGGCGCAAGCAGCGGCGCGCAGAGCTTGGGCAATTCCGCAGGCGGGTTTTGCAGATCGCCATCCAGCGTGCAGACCACACGGCCGCGCGCGGCCAGAACACCGCTATGCACTGCCGCCGATTGACCACCGGCGGTTTTATGCTGCACCAGCCGCAACCAGGGGCGGGTCGTCATATGTTGTGCAATCAGCCTGGCGGTGTCATCGCGCGAGCCGTCATCGACCAGGATGACTTCGCTTGCGGGCATCTGTGCGCGTGCGACTTCCAATTCCGACACCATCGCCGCGACATTGTCGGCCTCGTTGTGCATCGGGCTAATGATCGAGACAACGGGTGTCTGCTCCGGTTCTGCTGACGTTGTTGTCGCCGACACGATGACCATGCTCCTTAGTTTCTTCTGCGGGGAGTGACTCTCCGCGATCAGGTGGCAGGGGCCCCGTGGCCCCGTCCCATTGGCCGGATCCTGTTTCGCTCCGGTCTTTCGCTCCGGCTCTACGATATTTGTAGAGCATTGTTGAGCCTTTTATATCCGTTCTGGGCGATATTCCGCGCTTCTCGTCCTGCGGCGGCGCCGAGCGCAGCCTAGGACTGGTCTTTGGCGCGGCGCAGCCAGCCGCCAATCCGTATCGGACGGCCAGCAATCGCCAGGAAAACCAGCGCCAGCAGACAGCCCACCAGCATCGGCACATGATAGACCCACCAGAGCTGCGGGTTCTGCTGAACCAGGCCCGACACCCCGCCCCGCGCGGCCTCCACCAGGATGAGGATCACGAAGGCGATGCCGATCTGCGTCCACAGGCCAAAGCGGGAATGAACCCCCGTCATCAGCGCGCTGTATCCCACCAAGGCCACCGCGATGCAGACCCCGATCCAGGAGAGCCGCTCGTTGAGTTCCTCCACCAGGTCCCCCTTGCCATAGCGCCCCTCAGCGATCAGATCATCCTGATCCGAAATCAGCCGCCGGGTCGAAAGCGCCCGGATATTGCTCTGCTCCGGGGCGGTCAGACCGCCATAGCGCGAGATATCAACGGTCAGATCGTCAAACCAGGTCGCCGACAGATGTTCCGTCGTGGGGTCGAACTGGAGCGCCATGCCATCCACCAGCACCGAATAAACCGCGCCATTTTCCTGCACCAGATAGGCCTGCGAGGCGGTATAGGTCAGGCTATCCCCGGTTTTTCGCTGATCCGAGATATAGACATCCCGCAGCGTGCCATTCGGGTCAATCTGGCCGAAATAGACCACCACGCCGTCCATCGGATGCAGGAATGTCCCCTCCTTCAACAGCTTTGCCGCGAGATCCTGTTCCAGCTCCGCCTCGCGGGCCTCAAAGACCTCCAGCGAGGCCGGGCGCAGCACCAGGGTCAGGGTTCCAACCATCACCGCCGCCAGCGCGGCGAACCACAGCACCGGCCGTGCCAAGCGGAACGGGCTGCTGCCAATGGCCTGCATGACGACCAGCTCGCTCTCCCGCCGCAGCCGGTTGGTGACATAGACCACAGCGGCAAAAATGGCGATCGGCATCACCGTGCGCAGCAGCGTCGGCAATGTCAGCGCCGTCAGCTCAAAGAAGACCCAAGGCGAATGACCGCCGCCAAGCAGGGTCGAGAACAGCCCGATCGAGCGGGAGATCCAGAACACCCCGGCCAGAATCAGCGTGAAGAAGCTCCACATGGTGATCAACTGGCGCAGCACATATCCATCGTATCGGGAAATCATGAGCTCGGCGGGGTCCCTGCATTTGCCCGCCACGGAAGACGGCGGGGGCGTGTGTTTACGTCAGCTAATAGCAGATCGCGCATAAACTAGTAGATCCACGCGCAAACTTTGGCAAATGGCACCTGTTCCGCTGGCTTACGGGTTGCAGCCCCGTTGGAAATTCGCCATCACGTGCAGATGACATTTGAACTTCGCGCCCTCTCCGTACACCTCTTGACTGCAACCGGTGCCGTCTTCGCCATGCTGGCGATGCTGGCCGCCGCAGATGCCAAATGGGACTTGATGTACCTATGGCTTGTTGTGGCCTTTGCCGTTGACGGGGTCGATGGGCCGCTGGCGCGCCACTATGATGTCAAACGCAATGCGCCGCAATTTGACGGGGTGTTGCTCGATCTGATCATCGACTACCTGACCTATGTCTTTATTCCCGCCTTTGCCTTGTTCAAGTCGGACCTGATGTCGGGCTGGACCGGCTGGGCGGCGATCATCGTCATCACCTTTACCAGCGCCATGTATTTTGCCGACACTCGCATGAAAACAAAGGATAATTCCTTCTCTGGCTTTCCCGGATGCTGGAATATGCTGGTTCTGGTCATCTTTGCGCTGGAACCCAGCCACTGGGTCAGCCTGACGCTGGTGGCGCTGCTGTCGGCTACCATGTTCATGCCGCTGAAGTTCATCCATCCCGTGCGCACCCAACGCTGGCGCAATGTGTCCTTGCCGATCGCGCTTGTGTGGACCGCCCTCGCGGGCTGGACCGCCTGGGTGGATTTTGACACCGGTCAAGGGGTGAACATGGCGCTGATGCTGACCTCGGTCTATTTGCTGCTGGTTGGCATTGCGCAGCAGATCGTGCCGTCGCGGTCCTGAGCGGCCCCAGCCCTGAAAAATTTGCCGCTGCGGTCACGAAAGGTGAGTTTTTTATTCCCGTTTAGCGATATTCCATCTGAATAGCTGCAGTTTTAAATAAAACGTTAGGCAAAACTCCCGAAACTACAAAGGCACGCAACATTTAGCAGTCGCCTTGTTGAGGAGTAGGTCAGATGGCAACGTTACAGGAAGAGCAGACCCCGGTCGTATCTCTGCCTGCATTGGCAGAACGGTACAAAGCGGCCAGCCTATCGGCGTCTCGGCAACAGCTGGCCGACGCGATGGCGCAGCTGCAAAAAACCGCCGCCGCCGCCGTTTTTCCACGCGCTGCGTCCGCTGACGACAGCCCGACCGAGGCTCCCTTGCCGCCCAAGCGCAAACAGATGGCCTATGGCAGCGTTGAACTTGCCATGATGTCCAAACACAGCATGCATCGCACCTCGGAGCGAGAAGCAAGCCGTCTCTATGCCGGGGCAAAGACCATCATCTGACCCGGCACCATGCCCCTGTCGGATGCAGCAAGAGGCCCGCGAACGAAAGCGCGCCCTTCGCCCCCAGCGTCCCGACCCCGCTCGCCCTTGGCCCCTTCGAAGGGATAGGAACGCCATACCTATTTGACCGGCCGCATCAAATGGCACCGGTGAACTGTCGCGCGAGTTGTGTAAAATTCTAGACAATCGAATTTGCGCGGGAGAGTGGAAAATGAATGGCATGGGCACCAGCCTTGGCGTCTACCGGATGCTGAACGGACAGTTCTCCGGTCAGGACGACGCGAAGGCTGCGATCAAGACCACGCAGGAAACCCTGCGCGCCGCCAGCACCGGCAGCAGCCAGGGCATGGCCTTTTCCATCCAACGCGAACAATCCCTGCGCCCGAACGCGCCCAGCGATGCCGCGCAAGA
Organism: Phaeobacter sp. HF9A; assembly: GCF_011806385.1. Taxonomy (GTDB): domain Bacteria; phylum Pseudomonadota; class Alphaproteobacteria; order Rhodobacterales; family Rhodobacteraceae; genus Epibacterium. The sequence goes on along the minus strand of NZ_JAATOX010000034.1, from coordinate 19,533 downwards.
CCCCGTTGCGCAGGCTCAGGATCGCATTGCTTCGGGAGACATTACCCAGCTCAACGCCAACAGCATGGACATGGCGAATTACATCCGGGGCGTTATGGAAGGTACGGTCGAGGGCCCGATGCCGATGAGCGCGCTTGTCGCCCAGCAGAACTATCAAACTGCGATGAAGGTCGCCTCTCTCCCAGCCTAGGAACAGGCCCCATTAATCCTGCAATAAAACTGTGACAGCCAATCGACTGCAATTTTAGTAAAATCCCTAACCCCTACCCCCACGCGCAGAAATCGCCAATGCGCTTTGCCCGCGATAAGAAAGTGAAAATTTTAACGACCGCCAGCACGTATCTTTAATCTCTGATACACTGTTTCAATACCCCCAGAGCCACCTGGCTCTACATTGATGTAGGAGGGACTGTTATGCTACCTGCGATGCGCCCCTACTCCGGCGTGCCAGCAGCGGCGTCGAACATCGCCGTTCTGAGCCAAACAGAAACGGTTTCCGTATCCCGTGGCGCGGGCGATTCCGCTGGCGCGGAGTTCGCCAACAGCCGCCTTGCGAATTTCCTCAGCGACGATCCTGCCCCAAGGGATCGGGACCTTGACACGCTGATGAGCGGCAACCCGGGCGACAAATACAACGAGGGCCCGCGCGCGCCGGCCAATGACAACAGCTCTCGCGCCGAGCTCGCACCGCCCCCGCCGCCTGAAACAATGGACCCGATCAGCCGTGCCTCGATGGAGAATGTGCTGACCAGCCAGATGAAACAGGCAGACGCGCTGGCCGATGATCAGATCTTTCGCGGCTCAAGCCCGGGAAGCTATGCTCAGGAAATGTACACCAACACCCGCGATGTGCTGACACGGATCGCGGCCTGAGCGAGGTCCGCATAGATCTTTGCAGAGCAAGGCAACATGAAAACGCCCGGCAGAACCTGCCGGGCGTTTTGCATTTTCAGCTCTCGTTCAGCCCTCAATCCGCCAGGGCACTATCGCAACGTGCGCAGGTGCCAGCATGGGCGTGGCTGCCCACGTCGGGCAGGATCTTCCAGCAGCGCTGGCATTTTTCGCCCTCGGCCTTCTCGAACACCACCGAAATGCCTTCGACCTCCGGCAGGCGATAGGCCTCGGCAGGGCTGGGATCACCGGTCAACTGCACGTCCGAGGTGATGCAGATATCGGCGAAATTCACCGATTGCAGCGCCGCCAGCACCTCGGCTTCGCGCACATGCACCACCGGCGCGGCCTCCAGCGAGGCACCGATGACCTTGTCGGTACGCTGCACCTCCAGCGCCGCCGTCACCACCCGGCGCGCCTGACGCACCTTGGCCCATTTCGCGGCCAGCGGCTCATTCAGCCAATCGCGCGGCGTGTCCGGGATATCCACCAGATGCACCGAGCTCTCCTCGCCCGGGAAGCGCTCCAGCCAGACCTCTTCCATGGTGAAGACCAGGACCGGCGCCAGCCATGTGGTCAGGCGATGGAACAGGATGTCCAGCACGGTGCGCGCGGCGCGGGCGTTCAGCGTGTCGCCATCGCAATAGAGCGTATCCTTGCGGATGTCGAAATAGAAGGCCGACAGATCCACCGTGGCGAAGTTAAAGATCGCTTGCCAGACCTCGTTGAAGTCAAAGGATTTATATCCTTCGCGCACAATGTGATCGAGCTCTGCCAGACGATGCAGCACCCATTGTTCCAACTCTGGCATATCGGCGGGGGCGACGCGCTGATCCTCGGTGAAATCGCCAAGGCTGCCCAGCATAAAGCGCATGGTGTTGCGCAGGCGGCGATAGCTGTCGGCGGTGCCTTTCAGGATCTCCGGGCCGATGCGCTGGTCGGCGGTGTAATCCACCTGAGCAACCCAAAGCCGCAGGATATCGGCGCCATATTGCTTCACGACCTCTTCGGGCACGATGGTATTGCCGAGCGATTTGGACATCTTCATGCCCTTCTCGTCCAGCGTAAAGCCATGGGTCACCACGTTGCGATAGGGCGCGCGCCCCTTGGTGCCGCAGGCTTGCAGCAGGGAGGAATGGAACCAGCCACGGTGCTGGTCGGTGCCTTCCATATAGACATCGGCAATGCCGTCCTCGGTACCGTCCTCGCGGTCGCGCAACACAAAGGCATGGGTGGAGCCGGAATCAAACCACACGTCGAGCACGTCAAAGACCTGATCGTAATCGTCGGGGTTTGCGATGCCCTCCAGCACGGTCTCCTTGAAACCGTCCTCGTACCAGACATCGGCGCCTTTTTCGTCAAAGGCGGCCACGATGCGCGCATTCAGTTCGGCATTTTTCAAGAGGTAGTCGGCGTCGGTCGGCAGCGCGCCCTTCTTGGTGAAACAGGTCAGCGGCACGCCCCAGGCGCGTTGACGCGACAGCACCCAGTCGGGGCGGCTCTCGATCATCGAATAAAGCCGGTTCCGACCCGTCTGCGGCGTCCATTTGACCAGCTCGTCGATCGAGCGCAGCGCACGTTCCCGGATGCTGTCGCCATAAGTGCCCATGCCGTCATCCAGCTTGCGGTCCACGCCAGCAAACCATTGCGGCGTGTTGCGATAGATGATCGGCGCCTTGGAGCGCCAGGAATGCGGATAGCTGTGCTTGATCTTGCCACGCGCCATCAGGCCGCCAACCTCGACCAGCTTGTCGATGATCGCCTTGTTGGCGTCGCCCTCGCCGCCCTTGCGATTGAGGATATATTTGCCGCCAAAGAACGGCAGATCGGCGCGGAAGCCGCCATCGTCCATCACGTTATAGGTGATGACCTGCTCCAGCATGCCAAGATCGCGATAAAGCTCGAATTCCTCCATCCCGTGGCTCGGCGCGCAATGCACAAAGCCGGTGCCCTCGGTGTCGGTCACAAAAGGCGCGGCGCGGAAGTCGCCGTTGGCGCCCTCGGCCCCGGCGAGCGGGTGCGTCAGGCCAACGCCCGCCAGATCAGCGGTCGGGACATCTGCAACGCGGGTGTATTGATCCTCGGAAAGGCGTGCGCGTTTGAACACATCAGCCGCCAGGTTATCTGCCAGCACATATTTGTCACCGACATTGACCCAGCATTCATCCGGCGTGCCGGTCACCTCATAGAGGCCATAGGCAATGTCTTCGCCGTAGACCACGGCCTTGTTCGACGGCATGGTCCAGGGGGTGGTGGTCCAGATCACCACATAGGCACCGGCCAATTTGTGATCTGCTGTCTCGGCGACCTTGAACTTCACCCAGACGGTAAAGCTTTCCTTGTCGTGGTATTCCACCTCGGCCTCAGCCAGGGCGGTTTTTTCCACCGGCGACCACATCACGGGCTTGGAGCCCTGATAAAGCGTGCCGTTCATCAGGAACTTCATGAACTCATCCGCGATCACCGCCTCGGCGTGGTAGTTCATGGTCAGATAGGGATCGGCCCAGTTGCCGGTGATGCCGAGGCGTTTGAACTCCTCGCGCTGGATGTTCACCCATTCATCGGCAAAGGCGCGGCATTCCTGGCGGAACTCCACCACCGGAACGGCGTCCTTGTTCTTGCCCTTCTTGCGGTATTGCTCTTCGATCTTCCACTCGATCGGCAGACCGTGGCAGTCCCAGCCCGGCACGTAACGTGCGTCAAAACCCATCATCTGATGGCTGCGCACGATCATGTCCTTGATGGTCTTGTTCAGCGCGTGGCCGATGTGCAGATGCCCGTTGGCATAGGGCGGGCCGTCGTGCAGCGTAAAAGGCGTGCGGCCCTGTTTTTCGCGCAGGCGGTCATAGACGCCGATCTTCTCCCAGCGTTCCAGCCAGGCGGGCTCGCGCTTGGGCAGGCCGGCGCGCATGGGGAAATCGGTCTTGGGCAGGTTCAGCGTGTCTTTGTAGTCGGGCGTGACTTCGGTCTTTTCGGCGCACATGTCGGTGGCGTCCTTTTGCATCATCGGGTCGATTTGGGGATATTCGGTTCGGTGCGATCACTCAAGCACCTTTGCCCGGCGTCTCGATCTATCAGAGCGCCGGGATGCTAATTCGAATAATGATGGCCACGCGTGGTGTCGCTGTTGGGGTCATGGGGCTGCTTATAGGCGCTTGGTTTGCGAGGGTAAAGTGGGCTGTCCATCGGGCGGGAAATCTTGTCGCAGATCACACCCCGCCCCTTTTCGTTTTGGCGTCGCGGGCGTAGGGAGGAGCGCAGGCACAGGCGGAGAGCAACGTGGAACAGAATACGCCCCCTCTGGCGCGGTTTGACATCTCCGCGCAGGAGATCAACCAGGTGGTCACCGATTTTTACGCCGAGGTGCGCAGCCACCCCGTGCTGGGCCCCATCTTTGCCGCGCATGTCACCGACTGGCCCGCCCATGAGGAAAAAATCGCCGGCTTCTGGCGCAATGCCATCCTGCGAGAGCGCAGCTATTCCGGCAACCCGATGCGCCTGCATGTCAGCACGCCGGAGATCGAGCCAGAGCATTTCGCGCAATGGCTGGCGCTGTTTCACGCGGTGCTGGCGCGCAGGGTCAGCCCACAGCAGGCGCGGGCCTGGGGCGCGCTGGCGGATCGCATCGGCGAGGGGTTTCGCGCCGGGGTGGTCTCCATGCGCCAACCCAAGGATGCGCCGCCCCGGCTGTTCTAAATCAGCCCTTTGCGCCGCGTCCAAACAGGCCGGTCAGGGCGCGCTGGACCAATTTTCGGGTCGAAGGTCGTGGCAGGGCCTGAAAGGCCATGGGCCGGCAGACCTCAATGGCGGCAACGCCCACCCGCGCGGTCAGCGCGCCGTTCACCAAACCTTCGCCAAAGCGACGCGAGAGTTTGGACAGCACGGAGCCGCCCAGCAAGGGCTCCAGCAGGTCATCCCCCACCGCCACCGCGCCGGTTGCCACCAGATGCGACAGCACTGCCCGGGTCAGCCGCCAGGAGCTGAACAGGCCGGAGCGCCCGCCATAAATCTCGGCGATGCGGCGGATCATACGCAGGCTGGACACCAGGGCGGTGATCACATCCGCCAGCGCCAGCGGCACCAGGGCGGTGACGCTGGCCACTTGGCGGGCGGCGGCCTGGACCTCCAGCACCGCGCGGGCATCCAGCGGGCGCATCAGCTCTGACTCGGCAAGGTCGATCAGCGCGTCTGGGTCCAGGATATCGCCCTTGCGCTCGGCAAGGTTGCGCTGAGCCCACTCCAGCTCGCTGCGCCCATCATAGAACCGCAAAAGGGTTGCCACCTGCGCCTGAGCCGCCTTCAAGTCGCCCGAACGCGCCTCGGTGCAGCCCTTGCGCAGACCCTCCACCCGGCCAACACGCGCCAGCGCCGCCAGTTCGCGCAGGCAGAAGATCAGCGCCGCCAGCGCCAGCCCGATCAATGCCGCCGAGACGATCATCCCCAGCAGCGGCATCCGGTCCAACAGCCCCATGGCGTAATCCCAGGCCGCGGCCGAGATGATCGTGACGATCAGCCCCGCCACAAGGCTCCAGACCCAGCCCCCCCAGCCGGAGCGGCGTTTCTTGCCGAGGATCTCGGCGCTGGCCTGCACTGCGGTCGGCGTGTCAAGGTCCGGCACCGGCGGTGCATCGCTGACATTCGGCGCGGTTTGCGCTTCGTCATCGAGGTCAAAGACGATCGGTTTACGGCTCATCGGGAAGGCTCCGTTGTCTCCGCTGTCTCCGCGCGCGCGTCAGCGTGCCAGTGGTATTCAATGTCGGGCAGCCCTTCGGAATTGCGATCACCGTCAGAGCGCCCCACCTCGGTGAAACCTTCACGCAGGTAGAACCGCTGGGCACCCGTATTGGCCTGAAAGGTCCACAGATAGAGATGCGACGCGGCGGATTTGGCGCGGTCCAGCATGGCCTTGCCGATCTGCCTGCCGCGATACTCCGGCAGCACGTAAAGCGAGCACAGCTCCTCGATGTCCTGTCCGACAAAACCGACCACCTCGCCGGTGTCCGTCAGGCTGGCCACGGTCACCCAGCCATAGCCGATCATCCGATCACCAAAGGAAATCGCCTCCGCCATGGAATGTTCCTTTGGCATCCAGGGGGTTTCCTGTTCAAACCGATAAAGGATTTCGCCCACGGCGGTGGCATCCAGTGGCCGGGCTGTGCGAAACGTGACCGTCACAGGCGATCTCCGATCAGGAATTCAGCGGCCCGGTCGAGCCGGATATGCGGCGGGCCATCACCCGGTTTCAGCGTCAGGGGCTGCGGCGCAAAGCGCATCGAGGCATAGCTGCCATCCAGCCAGCGTTCGGCCCCTTGCCGCGCCGGGGTCAACAGCTGTGCCGGATCTTCGGGCAGCCGCCCCGGATAGAGCGCCGCCGGGCGGCCCGTGTCGGCCAGAAGCCCGCGCACGCAGGGCAAATCCACCCCGTCATGGGGGCGGATTTCCTCGGTTGTGGCACGCAACGCGGCCAGCGACAGCGCCGCCGTTTCCGCCCCGGCAAAGCGCGCCCTATCGCGCGCGTCACGCGTCAGCGCCTCGATGATCGCGGTGAGCTGCGGGTGTTGCTGATGGTGCAAATGGTCGGCCTTGGTCGCCGCAAAGAGGATCTTTTCCACCCGTTTGCCGCGCAATAGCTGGGTCAGAAAGCCGTTGGAGCCGGGACGAAACGTGCTCAGAATGTCGGCCATGGCCCGGCGCAGATCCTCCATTGCCGGCGGTCCGGCATGCAGGGCGCCAAGGGCATCGACCAAAACCACCTGCCGGTCGATCCGCGCGAAATGATCGCGAAAGAAGGGGCGCACCACCTGGCTTTTATAGGCATTGAAGCGGCGCTCCATCTCGCGAGCCAAGCTGCCGCGCGGGGCCGCGCCCTCGGGCAGCGGCGCAAAGGTCAGCACCGGAGAGCCCGCAAGATCCCCCGGCAACAGGAACCGCCCTGGCGTGCAGTCATAGTATCCCGCCTCCCGCGCCTCTTGAAGATAGGCCGCAAAGGCCGCAGCAAGCCCCTGCGCAATGGGTTCGTCATGCGCCGCCGACGCATCCGCCGCCGAAAGCGCCGCGAGAAAGTCGCGCGCCTCCCTGCGGGATTTGATCCGCGCCAGCACATCGCGCGACCAGCTGGCGTAGTCCTTCTCCAGCAAGGAGAGATCCAACAGCCACTCGCCCGGGTAATCAATGATATCCAGATGCAGCACCCGTGGCCCGGTGAGCCCGCCCAAAAGGCCACGCGGTTTCAACCGCAGGCTCAGGCGCAGCTCGGACACCGCGCGGGTGCTGTCGGGCCAATGCGGCTCCGGCCCGGTCAGAGCGCCAAGATGATGTTCATAGTCAAAACGCGGCACCGTGTCATCGGGCTGGGGCTGCAAGTAAGCCGCTTCAATCCGTCCGTCCCGCTCTGCCACCAGCTGCGACATCCGCCCCCGGTTCATCAGGTTCGCCACCAGCGAGGTGATAAAAACCGTCTTTCCGGCCCGCGCCAACCCGGTCACGCCCAGGCGCAGCGCAGGCTCCGCAAAGGGGCTGGTTACCGCACTGCCCAGCGTCTCCGCCCCGCGCAGCACCCCATCGGCCACATCCGCGGCCAAACCCACAACCCCTGTTCCTCGCGTCACCTGTCGCCCCGTCTTGTGTCGTTGGTTCTTGTTCACATGCAGCGGCCCCGACCTTGCTCTGGGCCTGCCCGTGCCCGATCAACATAGGCATGAAGACCGCCCGTTGCCAGTGGAGAGCCCGGGAAGACGCAACGGGGCTTGTCAGTTTCGCCGCCGCAGGGTACCCCGCGCGCATGCCGCGTATTGCTTTGAAAGTCGAATATCACGGGAAGCCTTTTGCCGGCTGGCAAAGGCAAAAGGACCAGCTCTCGGTGCAGGGCGTGATCGAGGCCGCCCTGGCGAAACTGGAACCCGGCCCGCATACGATTGCCGCTGCCGGGCGCACTGATACCGGCGTCCACGGGCTTGGTCAGGTGGCGCATTGCGACCTGCAAAAAGACTGGGACCCGTTCCGTCTGAGCGAGGCGCTGAACTACCACCTGAAGCCCCATCCGGTCGCCATCGTGGACGCCGCGCGCGTGGCGGATGACTGGCACGCCCGCTTCAGCGCAGTTGAGCGGCAATATCTGTTCCGCATCCTGATGCGGCGCGCCCCCGCCACCCATGACGCCGGTCAGGTCTGGCAGGTCAGCCAGCAGCTCGACGTCGGGGCCATGCAGCGCGGCGCCGACTATCTGCTGGGCAACCATGATTTCACCACCTTTCGCTCGACCATCTGCCAGGCCGCCAGCCCGGTCAAAACCCTCGATGAGCTGCGCGTCGAGCGGGTGATGGGCGTCTCCGGCCCGGAGATCCATTTTCACGTGCGCGCCCGCAGTTTTCTGCACAATCAGGTGCGCAGCTTCGTCGGCACGCTGGAGCGGGTCGGCGCCGGATCCTGGAGCCCCGAAGACGTCCGCGACGCCTTGGAGGCCAGAGACCGCGCCGCCTGCGGGCCGGTCTGCCCCGGGCATGGGCTCTATCTCGCGCGAGTGGGTTACCCGGAGCCTGTGTTCTCCAACACCGCGTAACACGCCGCAATCTGCCCCGCATTGCTTGGCAAATCCCGCCCTCTCCCCCACAATGGCCGGATATCACAGGCAAAAAGACGGAGCATCCGATGGCATTGTTGATCGAGATCGGCCACGACGGCTGGTATAGCGCAGAGGAGCTGGCCGCCGAGCTGCAAAGCCTCGACCCCGAGGCCGACATCCGCCCCATCAGCGCCCCCGGGGACCTCTCAGAGATCACCATGCTGGCCGTCTCGACGCTGCGCTCGGACATCGCCAGCCAATTGCCCAATCTGCAACTGGTGCAGAAACTCGGCGCCGGGGTCGAAACCATCGTCTCCCACCCCTCCATCGCGCCCAATGTGCGGGTCGCCCGGCTGAAACCGCAGGAGCCTGCCCGCGAAATTGCGCAATATTGCCTCGCCTATGTGCTGCGCGGCACGCGGAACATGGATTACCACGAAAAGGCTCAGGCCCGCGCGATTTGGGATCCGGTGCCGCCTCGGCGCCCGCATGAGGTCACCGTCGGGGTGCTTGGCCTCGGCCATATCGGCGGGCTCACCGCAAAGCTGATGCGCGATATCGGCTTCAAAACCCTCGGCTGGAGCCGGTCGCAAGAGGATCTTGATGGCATCACCTGCCTCAGCGGCGATGCGGGGCTGACCGAGATCCTGACCGCCAGCGATTACCTCTGCGCCATCCTGCCCTCCACGGCGGAAACGCGCGAGCTCTTGAACGCCGACCGCCTCGCGCTGATGAAAGAGGGATCCACCCTGATCAACGCGGGACGCGGCGACCTGATCAACGAGCCAGCCCTGATCTCCGCCCTCTACCAGCGCCGACCCGGCCACGCGGTTCTGGATGTCATGTGCAAAGAACCCCTGCCGACAGAAAGCCCGCTTTGGAAACACCCCTGCGTGACACTCACGCCGCATGTCTCGGGCTGGCATCTGGGCGACGCACTTGGGGATGTGGTGGAGAACCTGCACCGCCTGACAGAAGGCCGCGACCTTCTGCACGAAGTGGACCGCCAGCGGGGCTACTGAAACGGCCATCCCCGGCGCATCTGCGCCGGGGATGGCTCAACCTGCCGCGCCCCGATCAGGGGCGCGTCCGTGTTCTTGCATGCGCCGGTTATTCCGCCGCCTCGGCATAGTCCTCCATCGGCGGGCAGGTGCAGACCAGGTGACGGTCGCCGTAGACATTGTCGACGCGGTTGACCGGCGGCCAGTATTTGTCGACCCGAAAGGCGCCCGGCGGGAAACATCCCTGTTCGCGCGTGTAGGGGCGATCCCAATCCTTGACCAGATCCTCCATCGTATGCGGCGCGTTCTTCAGCGCGTTGTTTTCCCGCGCCATCTCGCCATCCTCAACGGCTTTGATCTCGGCACGGATCGACAGCATCGCATCAACAAACCGGTCCAGCTCGGCCTTGGTCTCAGACTCCGTGGGCTCCACCATCAGGGTGCCCGCCACCGGCCAGCTCATGGTCGGTGCGTGAAAACCGCTGTCCATCAGGCGCTTGGCCACATCATCCACGGTCACATCCGCGCTGTCGGCAAAGGGGCGCGTATCCAGGATGCATTCATGCGCCACCCGGCCTGTTTCCCCTTTGTAGAGCACGTCATAGGCACCCTCCAACCGCTTCGCCAGATAGTTGGCGTTGAGGATCGCCACCTTGGTCGCCTGCGTCAGACCGGCACCGCCCATCATCAGGCAATAGGCCCAGGAGATCGTCAGGATCGAGGCCGAGCCCAGCGGCGCGGCTGACACCGGCCCCTCCTGCCCGCCGACCTCCGGGTGGCCCGGAAGATGCGACACCAGATGTGCCTTCACGCCGATGGGCCCCATGCCGGGACCGCCACCACCATGTGGAATGGCAAAGGTCTTGTGCAGGTTCAAATGGCTCACATCGCCGCCCAGATCGCCGGGACGGCTCAACCCCACCATGGCGTTCATATTGGCGCCGTCGATATAGACCTGACCGCCGAACTCATGGGTAATCTTGCAGACCTCATGCACGGTTTCCTCAAACACCCCATGGGTAGAGGGATAAGTCACCATGCAGCCCGCCAGCGCGTCGGCGTGTTGTTCCGCCTTCGCGCGGAAATCCGCCAGGTCGATATCGCCGTTCTCCGCCGACTTCACCGGCACCACTTTCCAGCCCACCATCTGCGCCGAGGCCGGGTTGGTGCCATGCGCCGACATCGGGATCAGGCAGATGTTGCGGTGCCCCTCGCCCTGCGCCCGGTGATAGGCGGCGATGGTCAGGAGACCGGCATATTCACCCTGCGCGCCAGAATTCGGCTGCATCGAAATCGCGTCATAGCCGGTAATGGCGCAGAGCTTTTCCGAGAGATCCGCCACCATCTCGCCATAGCCCGCCTGCTGATCTGCGGGGGCAAAGGGGTGCACGGTGGAAAACTCCGGCCAGCTCAGCGGCATCATCTCTGCGGCGGCGTTGAGCTTCATGGTGCAGGAGCCCAGCGGGATCATCGCGCGATCCAGCGCCAGATCGCGATCCGCAAGACGGCGCATATAGCGCATCATCTCGGTCTCTGCCCGGTTCATGTGGAAAATGGGATGGGTCAGATAGTCGGATTGGCGATGCATATCCGCCGGTACGCGATATTCCGGTTTATAATCATCATCCGCCCGCAGGATGCCAAAAGCCCGCCAGACCGCCTCGATGGTTTCCGAACGCGTGGTTTCATCCAGCGAAATGCCGACCCGGGTTTCGCCCACGCGGCGCAGGTTCACCCCTTCGTCAACGGCGGATTTCATCACTGCCGCCTGCAGCGGGCCCACATCCACGGTGATCGTATCAAAGAACGAGCGCGGATCGACCTTGAAGCCCGCCTCCTCCAGCCCATTGGCCAGCCGCACGGTCTTGCGGTGGATGCGCTGCGCGATCGCCTTCAGCCCCTTGGGGCCATGGAACACCGCATACATCGAAGCCATCACCGCCAGAAGCGCCTGCGCCGTGCAGACATTCGAAGTCGCCTTTTCGCGACGGATATGCTGCTCGCGGGTTTGCAGGCTCAGCCGATAGGCCTTGTTGCCGTGGCTATCGACGGAGACGCCCACGATGCGCCCGGGCATATTGCGCTTATAGGCGTCCTTGGTCGCCATATAGGCCGCATGCGGCCCCCCTGCCCCCACCGGCACGCCAAAGCGCTGGGTGGAGCCGACAGCGATATCCGCCCCCATCTCGCCCGGCTCTTTCAGCAGCGTCAGCGCCAGCGGATCCGCCGAGACAATGGCGATCGCCTTGTTCTCATGCAGCCTGGCAATGTGGTCGGTGAAATCGCGCACATGGCCATAGGTGCCGGGATATTGAAACAAGGCGCCAAACACCTGCGTCGGATCCATCTTGTCAGGATTGCCGACGATCACCTCGATCCCGAGCGGCGCGGCGCGGGTCTGCACCACCGCGATATTCTGCGGATGGCAGTCGCGATCCACAAAAAACGCCTTGGCTTTGGATTTCGACACCCGCTGCGCCATGGTCATCGCCTCGGCGCAGGCGGTGGCCTCGTCCAGCAGCGAGGCATTGGCGATTTCCAGCCCGGTGAGGTCAGAAATCATCGTCTGGAAGTTCAGGAGCGCCTCTAGCCGCCCCTGCGAGATTTCGGGCTGATAGGGCGTATAGGCCGTGTACCAGGCGGGGTTTTCCAGAATGTTGCGCTGGATCGCGGGCGGCGTCACCGTACCATGATAGCCCTGCCCGATGAGCGAGGTCATCAGCTTGTTCTTGTCGGCCACCTCGCGCATGTGAAAGAGCAGCTCGCGCTCCGACATCGGCCGGCCGAAATCCAGCGGCGTTTTCTGGCGGATGGACTGCGGCACGGTTTCATCAATCAGCGCATCGAGGCTCTCAGCGCCCACAACCTTTAGCATTTCGGCCATTTCCTCGGGCGAGGGGCCGATGTGGCGTCGGTTGGCAAAGTCATACGGGAGGTAATCTGTCGGTTCGAAAGGCATATGTGCCTCCTTAGGGTCGCAACTTTGGTCAGGTTCGCCGTCGCAATAGCACTCTCACTCCGCAAAATGCGGAAGGAAGCGCCCGGCCCGGGCGGGTTCAACGCGCCCACCCTGAAACGGGCGGGCACTGCCCGACCCAGGGCCGGGCAAAAGATCAGGGATCAGCTCAGCCGATGAAATCTTTGTATTTGGCTTCGTCCATGTAATCGTCCATCGGCGACATGTCAGAGACCTTCAGCTTGAAGAACCAGGCCTCGCCTTCCGGGTCGTCATTGACCTTGGAGGGTTCGTCCACGATCGCCTCGTTCACTTCGACCACTTCGCCATCAAGCGGGGCCAGAATGTCGGAGGCCGCCTTGACCGACTCGATCACCACGATTTCGTCATCCTTGGCCACTTCGCCGCCAACCTCGGGCAATTCGACAAAGACCACATCCCCCAGCTGCTCTGCCGCATGGGCGGTGATGCCAACGGTGACGATATCGCCTTCGACGCTCAGCCATTCATGTTCTTCGGTGTATTTCATGGGAACTCTTCCTGTGTTGATCCCTGTTGGGGTATTCAGCGTTTGAAATTGGCTGCCACAAAGGGCAGTTTGGCGACCGTGACGGGCACGCGCTTGCCGCGCAGCTCGCCATATATCTGTGTGTCAGTGGCGGCATAGTCTGCCGCGACATAGCCCATCGCCACCGGCCCCTCCACCGAGGGACCAAAGCCGCCAGAGGTGATCTGGCCGATGGGCGCGCCGCCTTCGCTCTCGGCATAAAGCGCCACCCCTTCGCGCATCGGGGCACGACCTTCGGGGCGCAAGCCGACCCGCTTGCGCGGCGCCGCGCCATTCAGATCGGCAAAGACAGCCTCCGCGCCCGGAAAGCCCCCGGCGCGTTCGCCACCGGGGCGGCGTGTCTTTTGGATCGCCCAGCCCAGAGCGGCCTCCAGTGGGCGGGTTTTGGCATCAATATCATGCCCATAAAGACAGAGCCCGCCTTCCAGCCGCAGCGAATCCCGCGCCCCCAGACCGATGGGCTCCACATCAGGATGCGCCAGCAGGGCCCGGGCAAGACCCTCGGCAGCGCCCTCCGGTACGGAGATTTCAAACCCGTCTTCGCCGGTATAGCCGGACCGCGAAATCCACAGCTCTGCCCCGTTGTGATCAAAGCTGGCGACATCCATGAAACGCATCTCGGCCACGCCCGGCACCAGGCTTTGCAGCGCCGCCTCCGCCGCCGGCCCCTGAAGCGCGATCAGGGCACGGTCGGTGATCGGCTCGACCGAGATCTCCGGCTCCAGCGCCGCGCTCATCCGCGCGATATCGGCCTCCTTGCAGGCCGCATTGACCACCACAAAGAGATGATCGCCACGGTTGGTGAACATCAGGTCATCTTCGATACCGCCCGCACCATTGGTGAACAGGCCATAGCGCTGACGCCCCTCGGGCAGATCCATCACATCCATAGGCACAAGGCGTTCAAAGGCGCGGGCAACGGCGGCATAGCTCTTGCCGCGCAGGATCACCTGCCCCATGTGGCTGACGTCGAACAGCCCCGCCTTGCTGCGGGTGTGCAGATGTTCCTTCATGATGCCCATCGGATATTGCACGGGCATCAGATACCCCGCGAAAGGCACCATCTTGGCCCCGAGGCTCTGGTGCAATTCGACAAGAGGGGTGGTTTTCAGATCCGACATGACGGCCTGCCTTTTACGACTGCGGCCGGTGCGGTTTGAGCAAAGCAATATGTTAACGCGTCGATTGGCATCCGGCATCCAAGGTTTTGCGCGAGGTCGTCCCGCACGCTTCGATGCCCCCTCTGTCCCTTTCGCCTGAGATCGTTATCCCTTCGGCGTCCCGGCGTGCCGGGATCTCTCCAGAGTCGTTTCACACACACGGTCCTGTGGCCTGAGAGTTTCCGGGGCGGTTGCTCCTTCGGCACTGATCACAGGCGGCTGCCTGATGCTCAGTTCTCCCATGTGTGACGCGACGCTAGCAGCGGCTCGGCGGTGGCGCAAGACGGAATAGCCATCAAAACTGTCGCAAATTACCTCTCTTTCGGCGCTGCCGCAATTGTATCGAGCAACGCGCGGAATTGTGCGGGTGGATTGTCGCGGCTGAAATCCGCTGCCATAGCTTTGCGCATGAAGATAGCGATCAATGGATTCGGCCGTATCGGCCGCACGATTTTACGGCAGATCCTGACCAGCCCACGGGGCGACGGGATCGAGGTTCTGTGCATCAACGATATCGCTGATCCCGAAATGTGCGCCTATCTTTTCCAGTATGACAGCACCTTTGGCCCCTACCCCGGCTCCGTGCGGCTGGAGGACGGGCTGTTCTGCGTCGACGGGCACCGGATCCCGCTGCATCAGCAGGCCAATATCACCCAGCTTGACCTTTCCGAGGTGGAGGTGCTGCTGGACTGTACCGGCATCGCCCGCACCACCGACCTTGCCGAGCGCGGCCTTGGTGCGGGGGCGGGCAAGGTCTTGATCTCTGGCCCCTCGCCGGCGGCGGAGGTGACGGTTGTCTATGGTGTGAATGATGCCGATCTGGACGGCGCGCGGATTGTCTCCAACGCCTCCTGCACCACCAATGCGGTGGCGGCGCTGGTGCAGCTGGTCGATCAGGTGGCGGGAATCGAGACCGGCCACATGACCACCATTCATTGCTACACCAATTCACAGCCGATGGTGGATGCGCCGCGCGGCGATTTTGCCCGCTCCCGCGCCGGGGCCATGTCGATGGTGCCCACCACAACATCGGCGATGCACCTCATTGACGTGGTCTTGCCCCATCTCAAGGGCCGGATCTCCGGCGCGGCAGTTCGGGTGCCCACCGCCAGTGTGTCAGCGGTGGATCTGGTGGTGCGGCTGCGCAGTACCTGGGCACAGGAGGATCTGCTGGCCGCCCTGAAAACGGCTGCCGAGGCCTCGCCGATCCTTGGCTGGACCGAGCAGCCGCTGGTTTCGTCCGATTTGCGGGCGCATCCGGCGTCTTTGATCGTTGCCGCGCCCGAAACCCGTATGGTCGATGGCCAGCAGTTGCGCATTTTCGGCTGGTACGACAATGAATGGGGCTTTTCCGCGCGGATGCTCGATGTGGCGCGCCGGATGGCCGCCGGAGCCTGAACGGGCGGGCTTTTGCCAATCCCGATTCAATCCCCTGATCTTATCCCATGTTTGATCGCGGTTGGCGGTTTTATCGCGCGCGGCATCAGTGTAGCGTCCCTGTGCGGAGCAAACAGCCCTGAGACCGGGACCTCCGCATGACTGCCCGCTGCCGGAGTGCCCATGCCCCCTCGCCCCCTTTCCGCCGCCATCTTGCGCCGCCTTGCCCCTGTCACACGACCGCTGCTCCTGAGCGCGAGCCTGTTGTGGGCCACCGCCCCCGCGCAGGCTTTGGAGCAGCAATTCACCGCCCCCGGCGCCTCCAAGGAGCTTGTCGAGCGACTGCGCGGCTCCAGCGCCGCGCTCTCCCTTGGCGATCAGGCCGAGGTGCAGGAAATCATGGCCGCCGCCCTCTCTGATTACCGGACCCTGGTGCAGGTGCTCTATGATGCGGGCTATTTCGCGCCCGTCGTCCATATCCGGCTGGACGGGCGAGAGGCGGCGGCGATCAATCTGCTGACACCGCCCAAGCAGGTGAAAACCGTCGCTATCACCGTCGATCCGGGGGCGAGCTTTACCTTCGAGACCGCCGAAATCGCGCCCCTCCCCACCGGCAAACCGGTTGCCTTGCCACCGGACTTTGCCAGCGGGCGTCCCGCCAGCACCAGCGTCATTCAGGATGCCGCGACCGCAGGGCTTGATGCCTGGGATCGGTCCGGCCACCCCAAGGTCAGGGTGCAGAGCCAGAACATCACCGCCAATGCGGTCAGCCATCGGCTGAATGCCGAACTGCGGCTGGCACCGGGGCCGAAGCTGCGGCTGGGGCAGATGCGCGTTGAGGGCGACTCGGATGTGCGGCGCGAGGCGATCCAGCGCATTGCGGGTTTTGCCAGCGGCGCGACCTATCACCCCGATCTGGTGTCGCAATCCGCCACCCGTCTGCGCCGCACCGGCGCCTTTTCGGCGGTGACCTTGAAACAGGCCGAGCGACCCAACCCGGACGGCACATTGGATTTCATCGCCAGCGTCGAGGACATGCCCAAACGCCGCCTCACCTTCGGCGCGGAGGTCTCCTCGTCACAGGCGGTGGAGCTCAACGCCAGCTGGATGCACCGCAATCTGTTCGGTGCGGCGGAACGGCTGAAGATCGACCTTTCCCTTAGCGGGATCGGCAGCAGCAACCTCGATGGCAGCGCCTCGGTGCGGCTCGACCGCCCCGCCGCCCTGGGCACCGACAGAACGCTGTTCTATCTGGGCGCGCTCGAACAGCTGGAAGAGGAACATTATTCTGCATCCAGCCTGAGCGCAGAGGTTGGCGTGCGGCGTATCATCTCTGATGTCACCTTTATCGAGGGGGGGCTGGGGCTGCGCTACATACGGGCCGATGATGCCTATGGCGATGGCCGGGAATTCAAATATCTCTCCGCCCGCCTGCGCGGCGAGAGGGACAAACGCGATATCAAGACCGATCCGACCTCTGGCTACTACCTGAACGGCGAGATCACCCCCTTTGTCGGGATCACTGGCCGCGATCCCGGCGTGCAGATCAACCTGGACGCACGCGGCTACAAATCGCTGGGCAGCAGCGGCCGGCTGGTGCTCGCCGGGCGGGTGCAACTGGGCTCGCTCATCGGCCCCGACGCGAGCGATGTCTCGCCGACATTGCTGTATTTCTCGGGCGGCGCGGGATCTGTGCGCGGGCAGGAGTATCAATCCCTCGGCATCCCAACCAATGGCAAGACGGCAGGCGGGCGCGGGTATCTGGCGCTGTCTGGCGAACTGCGCGGGCGGATAACCGACACGATCTCTCTGGTCGGCTTTTACGATATCGGTTTTGTGGACGAGAGCAGCTTTGTCAGCGGCAACAGCGAACACCACGCCGGCGCCGGTCTGGGGCTGCGCTATAATGTGAGCGGGATCGGACCGATCCGGCTCGACCTCGCGATGCCCGTATCCGGTGATAAAGAGGATGGGTTGCAGTTTTACATCGGTATAGGACAAGCGTTTTGACAAAAGCCGCACGCTCTTTCTTTCTCGCCACCACTTTGGCGACAAGCACCGCGCTGACCTCCCTGCCGGCAGTGGCGCAGCAAGATGCCTCGGAATCCGGCGGCTTGCTTGTGTCCTTTCTGGAAGACACCCTGTCAAACGACAGCCGCACCATCCATGTCGAAGGGTTGGAGGGGGCGTTTTCCTCTCAGGCCAAGATCGCCCTGTTGACTGTCTCGGATGAGGATGGCGTCTGGCTGACCGTCAAAGGCGCCGAGCTGGATTGGAACCGTCTGGCGCTGATTCAGGGGCGGTTCTCGGTCAATCACCTGACGGCGGATGACATCATCATCGCGCGCCAGCCCAAACCGCTGCCCGCCGACCCAAGCCTGCCCAAGCCCGAAGCCACCCCGTTTTCGCTGCCGGACCTGCCGGTCTCGCTGGAAATTGGTGATATTTCCGCCGACAAGGTCGAGCTGGGCGCCCCGCTCACCGGCCAAGCCGCCTCGCTATCGCTCAAAGGGGACATCACCCTGGCGGATGGCGCGCTGGATACGAATTTGCGCATTTCCCGCCTGGATCGGCCCGGGGATCGCCTGACCCTCGGCGCCTCCTTTGCCAATGACACCGAACAGCTGGCGCTGGATCTCGCGCTGGACGAGGCCGCAGGTGGTCTGGTCTCCACAGCGCTGGATCTGCCGGGACGACCGAACCTGAACCTCGCGATCAAGGGCACAGGTCCGCTGGCCGATTTCACTGCCGACATCGGTCTTTCGACCAATGGCAAAGAGC
Organism: Phaeobacter sp. HF9A; assembly: GCF_011806385.1. Classification (GTDB taxonomy): domain Bacteria; phylum Pseudomonadota; class Alphaproteobacteria; order Rhodobacterales; family Rhodobacteraceae; genus Epibacterium. Next base: position 1,238 of record NZ_JAATOX010000034.1, on the reverse strand, counting down.
GCATCAGCGGCAGCGTCACCCTGGCCGGCCTGTCCGATGTGGCCGCAGGCGCCGATGCGGGATTGGCCTTTTCGGCAAACCTCGGCGGCGACATTGATCCGCTGTTGAAACCGGACTATCGCCCCTTCTTTGGCCCCGGGTTGCGCGCGACGCTGAAGGGCCAGACCCTGCCCGGTGGCGGGCTGGAGCTGGACAGCCTCGCGCTTCGCAGCCGTGCGCTTCAGCTGACCGGGGCGCTGACCATCGCGGGCGGCGATTTGCAGACCGCCAACCTCAAGGCCGGCATCACCCCGCCCCAAGGCCAGGCCGCCGTGCTGCTGCCGATCCCCGGTGCAAAGGCGACGGTGGCAAAGGTTTCGCTCACCGCCCAAAAAGCCGAAGGCGCGGATTGGACGATCAACGGGTTTGTCAATCGCCTGAGCACCCCGGAGCTCTCGATGGCGCGGGCGGTGTTTCAGGCCAGCGGCAGTTTGAACCAGAGCGCCGGCTTTGATCTGGATGGCCGTCTGGAGGCCGAGCTGAGCGATTTTATCCTGAGCGATCCGGCTCTGGCCGCCGCCGCAGGGCGCGATATTGCGCTCAGCGCCGACCTCAGCACCCGTGGCGAGGATGATTTCCTGATCCGTGAGCTGAACCTGCAAGGCGACCGCTATCAGGCGCGTGGCGATATTCGGTTCAATGGCGTGGAGAATGACCTGCGCATCGACACCGATATGGCGCTCTCGGTCGAAGACATCTCCCGCTATTCGCGCCTGTCCGGGCAGGCGCTGTCCGGCGCCGCCGAGGCGACAATCGCGGGCCATTATCAGCCGCTCAGCGGTGCCTTCGGGCTCGACCTGTCATTGACGGGGCAAAATCTTGGCATCGGGCACGCGCAGGTGGATCCCCTGCTTGCGGGCGAAAGCCAGTTGACGCTTGTCGCCACCCGCGACAGCGATGGCATTCGCGTCGATCGCTTTGCAGTGACGAGTACAGAACTGACCGCCAATGGGCATGGCGACCTGGACAGCGGCGCTGGCCGCGTTCAGCTGACCGCCCGTCTGGCGCGGCTGGAGCGCCTGGTGCCGGACCTGCCCGGCGCCGTGACCCTCACCGCAGATTTTGACCGCACGGGCGAGCGTTTTGATGGCAAGGCGCAACTGCGTGGGCCGCGCGATATCGCGCTGGACCTGGACGGCAGGCTGACGCTCTCGGGCGAGGCCGACCTCACTGTTGATGCAAGCTTTGGCGCGCCAGAG
>NZ_JAATOX010000033.1 GCF_011806385.1 Phaeobacter sp. HF9A | reverse complement strand
GCCATCGCCCGCGATCTGGGCATCAGCCATGTGGTGGCCGGTGTCGCGCCCGAAGGCAAGGTGGCGGCGCTGGAGGATCTGCGCTCGCGCGGGCGCAAGCTGGGCTTTGTCGGCGACGGTATCAATGACGCCCCGGCGCTGGCTCAGGCGGATGTGGGCATTGCCATCGGCACCGGCACCGATGTGGCGATCGAGGCGGGCGATGTGGTGCTGATGTCCGGCGACCTCATGGGCGTGGTGACCGCGCTGGAGATTTCGCGCGCGACCCTGGCCAATATCCGTCAGAACCTCGGCTGGGCCTTTCTGTATAATGCGGCGCTGATCCCGTTGGCCGCCGGGGCGCTGTATCCGGCCTTTGGCATTCTGCTGTCACCGGTCTTTGCCGCCGCCGCCATGGCGCTGTCTTCGGTGTCTGTGCTGACCAATGCGCTGCGGCTGCGGCGGGCAGGGGGGCTGGCGCAGCGCCCCTAGAACCCGCTGACCAGGCGCGGCGCCATGGCTTTTGCCTCATGGGCGGTGGCATCAGCCGACAGCACCTTGAAAGTGGCGATCAACCCGGTCAGCGCGTCGGTATCCTTGCGCAGGGAATGCGAGGCCGAGGCGGTCTGTTCGGCGATCGCCACATTCTCTTGCGTCACCGTATCCAGATGCGAAATCCCGGTGTTGATCTCGCTGATGCCGGTGGATTGCTCCACCACCGAACTGGCCACCGTGGCCGAAAGCTCGCTCACCCGTTTGACGTCGGACACGATGCGATCCAATGTGGTGCCCGCCCGGTTGACCAGCTCCACGCCTTCGGTCACATGCGTGCCGCTCACCGTGATCAAGGTTTTGATTTCATTGGCAGAGTTGGCGGCCCGCTGCGCCAGGCCGCGCACTTCGGAGGCCACCACCGCAAAACCGCGACCGGCCTCGCCCGCCCGTGCGGCCTCGACCCCGGCATTCAACGCCAGAAGGTTGGTCTGAAAGGATATATCATCAATCACGCTGATGATCTGGCTGATCTGCGTGGAGGATTGCGCGATCTCTTCCATCTTCTGCACCGCCTGCAAGACGATCTCATTGCCCTGTTCTGCGGTGGCCTGGGTCTGGCGCGCCAGATCGCGGGTCTCGGTGGTGCCATTGGAAGAGGAGCGCATGCTGGTGGTGATCTCTTCGACCGCGGCGGCGGTTTCTTCCAGCGTTGCCGCCTGCGCTTCGGCCCGCTGCGCCAGGTTCTGGGCGCTGTCTGACAGATGCCCGGAGGTCTGGCTGACCGTTGCCATCGCCGCCTGTACCTTGCCGATCACGTCGCTCATCCCCGTCATCAGCCGGTTCAGGGACATCCGAATCCCGTCGTAGCGCTGCGGATAGTCGCTCTCGGAGCTGTCCGGGATCAGCCGGGTCAAATCGCCCGACGCCATCCGGTCTACCCCTTTGGTCAGGTGGTCAAAGGCGATTTCCTGCTCTGCGGTCTGGGCCGAGAAATAGGCGTCGATCACAAAAAACGTATCCATCGCAAACGCGCGGTTCAAGGCGCCCAGCATATGGTGCAGCCGTTTGCGCGCGGGCGGCGACAGAAGGGTGCTGGCACGTTCGATCAAGGTGCGCTGAATATAGGAGGTCGCCTGCGCATAGCCCGCCAAGTAGAGCGAGAACGGCAGCTGGATCTTGAAATGCACCTGGCCGATCCGTTTGGCGGACAGGAAATAGCTCTCGGGGAAATCGCCGCCCAGCAAGAGCTCCCAATGGCGTTTTTGAGCCTTGCGCGCGTGATCCAACAGGGATTGATCCGGGAAAAACGCCACCGCTTCGGCATCGCTTTGGGCGTAGTCGTAGAAATGGGTCAGCACCTGATCCAGCATCGGCTGCACGATCGCATTGGCCTGGCGCAGATCCTGGATCATCTCTCCCTGAAGCCCAAATCGCCCAAGGACCAGGGCCGTGTCGGTGTCAGTCATATTCTATCTCCGATTGAGGGGGCGCATGGGGCTTTCAATCTGCTTGGGCCGCCAAAGCTGCGGAGACTTTGATCCAGAGAGTTTGATTTTTTGTTATAACTTCACGTATTGGGGCGGTTATTTGCGTTGACATTGCGAAAAGTGGACATTTTTTCCAATACGTCACAGGTGGCCCGGCGGTGGTGGGACAAAATAAAAGGCCCCGCAGCGATCTGCGGGGCCTGCCAACGTCTTGATTTCTTGGTGCGACGTCTATTGGCGCTGTGACACCGCGCCAGAGGCGCGTCAGTGCACTGCGACGGGCGCGAAATCATGTTGCCGCGCCAGCACAAAGGCCATGGTGCGATCCGCGACCAGCGCCAGCTGTTCGCCCGCCTCGTCATGCACCGCATAAAGCTGTTTGCGCCCGGGCACCGAGGCCTGCACATCTTTGGGCAGATCGGCAACCGCAACGGTTTTCACATAGACGGTCCGACCGCCGACCTGTGGCATATCTACTTGAGTCTGCATGATTTACCCCTTCTTGATATTGATCGTTTGTACCACGGTTTCCGGCCGGGATCGGGTCAGATCCACATGCAGGAGACCGTTTTCCATCACCGCCTCGCCGACCTCGACGCCATCGGCCAGCACGAACATGCGCTGGAACTGACGGGCGGCGATGCCACGATGCAGAAAGACGCGGCCCTCGGCATCATCACGCTGGCGACCACGAATCACCAACTGGCGATCCTCGATCGTGATGGCCAGATCTTCCTCGGCAAACCCCGCCACGGCGAGGGTGATGCGATAGGAAAAATCCGACGTCTGTTCGATATTATAGGGGGGATAGCCTTCATTGCCGGATTTTGCGGATCTTTCCAGCAGGCGCTCCAGCTGCTCGAACCCCAGCATATGCGGGTATGAGCCCAAGGTAAGTTTCGACACTGTATTCTCGTCCTTAATTTCAAAGCGACGGTTTCTTTCGGTCCCAATCTGGCAACCTCTGTGATATAGAATATGGGATGTTCTTGCCGTTTCACAAGTCCCGGGTTCAGCTTTCCTGTCACAGTCGCCCCTAGCGCTGCGATTTGTCCGAGCCTAATGTGCGTATGTTTCACTGTCCTTAACACGAGTCACAAATGAACCAGCAGTCCGATCTGTCCATGGCAACCGATGACGTCCTCCGGGTAGAGCTGGAGGTTTTCCGCAGGGAACACAGGGATCTGGACGAGGCGATTCACGCCCTCGAAGAAAAAGGCACCGCTGATCCGCTCACCATCCGGCGGCTGAAAAAGCAAAAGCTGAACCTGAAGGACAAGATCGCCCAGATCGAAGACCGGCTGCTGCCCGATATCATCGCCTGACCCAGGCCGGGATGCACCGAGCCCGAGAGGAGCGGCAGGCGCGCTCCGGCCTATGCGATGTCGCGATTAGTTCGCGCTATTCCACCGGCGTTCCAAAGATCACGATGACAGCCCCCAACAGGGCCAGCGCCGCAAACCCGGCCGCGCGCAACAGCGCCCCCTCGGCCTGCGCGCGTCGTGCGGCGATCAGCGATTGCAGCGCATAATAGAGCGCAAAGGCCCGCGAGGCATGGGTGATGATCTCAAACACGCTCATGCCCCAGGTCACTACCAGGCCAAATCCCGTCAGCAACGCATAGACCACGCGCACAGGCACCCGCCCGCCGGTGACCTCCGCCACCAGCCCGCCCGCGCCGCCGGTATCGGCAACCGCCGCCGAAAATTGCGCGGCCAGCGCCGCCGTGATCAACAGGATCGGCAGCACCGGTGCCACCTGCGCGGTGAAGCCGATGATCGAGGTTTCGCTCAGCGCGGCCTGTCCCGGCAGATAGAGAAACGTCAAAAACAGGATATAGATCATATAGATCGCCGCCGAGAGCCATTGCGCATAGCGCATCGACCGCACCCGCGTTGCCGCATCATATTCGGAGCCCATGTAGCGGGTGATCTCGAACCCCTGGACCGTGACCAAAAGGCCAAAGACCAGCGTCACCGCCTGCCAGCCCACGGTCTCGGGCGCATGGATCACCAGATTGCCCGCCCCGGCCTCGGCCGTAAAGCGCCATCCCAGCGCAAAGAGCAAGCCCGCGATGATCGCCAGTTTCAACCCGACAGAGACCTGCTCCAGCCGTTCCAGCGCGCCAAAGCCCCGCGTCCAGCCCACCAGCAGGATCAGCGCAAAGACGCCGCTGGTGACCAGCCCGCCATATTCCTTGGCGTCCAGATCCGTCAGGCTGACCGCGAAGGCGCCCAGCAGGTTCAGGTAATAGGCCACCGACACGAAATAGGCGAAGGCCAGCGCCAGCGAGGCCAGCTGCTCCAGCGCCCGGTCACTGCGGCCTTGCGGGTGGTCCTGCGCCAGCCAGCGAATATTGTAGCGCACCGCCGCGCCATAGGCATAGGCCATGAGGCAAAGCGCCGCCATCACGGCGGGGGCCCAGATGCCGAAATGGGTGTCCAGAATGGGGCCCAGCACCAGAAAGCCGCTGCCGATGATCGAGGCCAGCGGCGTTACTGTTGCCCGCCAGATCCGCGCGCCAGCGACGCGCGGCAGCATCAAGACAACGCCTGCAAGGACACAAACGACAACGATGGATGCGTTGAGGAACACCGCGTGCTCTCCTTGATTGCCTCGGCTGGCCGTCTCTTTGCACCTTCCGCAGGAGCCGCGGCGGCCCCGGCATCATTGGCAAGGAAAGGAACAAAAAACAATGCTTTGCGGGCGGTCTCTCGCGGTCTTTGGCGGGAATTCCTGCCAATGGGTCGATCCTGCGGCAGCCTTGGGGCGCGACGGCAGATACCCCGGCTTACCGCCCCTGCGACTGCGGCATTTCTCGGCCGCGCCGCATTGCCATTTCAGCGGATTTCGCTAAGGTGCGCGCTCCTTCCACAGAGAGGCGAGATATGGCCGACATCAAAGTAGGGATCATCATGGGCAGCCAGTCGGACTGGTCCACCATGAAGGAAGCTGCCACTATTCTGGACGAGTTGGGCGTGGCCTATGAGACGCGTATCGTCTCTGCGCATCGCACCCCGGACCGGCTGTGGGACTATGGCAAAACCGCTGCCGAACGCGGCTTGCACGTGATTATCGCGGGGGCCGGGGGCGCGGCGCATCTGCCGGGCATGATGGCCTCCAAGACTCGGGTGCCGGTTGTGGGCGTGCCGGTGCAGACACGGGCGCTCTCTGGGGTGGACAGCCTTTATTCCATCGTACAGATGCCAAAGGGCTTTCCGGTCGCCACCATGGCGATCGGCGCTGCGGGCGCGGCCAATGCCGGTCTGATGGCGGCCGGTATTCTGGCCACCAGTGATGCGGCACTTGCCAAACGGCTCGATGACTGGCGCGCAGCCCTTGCCGCCTCCATTCCTGAGGAACCGACAGATGACTGATCCTGCTTCGCAGCTCGCCCCCGGCGCCACCATTGGCATTCTTGGCGGCGGCCAGCTCGGCCGCATGCTTTCGGTTGCGGCCGCCCGGCTCGGGTTCAAGACGCATATCTTTGAGCCCTCCGCCAACCCGCCCGCTGGCCATGTGGCCGATCAGGTGACCACCGCCGGCTATGAGGACGAGGCCGCCTTGCGCGCCTTTGCCGAAACGGTGGATGTGATCACCTATGAGTTTGAAAACATTCCCACTTCAGCGCTGGATATCCTCGAAGAGCTGAAACCGATCCGCCCGGGCCGCGAGGCGCTGCGGATCTCGCAGGACCGGCTGACCGAAAAGAGCTTTCTGCGCGAGCTGGGCCTTGCCACCGCGCCCTTTGCCGATGTCAGCGATGCCGCCAGCCTGGAGGCCGCGCTGGAAGAGGTCGGCACGCCGTCGATCCTGAAAACCCGCCGCTTTGGCTATGACGGCAAGGGCCAGGTCCGCATCATGGCACCGGAAGAGGCGGCAGATGCGCTGGCCGCGATGCAGGGCGCGCCGGCGATCCTCGAAGGCTATGTGCCGTTTTCGCATGAGGTCTCGGTCATTGCCACCCGCAGTCTGGATGGCAAGGTGGCCTGTTTCGACCCCGGCGAGAATGTGCATCTCGAAGGCATCCTGCACACGACCACGGTGCCCGCAAACCTGAGCGCGGGCCAGAGCATGGATGCGGTTCTGATGGCAGGTAAGATCCTGAACGCGCTGGATTATGTCGGTGTGCTCGGGGTCGAGGTCTTTGTCACCGCGCAGGGCTTGGTGGTCAATGAGATCGCGCCGCGGGTGCATAACTCCGGCCATTGGACGCAGGAGGGCTGCGCCATTGACCAGTTCGAGCAGCACATCCGCGCGATCACCGGCTGGACCATCGGCAATGGCGCCCGCTACGCCGATGTGGTGATGGAGAACCTGATCGGCGAGGATGTGGACCGGCTTGCCGATCTCGCTCGCGAGCCGGATTGCGCCGTCCATCTCTACGGCAAGGCAGAGGCCAAACCCGGTCGCAAAATGGGTCACGTCAACCGGATCATTCGCAGCGAGAGAAGCGAAGGCTGGTAATCCGGCCCCCCCGGATTACCGCGCCGCAAGGAGGGCCCATCGGGCCTGACGCGCGGCGCTGCCCCGCCCGCCGCAGGCGAAGGATAGGTGCGGCAAGGGGCAGCTGGGGGCTCTGCCCCCAGACCCCCGGGATATTTTCAAAAAGATGAAGGGGTATCAGCCCAGGAAGCGCGCCGCGATGGAGCCGCTCATGTAGCTGACCCGGCCGCCGGACAGGGTCGCGGCCACGTGATCATCTTCGTCAAGGATCACCAGGTCGGCCCGTTTTCCGGGGCTGAGGTCGCCGCGATCCGAGAGCCCGAGAACCTTTGCCGGACCGCTGGAGACCAGCGCCCAGGCCTGTTCCAGCGGCAGCAGTCCGGTTTTTGCAAGCATCAGGGCGGCGCGGCGGGGGCTGGGGTAGTGGTAATCCGAGGCCAGCGCATCACAAAGCCCCATGGCGATCAGCTCCACTGCTGACACATTGCCCTTGTGGCTGCCGCCGCGCACCACATTGGGCGAGCCGAGGATAATGTGATCGCCTGCGGCCCGCGCCGCCTCTGCCGCCTCCAGCGTTTCGGGAAATTCCGAGATTCGCGCGCCACGGTGCCGCCAGGCGGCGCGCGTTGCACCATCGGGGTCGTCATGGCTGCCGATCGTCACCCCCATTTGTGCCAGTGTCGCGCAGAGCTGGTCCAGCGCGGCGGGCAGCGCGCTGCGGCGCGCGTGCAGGTCCAGCAACATCTGAAAATGCACCTCCGGGGTGCGCCCCGCCTTCAGCGCCTGGCCGGTCAGGCGCGGGGGCTTCTTGCCCTCGGCCAGCCGCTCATGCGGCAGGTGATCGTTGAACACCACATAGGGCAGGCCCCATTTCGCGATCCGCTCCGGCAGGGTCGCGTAGTCATCAAGCAGGTGGATCTCGAAGCGCAACTGCGGGATCAGGTCGGTGACCAGCTGGTCGCGCACCTGGGCAATGCCGGCAAAGACCTGCGCGGCGAATTCCGGCCCGCGCAGACCGCCTTCCCAGGAATAGAACTGCGCCAGCACGCCGGTGGTGATGCCATTGGCGGCGAGTTCGGCCTCTGTTGCGCGAATTCCCTCGGCCATCTGTTTCATGGCCCCCCGGCGTGGGGCCACGTGGCGTTCGAATCCGTCGCCATGCAGGTCGATGATGCCGGGCAGGATGCGATAGCCGGAGAGGTCCACCGCGCGGGCGCCGGGGGCCTGCTGGACAAGCCCCTCTGCGATCTCCAGCGCGCCACCAGGCTCCAGCCCCTCCGCGTGCAGCACATCGCCGCCCACCAGCCGCAGCGCCAACGTTCCTGTCTTGCTCATGTCCTAATCTGCCCCGTTCAGACCGCCATCCCAGTTGCGGCCCAATACCCCATCCAGCCAGCCAAGCGAAGGCTCAAACCGCCCGGTTTTCAGAAAGCTCGCCACCTGGGCGATGACGCGCGGGTTGTTCATTAGATAGGTGTGGGTCACGGGCAGGACCATCTGGCTCTTCATGCCCTGCACCCGGGTGCTGGCGACCGAGACCTTGCCATCATCCGGCCCCGGGATCATCGCGGAAAACACCGGGTTCAGGGATTGGTTTCCGGCAATGATGCCAAGCGGATAATCCACCGGGGGCAGGCGTTTCGGCAGGCTCCGGGGGCCGGTGCCCAGCTCTTGGCCGGCGGGGCCATGCAGCAGGTCAAAGACCGCCCAATCGCCCATCTGATCCACCAGTTCGCTGCCCTGATTGGGCGGGGCGAGCATCACCACGCGGCCCAGCGTCGGCGGGTGTTCATGCGCCAGCCAGTAGCGCACCAGGATGCCGCCCATGGAATGGGTCACCAGATGCACCGGGGTTTGATGGCAGGCGTCGAAGGCACGCGGCAGCACCGCATCGGCCAGGCGCTCCACCGTGTGTTCGGTCGAGGGATAGCCGGGGCGCACCACCTCATAGCCGCGCGCGCTCAGCGCCTCTTCCATCACAAGGAAGGAGGCTTCGGTGCGGGCCAAGCCATGCAGCAGGATGACGCAGCCCTTTTCGGCCTGCGCGGGCAGGGCGGTGAGGCAGAGGAGGAGCGGCAGGATCAGACGGGTCACGCGGGTCATGGGCTTTGACATAGGGGGCGCTCGGCCATTCGGAAAGGCCCAAGTGACGTCAGGTCAGCCCTGCGCGGCGGGGTGGGCAGAGAATGACCAGCGCAATTCCGCCCAGCAGGGTCAGCGCGCCAAGGATCAGCCGCGCGCCGAGGGGTTCGGCCAGGATCACGCTGCCGGCGAGGAGGGCAATCACCGGTACGCTCAGTTGCACGGTTGCCGCCACGGGCCCGGAGAGCTGCGGCAGGATGCGATACCAGAGCGCATAGCCCAGCCCTGAGGTCACCGCACCGGAGGTCACCGCGAGGAGCGCGCCAAAGGGGGTGATCACGGCATCCTGCGCCAGGAGCAAGACAAAGGGCAGGATCATCACGCTGGCCAGCGCAAAGTTGATCGCGCTTGCGGCGAGAGGCGCCTGCGCGGCGCGTCCGATCAAGCTGTAGATCCCCCAGCCCAGACCGGCCAGGCCCATCAGCAGCACGGCCCAGAGTGGCGCCTCGATGGTGTCGCTCGGCCAGACCACATAGGCGAGGCCCAGAAAGGCCAGAGCGGCGCCGAGGAGTTGCAGGGCGGAGATCGCCTGGCCGCGCAGCACCGTCCAGCCAAACATCACCCCCTGCACCACGCCAAACAGGATCAAGGCCCCGAGCCCCGCATCCAGAGCCACGTAAGCCACGGAAAACCCAACCATATAGAGCGTGAGCGCCGCGCCGCCCGCCAGCGAACGCAGCTCCCCCTCGGCCGGGCGCTGGCGTTGCAACAGGCAGAGCAGTCCCAGCATCATGGCGCCCGAGGCAAGGCGCAGGAGGCCAAAGCTGGTCGCCTCCATATAGCCGGGGCCTATGGCCCATCGCCCGAGGATCGAATTTGCCGCAAAGGCCAGCATCACGAGGCAGGTGAGCGCGATCAACCGCATGGGGGAGTCCTTAAGTCGGGCGAAGGGCAGGGGCGTTGCGGCACCAAACACCGAAAGATCAAAGGGGGCAAGCGTTGCCCCCTTTGACATCGCCCGCAAGCGGGCTGCGCCTAGTAGAGAGGCGGCGGGCGCCAATGGTTTGGCGGCACGCGCCGGTGTTGGCTCTCGATGCCGATATCGCGGCGGATATGCGGGCTGAGCGGGATCTCCAGCGCCCCGGCAGGCGGGGGGCGGCGCAGCGTCAGCAGACGCAGGGCGAGGCTCAGCCGCCGGAGCGGGCTCAGGGCGCGGAAATGTTCTTCGACCACCAGACGCGCCAGCGCGGGATTGGCGGGCATGGGGGCGGGCGTGGGATCGGGTCCGTTCAGGATCAAGGTCATCTTATCTGTTCCCCCGATGGTGGGGGCTCCTATGAGAAATGTGAGATTGGAACGACAGACCGGACCCGCGACCTCGGGGAGGGATCATGCGCCGCGCGCGACGCAGATGTCGCGACGGCAGCGACCCCGGAAAAGGGGCGGGCATGGGCTGTCAAAGTTGGGAGGTTGTGGTCAGCTCAGGAAGAGCGATGGATATCGCCTAAGGCGTGGCCTCAGGAGGCGCTGTACCGCCCTCGGCGATAGGCGCCCGCAGGGTCGGCGACGATGGAGCGCAGCTGCATTGATACAATAGTCATGAGTGCCTCCTTTTTTCCGTCAGTTGAACACGGGTGTGTCGTACCACGCAAAACCTGAAGTTGTGTAGGGAAATATTGTCTCGACACATTTGGGTGGCGTTTGGGGGCGAGACGTGGGGTGAGGACGGACGAGGGCGCTGCCCTCGTGCTCCCGGGATATTTGGAGTTAGAAGAAATGGCCGGCGGTGGCGGGTGGATAGGTCAGCATTCGTGACCTAATGTTTCGTATACGAAACAATGGGTCAGGGAGGCTGATACATTTTATGGGCGTTGCGCCCCTGGCGCGCGCATAGATCTGCCAAGAGCTTAACAGCCGGTTACAAACAAAAACGGCCCCGCAAAAAGCGAGGCCGTTCCTGTCAGGTCTGAAGCGCGGATCAGTGACCGTTGATCAGCCCCATGCTTTCCAGTTTCAAGAGCACCTGATGGGCGCAGTTGTCGACATCGACATTTTCGGTCTCGACGCTGAGCTCGGGGTTTTGCGGCACGTCATAGGGGTCGGAGATGCCGGTGAACTCTTTGATCTTGCCTTCGCGGGCGAGTTTGTAGAGCCCCTTGCGGTCGCGGCGTTCGCATTCCTCGATCGAGGTGGCGACGTGTACTTCGACGAAGGCGCCGAATTGCTCGATCTCCTCGCGCACGTGGCGGCGGGTGGCGGCATAGGGCGCGATCGGGGCACAGATGGCGATGCCGCCATTCTTGGTGATCTCGCTCGCCACATAGCCGATGCGCTTGATGTTGAGGTCGCGGTGTTCTTTCGAGAAGCCCAGTTCGGAGCTGAGGTTTTTACGCACGATATCGCCATCGAGCAGGGTCACCGGACGGCCGCCCATCTCCATCAGCTTGACCATCAGAGCGTTTGCAATGGTGGATTTGCCGGAGCCGGAGAAGCCGGTGAAGAAGACGGTAAAGCCCTGTTGCGCGCGCGGCGGTTTGGTCTTGCGCAGCTCGGAGACCACCTCGGGGAAGGAGAACCACTCGGGGATTTCCAGACCTTCCTGAAGGCGGCGGCGCAGCTCGGTGCCGGAGATGTTCAGGATGGTGACATTGTCGCGATCTTCGATCTCGTCGTTGGGTTCGTATTGGGCGCGCTCCTGCACATAGACCATGTGCTTGAAGTCCACCATTTCGACGCCGATTTCATCCTGATACTCGCGGAACAGGTCCTGCGCGTCATAGGGGCCGTAGAAATCTTCGCCGGCGGAGTTCTTGCCCGGGCCGGCGTGGTCGCGGCCAACGATGAAATGGGTGCAGCCGTGGTTGGCGCGGATCAGACCGTGCCAGACGGCCTCGCGCGGGCCGGCCATACGCATGGCAAGGTTCAGCAGGCTCATGGAGGTGGTGGCCGCCGGGTATTTGTCGAGCACCGCCTCGTAGCAGCGCACACGGGTGAAATGGTCCACGTCGCCCGGTTTGGTCATGCCGACAACCGGGTGGATCAGCAGGTTGGCCTGGGCTTCGCGCGCGGCGCGGAAGGTCAGCTCCTGGTGGGCGCGGTGCAGCGGGTTGCGGGTCTGGAAGGCCACAACGCGGCGCCAGCCCATCTTGCGGAAGAAGCTGCGCAGCTCGTTCGGGGTGTCGCGGCGGGCGCGGAAATCATAGTGGATGGGCTGCTGGATGCCGGTCACCGGGCCGCCGAGATAGATCTTGCCCGCGGTGTTATGCAGGTAGTTCACCGCCGGGTGGGCCTCGTCATCGGCGCCAAAGACCTTTTCGGCCTCGCGGGATTTATTCGGCTCCCAGCGGTCGGTGACGGTCATGGTGGCGAGGATCACGCCTTCCTGGTCGCGCAGGGCGATGTCCTGACCGATCTCGATGGAGGACGCGAAATCCTCGGAGACATCAAGCGTGATCGGCATCGGCCAGAGCTGGCCATCGGCCAGACGCATGTTTTCAACGACACCGTTGTAATCTGCTTCGGACAGGAAGCCCTTGAGCGGGTTGAAACCGCCGTTCATCAGCAGTTCCAGGTCACAGATCTGACGGGGGGTCAGGTCGTGGCTGGTCAGGTCGGCGGCTTCGACCTTCAGCTTTTGCGCGGAATCATAGGATACATAAAGCTCCGGGATCGGAGTCAAATTACTGGACATATTCATCAGGTGTCTCTTTCGTCTGGCGGCTCACGCCGGGTCATGGCGTTTGCGGGGGCAATACCTGTTGTGGGGAAGGCTTGTCCAGTTGCCCTGTGGAAAAAGGAAATTTTGGGCTATTTCTGCCAAAACCGGTGCGAGGGTCACGCAAAACCGGGCGATGCCGGAACAGCTGTCGCCGGTCGTGGCGGCGGGCAGGAGAGGCGGCCGGGGCGGTCAGCGCGTGGTGGGCGCGTCTGAGTCGATCAGGCTCTCCAGCCCGGAGGCGCGGGGCAGGGGCAGGGCCAGGATGGGGCCATCAACGCCGCGCAGCTCGAAGGTCTGAAACCCGAGATCCGGGTCGGCCAGACCGGCGGCGGCGAAAATGTCTTTTGACACCAGGAGTTCCACCCCGAGGTCCTTGGTCTTGGCCTCCAGGCGGCTGGTGGCATTGACCGTAGAGCCGATCAGCGTGCGCGGCGCGTTGCCGGCAGCGCCGATTTCGCCCAGCACCACGGTGCCCGCGTGCAGCCCCATGCCGATGCGCACCGGATCCTCGCCCTCGGAGGCCAGCATGCGGTTGAACCGCGCCAGCGCGACGCCGATATTCGCCGCCGCCTCAAGCCCCGCGCGCGCGGAGCTTTGGGTGTCGCGGGTTTCAAACAGCGCCAGGATGCCGTCGCCCATGTATTTGTCGACGCTGCCGCCCGCGCGGGTGATCTCGGGCACGATGGCGTCAAAGAACCGATTGAGAAGGAACACCACGTCATAGGGCAAAAGCCCCGCCGAGCGGGCGGTGAAGCCACGGATATCGAGGAAGAGCACCGCGATGGTTTTCTCCTCGCCCTGGGCGGCATGGACCTGGCGGCGGCCCTTGGGGCTGTAGACCCGCTTGACCCGGAGCGCCTCCGTGGGGCGGATCTGACAAGCCAGGCGCACATTGTCGGCAGCCTGCACGGCGGTGAGGCTGCGCGCCTCGGCGGTGCTGGGCGCGGGCAGGTGTTCGGCGCCTTCCAGCACCGCAACGCGGCAGGTGGTGCAGCGCCCCTTGCCACCACAGAGCGAGGGATGCGGCACCGCTTTCAGCTGCGACATCTCCAGCAGGGTGAGGCCGCGATCTGCGGTGATGTCGGGGCCATCCACATAGCTGATCCTGACCGAGCGGCTGCGCTGAATCCCACGACGCAGCAGATAGGTGGCAAAGGCAAAGCCCAGCAGACCAAAGAAGACCCAGAGCCCGATGGTGGCCACATGGGCCAGCTCCGCGGCCTGCGCGGCATTGGGCCAGTTGTAATCGGCCATGATCTCGGCCGCCATGCCGTCGTCGGTAAAGAAATCCCACATCCGCCGCCCTTCGGTGACCAGCCCGGCGAGGGCGAGACTGGGCACCAAAACGGCAATGCCGATCATATAGGGCACCACATGGCTCCACCATCTGGTGAGGCGCAGCCACATGTGAATGCCGATGCAGCCGTGGGTCCAGACCACCAGCAGCAAGAGATATTGTTGCAGCGCCTCGGGCGAGGACCAGAGCATCAGGATCACCGAGGACATATCGGCGTCAAAATCCATCACCCGCACCGCGTAATTCGCATAGACCACATGCTGGATCAGTTGCAGCGGCATCAGCACGCCAAGCAGCAGCTGGAACCACTGGGTGAAGCTCATCCGCAGGGTGCGCCGCATCGCCACCTGCCAGATCGCCAGCGCCCCATGGGTGAGAAAAGCGCCATAAAGCACGATCTGCCCCGGCAGGCTGCGGCTCACGGCTTCGCGCGCCTCTTGCATGGCGTCCAGCAGTTCGGGCGACACCAGCCCGGCGGCAATGTTCAGAAAGTGGAAAAAGGCAAAGGTAAAGAGCACCAGCCCCGAGGCCAGCCTGCTGCGTTGAATCCAATTTCCCTGCCAGAGTGCCTGCGCCACGGTTTTCGCCTCGGTTGCTGTTATGTCCGGGTTTAGGCGAAACGGGCGGAGCTGTCACCTGTGGGATGTCGGGGGGCTGCGGGGCGCGCGCAGAGGGACGGCTGACCCTGTTGCGCAATTCGGCTGTTGAGCGAGATCCGCGTGGCCGTCGGGACCTGTGGTTCGACGCCATCCTGGTGTTTTCTGCCGTGATCTGCGGCGGCACGGCCAGAGCAACTGCCGTAGCGCTTCTGTGCCGCGTGGCTCTCGTGGCGGTCCGATCCGATTTACCGGCGCGTCAGCGCCTCATAGAGCTGGGGGTTGACCTGGTGAGGCTTCAGGCTGTCCTCTTGGAGCAGACCGAGCTTTGCCGCGCGCAGAACAGTTTCAATATCGTTGCGTGTGCCCAAAGCCTTGCGCAGCCGTCGCATGTGATTATCGACAGTTTTGGGGTTGTCGCGCTGGATTTCATACAGGATTTCCTTGACGCGCAGGCCCTGCGCTTTCAGGCGCAGCACCTTTAGGTTCATCTCGCTCAAGCCCATTTGCGTGATCAGGTCGCTGGACCAGTCGCTACTCAGGTGCAGGTGATTGGCAAGTGTTTGAATGACGGGCCAGCGCTTCGCGAAGCGGGCGTCATGGTTGGCGATTATTCCTGAGGTATCATAAAGTCCCACGACTGCTCTGATCCCATTGGCTTCAAGCGGGATGACCACGCCAGAGGACACGAAATCGCGCACCCCGCTCACCACACGGGCTATATTCGGGGGCAGCTTTTCCTCATGCAAGAGACGGTAAAAGCTGGATTGAAGCATGGGTTTATGGCCCAAAGCCCCCATCCGCATGCCGAGATCGTCCCGAGCATAGTTGTTTCGCTGATAGATCTCGCGCCATTCATCCGGGAGGCCCGACCGTTTTGAGGCATGATTGCCGTGAATGGTTTCTAGCGACCGCGTGTCCGTGAAAAGGACGTAGTTCACACCGATGTAGCCATACTCCGACTTGATGAAATTCGAAAAAATTTCATATTTCGCATCAAGAGAAGGTGCCTCGGTGATATCCACCATCAGGTCAAAGGGGGCATTCATCGTTCAATCTCAGACTTTTGGCGGCACCGCAAAGGTAAATTCAAAATCTAAGATATTAATATAGGGTATGGAGTTAAGGGGAATTTTATGGCCGCGTGAGCAACGCCCCGCCATCTCTGTTTTGTGTCTTGGCAGCGCATTTATGCCTGGGGTTTGGCGCTGGTCAATTCGGCTGCGCTGAGCTTTGAAAGCCATGTGCCGCAAGGGGAGGGCCATGAGGGGCTCCGCGGCAAACGGACCTCCTCATGGCCAATGACCTATTGTTTGCTAGAAAAAGTTGTTCGCCAGAAAACGCTATTTGTCCTCCGTGGGAAGGTTTCCTTTGCTCCAGTCCACCACCGCCGGAACATTCCAAAGCATGTCCATATATTGTTGAGGTTTCCCGTCCTTGGCGTAATACACGATCTTGCGTGCATAGGCTGGACCTGCATCTGATTGTGCAAAATCCACCACCGCGTCGCGTTTCTCGTTCATCCAGCGTTCGCAAAGGATCGCTGCCGGGCTGATTGGGGCGCCAAGAAACCTCTGGTTCTCTTCCAATGCAGACTCGGGCAAGCGCGAAGGGGTCAGCACCTTGGGCTCTTTCGACATCAGAAAGCACAGATCCAGCGCATCCGCAGAGGTATCAATTGTGCCGAATGTCGGCGCGGCATCGGAAAATACAGCAAGCCTTTCCTCCAGGAACGCCGAGGAGGAGATCTCGATCGCCGCGTCTTCGAAAAACGTGGCCTGACCAATCATCAAGGCGCGATCCTGGCTTTGCTGCGCATCAAAGACGACGATCCGCATCTCGTTGTCTTTCTCATAGCGCATGGTCCACATCACGCGCGTCTCCGCGTCGGAAAAGGAAAACGCGTCCTTCCAAAGCGCGCAACCCGTTTCATCAATTCTGCCATCGTCAGGGTCCATCACCTCCAGGCTTTCACAGCGATAGCCCTGCGCTTCAAAGGTTTCGCGAATCTGCGCGACAGATTGGGAGACGTCTGCACTGCTGAGGGTTGCCAGATCCGCGGCCGACGCTGCGCCATGCGACAGGATCAATGCAACGGTGGTGGCAAGAGCTCGATTGAATATCATTTTGGTCGTCCTGAACACTGGATAGAAAAAGCAAGACCTGCCACGGGGGCACCCGCAGCAGGCACAGGTGTCAGATCATTTTGAAACGTCGCTCAGATCAACGGGGACGCAGAGGCCGGATTGCTGGCCCTGCTCGCTGTGGGACGCCTGTAGCGCAAGCGTTTCATGCGAGAGCGAAAGGGTCAGTTTGTCGTTCACGCGCATGACTTGCTCCGACCCGGTATCGCTGGTGGTGCCTGGCCCCGATCCCGGCGGCAGGGTCAAGCGCAGCTGATCGTTTTCGATCGTGATGGCGCCGTTGTCGGCGCGTACCATCACAAATCGAAAGCCGCCGGCCTGACAGGCGAGCGCTTGTGGGCGGGAAACCTCTGACGCCGGGGCAGAGATTTCAGGAAGTTGAGACAGGCGCACAAAGCCGGAGCTGCACACAGCGCCGATTGCATCCGGCGCGTTCAAGTCGCATTCAAACCCATAAGACTGAAACCGTACCCCCTGCCAGCCATCAACCGGCGCGCCACAGACGCGCACGTTCTGATCCAGCGGTATCACCTCTGTTGTGACCTCTCCGGGCCCCAGGTGGATCGGGCTGACGTCCTTGTCGTCCATCCACTCCGCAGGGCGCAGCGTTTGGATCGGCCCACAGTCCGGCGATACCTCGGGAACGGATACAACCGGAGCGACCCGGCCCGTGGTCTGGGCGAACTGGTCGAGCACTTGGAAGGTATCGACAATCGCATCCGGGTTGCAGGCCACCTCGTTCGAAGGAAGGGCGTCATACGCCATCCCCAGCGCCACCGAGGCAAATTCCAGATCCCGATCCACACCGACGGTGAAAACCCGCTTTCCCTCATAAAAACGTATGTAGCTGAAGTCCTCTTCGGAGTGCGCGATCCCGGTTGAAAGATAGGGCATGAACCGCACTGGCATGGACAGGTCATAGACTGGATCAGACAAATCCGGACCACCAAGGAACTGCACGGTTTCATCCCGAAGGCAGACTTGGATGCGAGATGCGTTTTCGGTTTCACAATAGAAAATCTGCGTCCCACCGTCGCCGCAACTCGCAAATGCCGGAGCCGCAGAGAGGGCGAAAATGGCCGACGAGACACAGCGCTTCATCTGCATCAGCCCCCGAAACCCGCGAGATTGCCCTGCTTGACCCAGGCGCTGGAGCATTTGCCCCAATAGACCATGTTTGGCGGCCAGTCTTCGGGCGTCATTGAGCATGCCGCGAGCCGTTCGTCATAGTCGAGCTGGGCCATATAGCCCCCCGCGCCATCGCCTTTTTCGGGATCAATCCAGATGACGCCGGAATAGCCGTCCTCAAAGGCGCACTCGAAAGCGGATCCGAGGTCGGACGGGAATGCATAGCCCAGGATCGCTGCGTCATCTGTCGGCGCGGCGTAGAGCGCGATTTGTCCGTTTTCGGTGCCTTCATTGCTCAACACGCCGGCGACCTCGCGACAGTCATAACTGCCGTAGGGCGTGGCTCCGGTAATGGGTTTGCTGGGCTGGTAGAAGGCAGCGCTCTCGGCGCTTGGGCCGGTGCGCATGCTGTTCATGGACACCCGTCGTAACGCCAAGAGGTTCGGGATTTCCGCGCTCAGGGCTGGTTGCATGCAAGCGAGGCTGCGGTCCGGCGCGGTTCCGCGTCCGAACAGGTCCAGCCAAATCTCTGCGTCGGACGTGTCTGTGGTGTCCATCGCTGTTTTTATACCAAGAACGGCCCTGCCGCCCTCATGCACAAAGGAAAATTCATACACGTCCCACGGAAATCCCCCCGTGCCCGGCGTCATGCCAAAGGGCACATCGGCGGCCAGCTGGAAGATCGGGCCATCCGAGATCTGAGGTGTCACATGGAGTTCCAAGACAGGATCTCCTGTTTCCGGGTGCTGACTGGCGCAGACTTTGATTTCGTCCGCGTCCTCGGTGAGACACAGCACCTGTGTCGCCAGAATATCGTCGCAAAAGGCCTGTGCCATGCCCGCAGAGCACAGCAGGCTGGCGCCGAATACTGTCAGAAATGATCGCACGTCTAATTCTCCTTTGTCGTGGGGGCGTAAAGCGCCGCATCATTGAGCGCGGCAAGCGAGCCATTCGCCGTGCCGCTTGCGCAGGCATAGGAAGTGGTGCCCCCGTCGTCGCGGATCAGGTTCATGCCTGCCACCCCTCCAGAGAGGTAAACCTCATAGCTCGCCCCAATGCCGCGGAGTGTGGAGGAGGCCCAGTCGCTCGCGGTAAGCCCTGTCACATCTCCCAAGGGAACGCTGACTTCGGCGGGAAGGCCGGGCTCTTTGTCATAGGCCAGGCGGGCCTCTTGGGGAGTCCAGCACAGCTCCAACAGCCCGCCGCTCGGCAAGGCACATGAGAGGGCGAGGGTTTCAGCGGGCAGGCAGTCCGCATGAGCAACAACGGGCGCAAAGGCCAGGGCACAAAACAGAGAAGAACGCATGACGCCGGTCATCCTGCAAAAGCAACGCAGTCATCGGGGCTGACTGATCCTTCGGGGATCCAGCCTGCGCCTGTCTCGGTCTCAACGAATTCAAACCCGCCCCAAGGTTCAAACCGGAAGTTCACCGTGGCGCCGCTCTCGATGGTGCCCGTCGGATAGCTGTCACGCATGCCGATGCCGCTGGTCAGGGTGATCGGGGCGCCCGTGTAGCCGACACAGGAGGATTCGAACTGCGACAGGGTCGGCAACAGATCGACATCATCCAGCTTGCCGATCAAGGAGGAGGCCAAATGGCGCGCCTTGGTATTGATCTTGCAGCTGTAGCTGGCTTCCAGTTTTTTATGCGCGCTCACCATACGCTGATCCCAGTCGTTCAAGGTGGGGGATTTCGTCGAACAGCTGGCGTCAAAAACCGACTTGCCCAGGGGGGAGCCAAAGCAATAGCCCGCCCTGTCGAAGGCCATGTTCCGCAAATACCACGCGTCCTCGCACAGGGCGCTTGCAGTGCCGGCAGCGCAGACCAGCGCGGCGGTTAGAAAGAGGGTTTTCATCTGTCGTCTCCTTGGACAGCTGTGATCGTTTCCATGGCGTGGCCCAAGGAGGCCACGCGCCGCATGCCTGCGGTGTTATTGGATTTTCTGAAGATAGACGCCGTCGACCCATCCGGTGGCGCAGGGGCCCGTGTAGGGCTTGCCAAGGTCTTCGGGACGCAAGACGCACCCGCTCAGGCCGTTTGTCGGGATGGCAACCGCGATGAAGTCATTTTCACGATCAATGATATCAACGGTTTCGCCAGGTTGTAGCATCCACCAGATCGGGGTCGCGGCCGAAGGGCGCGCTGAGGAATAGACCGGCACGCCTTCTGGGCTCGTTTCCGTGTCAGTCACCCGTGCCACGCCCACCGTGTCAGTCACCCGTGCCACGCCCACCGTGTCAGACACTCGTGCCACGCCCACCGTGTCAACGCGAGGTATGATTTCATCCTGGGAAAAAAACGTTCCGATCGGGCCCCGCGCATTCTGGGGAGGCCAAAGCCCCTCGGGCGCGGCGTAAACCGTGCCAGACGCGCAGAGGGTTTGATCAACACGCGCGCGCCAATGCGGGGATTGCAGCCACATGTCATACGCGCCCGTATCGGCAACCGTTTCGTTCACGTCATCCCATGGCAGGTCCACATGCAGGGTCACGGGCTCTGCCAGGTCCGTGCTCCAGAACCCGATTTCCACCTGCGCCTGATCGCCCTCGGACCAGCGAAACCATGTGGTGTCGGCATCCGCGATCAGGGGCGTGTCATAGTACATCTCGCCTGACGACAGCGCATGACGGGTCAGGGAATAGCTCCGTTCCTGAGCGCAAACGGTGATCTGTTCCCGAAAATCCGCATTGTCTGTCGCGCATTGGAACAGGACTTCACCGTCACAAACGGATTGCGCCATGGCGGCGCTGGTCCAACCGGCGAGCATCAACGCGGCTGTCGTCGATGAGAGAAAACGCTGCATGGGACGAACCTTTATTGCGCCGCTTCGATCAGCTCGATGAGCGACGTCAGGTCGCTGTTCACAGTCCCCGCGTCACAGCGAATGTCAGCAATCAGCGCGCCGTTTTTCAGCACATTGATGCCACCCATCTCGGTGGCACCTGCGCTTTGCTCGCTGCCCCACCAGACTTCATAAGCGTAGCCACCGCCCCCTTCAAAGGTCACGGATTCGCTCATGAAATTGCCCATGCCATTCCAGGGCGTGGCGGTGATGGGCGCCATGTCCTGCAGGATCTCCTTTTCGACCGTGCCGTTGGATTTGAAGAACCCATAGGCAGCCTTTGTGCCGTCGGCCCATACCGCGTTGCAGACCTCGACCCCCTGGGTGCCTCCTTTGAGGGTGCATGTGAACATTTCGGTGCCGTCAAGTTCGCAGAATTGACCGGCCTGAAGCGTGCCAGCGCCAAACATCATCGCAATCGAAAGGTAGAAGTGTTTCATTATGTGTCCTGTCACGTGGAATAGGTTGAAAAATCAGGGTGTCTGGGGTGTCTCAGGCGTCTTGGGTGCCGATTTGCGCAGCCGGTAGGCGGTAAAGCCAGCGCCGCCCAACGCCACGGCAAGGATCGCCAGCGCCAGAAACGGACGGAAGTAGACCCAGGCGATCGCCATCGTTGTGCCGCCGACAACCAGCGTCAGGGCGAGGCTGATCAGCGAGGTCACAGAGGCGGTGATCCAGCCCAGGAAGGGCAGAATGCTGGCGATGACATCGACCACGCCGAACAGCGCCTTGAAGCCCAGAAACAACAGCACCATCAGACCGATACGCAGCATCCAGGTCTTGAATGTGTTGACGCGAACCGCCGTCTGGAACATTTCATCTGCGGTCTTGTAGCCGCCTTCGACCAGGTAGATCTCGCGCCCGTTTTGCGCGGTATAGGGCACCAGCGCACCGCTGCGCTGCACACCGACCACACTGGCCGCGTCGATGGTGGAGGCCTGATAGCTCACTCTCAGATCGCCAAGTTGCGGCGCCGTGATATCGTTGCTGGTGACCAGCTGCCCCGCGACCAGCTTTGGCGCATGATCCAGAGACAGCGCATCGGTGATGTCCTCTGCCTGTGCAACGGTGAGCTGCATGGGTGTGGCGCCCCCCAGATCAGAGATCTCATCATTCACGCTAAAGGCCCCGATGGTGCCTTCTGGCTGGCGGATAACTTTTGATTTGATCGGTAAGGGCGGGTTCAGATGCCCCTCCGGCAGCCGAAACTTTGCGCCACTGGCGGGGGCATCCGTCCAATCCATACGATAAGTATATTGCGTGGTCTTTTCCTGCCCGCCACCCAGTTTCGTCTCTGTGGTGCTTTGTTTCTCTTCGATCCAGGCAAACTGCTCGACCTTGCGCTCCAGGCGCACCGCCTGCGCAGGGCCGGTCACGTTCAGCGCTATGTCCGCCAGCGGCGCCGCAAGGCTAAGCGGGCCATTGATGTGAACCAGCTGCCCCTCATTCGCCGGATCCAGCTTGGCGCTGTCGACGGACACAACCTGCCCGGCGCCTTCGGCCAGGGCGCGCGCGGTGCGGACCGCGTTGCCTTCGTTCCAGAACAGAAAATATACCGCGATGCCAATAAAGCCGATCCCGATCCCGATGCCCCTGAACGCATTTTTCAGCCGGGAGAACAGGCCAACCTGTGTTGTTTCAGTAAAATGAGACACGTTTTAAGCCTTTGAAAGTGTTTGATATTCAGATCAGGAGGCTTTGCCAAAACCCAAGGTTTTGATCACCTCGGCCACATCAGCCATGCTGGGGCCAACCGCGATTGGCGCGTCGGGGACCCCCAGCCAATCATTGATTTTCTGCGCCGTCAGAAGATGGCGTTTGCTTGTCGTATAGCCATGGGACAAGGCAACACGGTGCCGGTTCTGGGCAGCCCCCGTCACCACACACAGCCGGTAGGTATAGCTGGCGTGTAGGCGGTTGTTGCTGCGATCGTTGCGTTTCAGATCCACATCGGCCTGTTTTACATTCTCCAGCGCGATGTTTTCCTCACGGGTTCCATGCAGCATGGTCTTGCGCAGCGTCAGCAGGTTGCTGGCGCGGTCAAACACAACTTCTGTCTTGTGGTAAACCAGCCATAAAATACCCCCGCCAATGAAAACACTCCCCGCAGCGATGCCCCAGCCAGCGGTGACACCGGCAATGGCCGCGCTCAGGCCGAGCCCCAGTACGACAAGAAAGATCACGCACAATACAGCCGAAATTACGCTGGTTGTGCCCTTCAGGATCAGGCGATCAGGTTGGTTCAGGTCGATTTTCATTGGCGAGGCTCAGATACTCAAAAAGTCTTTTGAAAAGGGCTGCCGACTGTTCGGTTCGGGACAATTCCGAAGCCAGGAGAGCAGTTTGCGCGGTTCAAATATTGCTTTGCTGCGCAGGCGTCGTCCGCCAGGGACAAACGAGGCAGGAAATTGCACCTTTCGGCTCTCAACCTGCGCAGCAAACCATCGTTTACATCAAGTCCACCTGCGCCGAGATTTGGCGCGTGGTTGCCCGGGTGCCCTTACCGTTGCCGGTGGCGCGTTCCTGGGTGTCCGCAGCGGAGGCGGGCGCGCTTTGCTTTTCGGCTCCTTTGGCGTCCTGCGCAAAGGCAGGCGCGGAAAGCGTCAGCGCAAGAGTTGCGAGAATTGTTGTGAACTTCACGATCTTATCCCTGTTTAACGATTTGCCCGCGTTTCATACCGGCTGGGCGCGCAGCCACACATATGGATATTTCTCCATCTTGCCGTGGGGAGGATCTCTCCCCTCGCGCAACGGCGAAATGGCCTCAGGCTGATGGAAACGGTCAAAATAGATCGCGTGGGCCAATACCTTAGCGGCAACACTGTTGGTGAAACACGATCTTTACTGCGATAGTTTTGTGATCTGATCCTGGCCGGCGGACGTAATTGATGAAATTGACCGCTAGAGGTGGAAGGCTCATGCACGTTGTTTGGTTCAAACGAGGTCTGCGTTCTGCAGATTTGGCCTGCGCGATAGGGGCTTGGCGGGGTCTGCTTCGGATCAATTCCTTAGCATATGGCCGCCGCAACAGCCGCGCTTGAAAAGATCCGGGAGGGCCGGCGCCGGGCTGCGTGGACCGCTCAGGCCGAGGGGATCGTGACCAAACATGCGCGCCGGAAAGGGCGGTCTGGAGGCATGGTGCCTTCACCGGAAGGCGCTGACCAATTGAGCCTGTTTTGGGAGAGACGTCGTGAAACACCAAAAGAAATCGGATTTGCCCCAGAAGATCTGCCCCGCCTGTGGTCGCCCCTTTGCCTGGCGCAAGAAATGGGAAAAGGTCTGGGACGCGGTGAAATACTGTTCCAAACGTTGCAGGACATCATAATGACGGGCGCATTTTCTGACGTCCCAAACCCCGCAGAGCGAAACGAAGGTGAGCGAACGCCTCATGACTAGAGCCGCCATCCTGCTGCCAAATCAGCTGTTTTCCGATCATCCGGCCCTGCTTGACCCTGTCAGCCAGGTGGTGCTTTTCGAAGACCCGCTGTTTTTTGGCGATCCGCAATATCCGGTTAATATGCATCGTCAGAAGCTCTGGTTGCACCGGGCCAGTATGGCGCGCTTTCAGCAGGGGCTGGTGAAACAAGGTTTGAACGCCGAGATCTTTGCCTATGACGGGCAAGAAGGGGCCTGCCTGCGGCTGTTCCAGAGCCTAAGGGAGCAAGGAATCACAGAAGCGGTGATGGCCGACCCGGTTGATTTCATTGCCGAACGTCGCCTTCGTGGGGCCGCCGATGACACGGGGATCGCGCTTGATTTCCTGCCGTCTCCCGGCTTTCTGAACAGCCCGGCCGACAATCGTGAATGGTCGCAAGGCCGCAAGCGCTGGTTCATGGCGGATTTCTATAAAAGCCAGCGTCGCCGTCTGGGCGTGCTGATGGAGGGGGACGAACCCCGAGGCGGGAAATGGAGCTTTGACGAAGACAACCGCAAGAAGGTGCCAAAGGCGTTGCTAGAAAGCTTGCCCTGGATGGATTGGCCCGCCCATGACGCCATAGATGAGGCCGCGAAGGAAAGCGTTCTTGCCCAATTCCCAAATGCGACAGGCCGTTTGGAAACGCTCTACTATCCAAGCTCGCACGCGGCTGCCACCGCCTGGTTCGATCAGTTCCTTGAGCGGCGGCTTGAGCGGTTTGGCGATTTTGAGGATGCGATTGTCGAAGGTGAAAGCTGGCTCTGGCATGCCATTCTGACCCCTGTGCTGAATATCGGGCTGCTAACCCCGCGCCAGGTGCTGGACAGCACGCTTGCCTATGCAGAGCGCAGGGATATCCCTTTGAATTCGCTGGAGGGTTTTCTCCGTCAAATCATCGGTTGGCGTGAATTTATGCGCGCCACCTATGACGACCTCGGCGTGCCCATGCGCCGCACGAACCATTGGGGCCACCACCGCCCGATGCCCCGCAGCTTCTATGACGGCACGACCGGCATTGCCCCGCTAGACGACACCATCCGGCGCGTGCTTGAGACGGGGTATTGCCACCATATCGAGCGGCTGATGGTGCTGGGCGGATTCATGTTCCTGTGCGAGATTGACCCGGACGACATTTACCGCTGGTTCATGGAGATGTTCGTGGACAGTTGCGATTGGGTCATGGTTCCCAATGTCTACGCCATGAGCCAGCACGCAGATGGCGGGTTGATCACCACCAAGCCTTACTTCTCCGGCTCAAACTACATACGGAAAATGAGCCATTGGGACAAAGGACCTTGGACGGAGGTCTGGGACGGGTTGTATTGGCGTTTCATTTTCAAACATTCAGATGCGCTGGCAAAGAACCCGCGTTGGGCCATGATGTGCCGTACGGCAGAGCGGATGACGCCTGACAACAAGGACCACCATGTGACGATTGCCGATAAATTTCTGTCGCAACTGAAGTGAACAAGGCGGCAAGACAAAAGAAAACCCCGGCGCCATATCGGCATCGGGGTTTTGCTGTTCGATCTGTCTGGCGCCTTAGCGTTTGCGGTCGCGGCGCGAGCTCATCGGTTGGAAGGCGACGCCGACATGGGCTTCGCAATAGGGTTTGCCCTGCTGAACGGGCAGGCCGCAGAACCAGAAATCTTCGGTTGCGGGATCGCCCACGGGCCATTTGCAGGTGCGCTCGGTCAGCTCCATCAGGGTGAGCTTCTTGGCTTTCTTCTCGACCTCGTTGACCTTGGCCAGGGCCTCGGCGGGGATCTCATTGGCCGAGGGCTGCGGCGGCAGCGGCTGACCTGCGGGAATGATCTGCTTGCGGGCCGGGCTGGCGGATTTGGTTTCCATCACCGGTTTTTCGGCCGCAGGTTCCGGTGTGACCGGGCGTGCCGGTTCCGTCTTGGGCTGCGGTTTTGGCTTGGCGGGGGCGGCGGCGGCCTTGGGAGCCGGTTTTTCCTTCGGCTCGGCAGCGGCCTTGCTGGCGCCCGTGGTGCGGTTGGACAGACCCAGGCGGTGGACCTTGCCAATAACCGCATTGCGGGTCACGCCACCGAGTTCCTTGGCGATCTGACTGGCCGACTGGCCTTCGCCCCACATTTTCTTGAGCAGTTCGACGCGCTCATCAGTCCAGGACATAAGGTGCCTTTCAAAGAGAATAGCGGCCGCAATACGCCTGGGGCCGCCATCGAATTCCATGTTCACCCCCTATTTTAGTCACTGACGGGCGAGATACAAGCAGGAACGGCGGCGCCCGGGGCAAGATCCGCCGCTTGCATCCCTGCGTGGAGCCTTTATTCAGTGCCCTGCACAGCAAACAGAGGGTCGCATGTCCGACAACAACACAGAGATGAGTTTTCGCATCAAAGTCGGAGAGCGCCGCTTTGGCCGGGTCAACTGGCTGGGGCTGAAGACGCTGGCCGTGCGCGAGATCACCCGGTTTTGGGTTGTGCATACCCAGACGCTGCTGGCGCCGATGGTGACGGCGGCGCTGTTTCTGCTGATCTTCAATATCGCCATTGGCCCGCGTCGGGGCGATGTGATGGGGGTGGATTTCATGTCCTTCATCGCGCCGGGGATCATGATGATGACGGTGATCCAGAACGCCTTTGCCAATACATCCTCCTCGCTGGTGATTTCCAAGGTGCAGGGCAATATCGTCGATACCTTGATGCCGCCGCTGTCGGGGCTGGAAATCCTGCTTGGCTATCTGGCGGGGGCGATCGCGCGGGGCGTCTTGGTCGCGACGGGGATCGGGCTTGGGCTGATGCTGCTTCTCGGCATGGTGCCGGCGCATCCGCTGGTGGCGCTGGGGTTCGTGGTGCTGGGCGCGGCGTTTCTGGGCGGGGTCGGCATTGTTGCCGGGGTCTTTGCCGATAAATTCGACCAGATGGCGGCGATCACCAATTTCATCGTGACGCCCTTGGCCTTTCTTTCCGGGACCTTCTATTCGGTCGAAGCGCTGCCGCCGGTGCTCTATGCGATTTCCCATGTGAACCCGGTGTTTTACCTGATCGACGGGGTGCGCTACGGGATGATCGGGGTGTCCGACAGCAACCCGGCGCTTGGCGCGCTGTTCTGCCTAGGGGCGACGGCGGCGGTGCTGACGCTGGCCTGGCAGATGCTGCGGACCGGCTATCGGCTGAAGGCCTGAGGGCACAAGCCCAAGGGGCAGGGGTCAGGGCGCAGGGCGGCGCAGGGTCACCGTTGGCCGCTTGCCATTGCGGCTCTCACGCCAGGCCAGCAGCGCCGCGCCCGACAGGATCGTTGCCGCGCCCAGCAGGCTCACCCAATCCGGCAGCACGCCGAAAATCACCGCGTCATAAAGCGCGGCAAAGACCAGCGTTCCATAGGCAAAAGGCGCCACAAAGGACGCATCCGCCCGCGCCATGCCGTTGATGAAACAGGCCTGGGCGCAGGCCATCAACAGACCCAGCGCGACCAAAGCGCCCCATTGCGCCAGCGTCGGCATCTGCCAGACCGCAAGCGCGGCGCCGCTGGCGATACACATGCCGATCAGATTGTTGACCCAGAGGATCTGCAAGGGCGGCTCGCGCCCCGCCAGTTTCTTGATAAAGATCAGCTCCGTTCCCATCATCAGGGCCGCGCCAAGGGCCAGGAGGGCCGCCGGCTGAAAGCTCTCTGGTGTGGGGCGCAGCAGGATCATCGCCCCGCCAAGCGCGATCGCCGCCGCCAGCCAGCGCCAGGGGCCGACCTTCTCGCCCAGGAAGGGGATCGCCAAGACCATGCCAATCACCGGGTTCAGAAAGGAAATCGCCGTCGCATCCGCCAGCGGGATGAAGGCAACGGAGGCAAACATCAAGGTGACCCCGCCCCAGCCAAAGGTGGAGCGCCCGATATGCAGCCCCCAATGCGGCGCGCGGATGCGCTGGCGCATGAGGCCCACTGCGATGCAGAGGCCAAGAAAGGCAAAGACAAACCGCCCCTGGCTGATCTGCAAGGCCGGAAGCGGCGGGCCCAGCGTCTCCGTGCCCAGCGATTTCGCCAGCAAGGTGGTGGCCGCGATGAATACGGTCGCCAGAAGGATCAGGGCTGCCGCAAGCGGCGGGTTCTGCGGTGTCTCATGTGTCATGGCGCAAGGGGTGCGTCAGCGCGGGGCCAAAGGCAAGCGCAAAGCCTTCGGTGCTGAACGAAGCCCGCCATGACGTCATCAGGCGCATTGGCCACGGTGTGCCATTTTGTGCAATAAACCTGCCAAAGGGGCTTTTCAGGCGGTAAATCCTCCGCTATGGAGCCTTTCTATGATCAAACACGCATCTCTCCTGTCGGTCCGACGCCGACGCCAATGCGCCTGACCCGCTGCTCCTTGCAGCGTATTTGATCCTGCGCGCCTGTCTTTCTTGATGCCGACAGCGCAAAACATTCCTTCAACGCCCGGACCTGTTATTGACCGATGCCCCGTGGTGGGGCAGAGATTTGGTCCTGACTTTCACAGTGTCATATCCAAAGGATGATCCCGATGATCGCTTCCGTTTTGCCAACCTATAATCGTGCCCCCCTGAGCTTCGTCAAAGGCGAAGGTTCCTGGCTGATCGCGGCGGACGGTCGACGCTTCCTGGATCTGGGCTCTGGTATCGCGGTGAACGCGCTGGGCCATGCCCATCCGGCGCTGGTGGAGGCGCTGACCAACCAGGCGCAGAACCTCTGGCATGTGTCCAACCTCTATGAGATCCCACAGCAGCAGGCGCTGGCGGACAAGCTGGTGGCGGAAACCTTTGCCGATACGGTGTTCTTCACCAACTCCGGCACCGAGGCCTGCGAGCTGGCAGTGAAAATGGCGCGCAAGTATTTCTACGACAAGGGCCAGCCGGAGCGGGTGGAGATCATCACCTTTGAGGGCTCCTTCCACGGTCGCTCCTCCGCCGGTATCGCGGCAGCGGGATCGGAAAAGATGGTCAAGGGCTTTGGCCCGATCCTGCCGGGCTTTGTACATCTGCCCTGGGGCGACACCGAGGCGGTGGCGGCAGCCATTGGCGACACCACGGCGGCCATTCTGGTCGAACCGGTGCAGGGCGAAGGCGGCATTCGCCCGATGCCCGATCAGGACCTGAAGGCGCTCAGGGCGCTTTGCGATGAACATGGCCTTCTGTTGATCCTCGATGAGGTGCAATGTGGCGTTGGCCGTACCGGCAAGCTCTTTGCGCATGAATGGGCCGGGATCACCCCGGATATCATGATGGTGGCCAAGGGCATCGGCGGTGGCTTTCCGCTCGGCGCCGTGCTGGCGACCGAAAACGCAGCCTCCGGCATGACCGCAGGCACCCATGGTTCCACCTATGGCGGCAACCCCTTGGGCTGCGCGGTGGGCTGCGCGGTGATGGATCATGTCGCAACGCCGGAGTTCCTCGCCGAGGTGAACAAAAAGGCCGGGCTGCTGCGCCAGAAACTCGAGGGGCTGGTCGCCTCCCACCCGGAGGTTTTCGAGGAGGTGCGCGGCACCGGCCTGATGCTGGGCCTGAAATGCAAGGCGGCAAACATCGACGTGGTGCAGGCCGGCTACGCGGCAGAGGTGATCACTGTGCCCGCCGCCGACAATGTCATCCGCCTGCTGCCCGCGCTCACCATCACCGAGGCGGATATCACCGAAGCCATGACCCGGCTTGACGCAGCGGCCACCGCCGTCGAGTCCGCCTGACGTTCATCTTTTCCTAAATATCCCGGGGGTACGGGGGCTGGCCCCCGTGTTCCAGGCCCCCAGAAAGCGACTGACCCATGAACCACTTCCTCGATATCCACAAAACCGACGCGACCGAGCTGCGCAACATCATCGACCAGGCCGCCGCCATGAAGGCCGCCCGGGCCGGGCAGCCCAAGGGCACCCCCGACGCAGAGCAGCCGCTCAAGGGCCGCATGGTGGCGCTGATTTTTGAAAAGCCCTCGACCCGGACGCGGATCTCCTTTGACGTTGGCGTGCGCCAGATGGGTGGCGAAACCATGGTGCTTTCGGGCAAGGACATGCAGCTGGGCCACGGTGAAACCATCGCTGATACCGCCCGCGTGATGTCGCGCTATGTGGATCTGATCATGATCCGCACCTTTGACGAATCGGTGCTGACAGAGATGTCGGAATATGCCGATGTGCCGGTGATCAACGGGCTCACCGACCGCACCCATCCCTGTCAGATTATGGCGGATATCCTCACCTATGAAGAGCACCGCGGCCCGATCCGGGGCAAGAAGGTGGTCTGGACCGGTGATGGCAACAATGTCTGCGCCTCCTTTCTGCATGCGGCGGGGCAGTTTGGGTTCGACCTAACCTTCACCGGCCCGGCGCAACTGGACCCGGAGGATGAATTCGTCGGCCTCGCCCGCAAGGCGGGCTCCACCATCACCATCGAGCGCGATCCGGTCAAAGCGGTTGAGGGCGCCGATCTGGTGGTGGCCGATACCTGGGTGTCGATGCATGACAGCCAGTCCTCCAAGGAGCGGCGTCACAATATGCTGCGCCCCTATCAGGTGAACGATGCGCTGATGGCGCATGCCAAACCGGATGCGCTGTTCATGCATTGCCTGCCCGCCCACCGCGAGGAAGAGGTCACCTCGGCGGTGATGGACGGCCCACAGTCGGTGATTTTTGACGAGGCGGAAAACCGTCTGCACGCCCAAAAGGCCGTGATGCGCTGGTGCCTCGGCGTCTGAGCCGCTGAGGTATTGATGCCAGTGCAGGGCGGGGCGCTCCCGCCCGTCGGGCATGCATTGAAAATGCCCCCCCCTCCCGTTGGGCGTGGCACCGGGCCGAGTGGCCCGGCGCGGCGCATTTTGCGATTGCTCCACGACTGATCAGATCACGGCGCCTGTGGGGCTCGGGAAATCAGGCGGCCAGCGCGTGCAATAGCATGAACAGCAGCGCCGAGAGCAGCGCCGAGAGCGGCACGGTGATGATCCAGGCGGCGAGAATGGTCAGAACATGGCTGCGCCGCACCAACCGTCGCCGCCGCCGGTCTTCGTGCGGCAGCCCCGGGCGCAGCGGCTTGATCCCGGCCTGGCGCGCCTTTGCGGCCATATGTTCGCGATAAAAACCAACCCCCATCACAGCACCAACCGCCACATGGGTGGAGGACACCGGCAGCCCCAGCCAGCTGGCGATGATCACCGTCAGCGCCGCAGAGGTCGAGACGCAATAGGCGCGAATGGGGTTCAGCTTGGTGATCTGATTGCCGACCATGTTGATCAGCCGCGGGCCAAACAGCAACACGCCGACCGCCATGCCAAAGGCGCCGACCAGCACCACCCAGAAGGGCACATCCAGAATGGCGGGAAACGGGTTGATCTCGGCCGGGTGGGTGCCGGTGGAAAGCCGGTCCAGCACCTGCACGATGGCAGCCAGCGGCGCGACGGCATTTGCCACGTCATTGGCGCCATGGGCAAAAGACATCAGAACCGCCGCAATCACCAAGGGCAGGCGAAACAGCGCCTTGATCGCGCCTTTCTGATCCTGAAGCTGCGCTGCGCGGCGTCGAATAACCGGACGCGCGATCAGGAAACACAAGAGGCCACAGGCCAGCCCGATCGGCAGCGCCTGTTGAAGCGGCACGCTGGCGACCGTATCCGGCAGCTTCAGCAGGAAAAACGTCCCGAAGGTGAGGCCCATGCCGGCAAGGAACAGCGGCAGCCATTGCCGGGCGGCGGCAAGCTTGTCCGGCTTGCGGCTGATCAGGCGCTGGATCAGCGCCAGCAACCCCATGGCCAGCGCCGCGCCGAACAACGGCGACAGCACCCAGCTGGCGGCGATGCCGCCAAAGGTCAGCCAATCCACCGCGGCAAAGCCCGCAGCGGCGGTGGTCGCGCCGATCATGGCGCCGATAATGCTCTGGGTGGTGGAGACCGGCGCCCCCATCCAGGTCGCCAGGTTGACCCAGAGCGCCGAGGCGATCATTGCGGCCATCATTGCGCGGATGAGCAAATCCGGGCTGCTGATGCTGGTGGGATCAATCAGGCGGCGGGACACGGTGGCCACCACTTCGCTGCCGCCAAGCATGGCGCCCGCCGCCTCCGCCAGGGCGGCGGCGATCAGCGCGGCGGCCATGGGCAGGGCGCGGGCACCAACTGCGGGTCCCATATTGTTGGCAACATCATTGGCGCCGATGTTCAGCGCCAGATAAGCCCCGAACACAGCGGCGGTGGCCGCCATCACCGTGGTGGGCGAGGTTCCCAGCGCCAGCGCTGCCGCAAGCCCGGCCAGCGTCATGAAGGCCAGGGCAATGCCAAGGCCAAACAGGGGGCGCACCACATAGCCGGCGACCCGCTCCATCTGCGTCAGCCGGGCAAGATCCTTGTCGAGCGCGCGCCAGTCGGGCCGTGTGCTCATTGCGCGGCCTCAATTCCCGGCGGGGGCGGCGCTTTGCAGACCGGCACTGCGCGCAGCGGGGCAGCGGGTCCGGGGCAGAGATCCGATGGGCAGGCCAAGGGGGTCAAAACCGGCTGAGCAGGTCGCGCAACTGGGGCTCATCGACCAAAGTGGCCGCGACCGATGGGCTGACCCAGCTGCGGGTGCGTTCATGGGCCTCGGGGAAGTCATCAAGGAGTTCCGCGACCTCCAGCCGGTAGACCAGGGTTTCGAGCGGTTCCACCGCACCATTGTCCAGGCGCTTGTCGTATTCATAGCGTCCGATGGCGCGCTCATCGAGCCGCCCGTTGCGCACGCCGGCTTCTTCCCAGGCTTCCTGGGCGGCGCTTTCGGCGCAGGTCTTGCCCTCCATCGGCCAGCCCTTGGGCAGCACCCAGCGACCGGTGTCGCGGCTGGTGATCAACAGAACCTCGCGGCCACTGTCGCTCTGACGATAGCACAGCGCAGCCACTTGCAGCCGCCGCGGGCGCGACAGCATCGGGTGGAGCGTCTGGGACCAGAGTTTGCGCAGAACATGTTGCATCGGTGCGAATGTAATATCTTTGGCCTAGGAAAGTCCTAAGTCGGACGGGGGAGGGATCGGCGGCAGATATGGCGGATTCTACTGCTTTGCAACGGGTTTTGCCGCCAATATGGCGCAGATCGCGACGCTTTTGCGCGGAAGTGATGTGTTTTTACCCTTTGCGACGGGCGCGCAGGGTGGCTTCGGCCTGTGTCGGGTCTTCGGGCCAGGGGTGTTTGGGGTATTGGGCGCGCATATCCTTGCGCACATCCGCATAGGATCCCGCCCAGAAGCCCGGCAAATCCCGGGTGATCTGGATCGGGCGGCGGGCCGGGGACAACAGGGTCACCTTGAGCGCCACACCGGCGACAGTGGGATGGCGGGTGACCCCGAACATCTCTTGCAGGCGGACCTCGATGCCGGGGAGGTCACCGTCGTAATCAATCGGGATCTTGCGCCCCAGCGGCGTGACAAAGCTGCCGGGCACCTCGCGGTCCAGAAGCTGCGTCTGCTCCCAGCTCAGCGCGGCGCGCAGGGCGGGCAGCAGGTCAAAGCTTTTCCAGTCATTGGCGCTGCGCACGCCGGAGAGCATCGGCAACAGCCAGTCTTCCAGACTGTCCAGGAGGCCCGTTTCAGAGAAATCCGGCAGATCATGACCTTCGGCGCGCAGCATCTCCACCCGTGTGGCAAGCCGCGCCGCCGCGCCGCTGAGCCGCAGGCCGAGGTCGCGCACCCCGTCGAGCATCGCGCTGGCCAGGGTCTCGGG
>NZ_JAATOX010000032.1 GCF_011806385.1 Phaeobacter sp. HF9A | reverse complement strand
CAAGGGGAGGCTGCACATCGCGCTATCGCATCGGCTGGAACACGCAGCCATCAGAGATCATGATCGGTGGCGTCACGCAAAGGTTGCGGGCGATCTGATAGGCGGCCAGCACCTTGGGCACATAATCCCGAGTCTCGGCAAAAGGCGGAACCCCGCCGTGATCCCGCACCGCCCCTGCACCGGCGTTGTAGCCCGCCAGGACAAGCACCGGATCGCCGGAGAACTCTTTCATCAATACGTCCAGAAAACGCACGGCGCCCTTGATGTTCTGGTCCGGATCAAAGGCATCCTCGACCCCGAACCGCGCCGCCGTGTCCGGCATCAATTGCATCACCCCTTCGGCTCCCACGCGGCTGACCGCGTTCGCATCCCCGTGAGATTCCACCGCCATAACCGCCAGGACAAGCGCGGGAGAAACATCCGTTCCGATCGTCGATGTCAGCAAGGACACGCCATAGGCGCCGATCATCTCGTGAAATTCCTGAAGCCGCGGCACCGGTACATCCCCGTGCTGTTCCAGCACCGCGAGCCCGTCAACGAGCCGACCAGGCGAGGCCCCGTCGAGGTCACTGCCAACATCCTCCCAAAACCAGCCAAAACGCGTCTCAGCGCCTGCGGAGGGGGCCTGTGCCTCGGGCGCTGAGGGGCTTGTCGTACCGCTGTCCTGCGCGCTCGGCGCGATCTGGACCGTGATCCGTTTTTGCGTACCCGCTGCGGGCGGACGAATGCGCTTGGCCTGGAAGTCGGGAAAGGGCGCGCGCGGTTGCTCCTGCGCCAAGCCGCCCGACCCTGCCATCACCGCCGCGGCGAAGGAGACTCCGCAGCAGGCTTTCTTGACCCGATTCATCCGTTTCTGCTCGCCTCATGGCTCTTGGTTCAAAAAATTCTGGGCCAATCCACCGTCGAAATCCAGCCCAGAGGTCAGGATTTGGGCCATTTGGCCACATTTCTTCCTCATTCCGCGCGGAAAATCTCTCTCGGCGCCTCAAGAACTCGTGAATTATACTTTTGGGACATGGGCTTACCCAATTTACTAAGATTTTTTTAATCTTAAAGGCCGGTTTCCGGGTTTCGGCCCAATTCCTGCCACGCTGGATAGGGATAAAAGTCACATCCAAAGCGGGACGTCATCTGAAGGTGAGAGAGCAGACGACACGAAGCCCCGGAACAGGATGACATTATTTACCGATCCTCAGGAGGGACGAACCATGATCAAACTTTTCAAAAACTTCCGCAATGACGAATCTGGCGCCGTGACCGTTGACTGGGTTGTGCTCTGCGCCGCCGTTGTTGGCCTGGCCGCCGTTGTTGTTGGCAACCTGAAAGGCGGCACCGACCAGCTGGCAACCAACACCGCAGAGACCCTGCAAGGCATCACCGTGGGCGCGACAGGCGAGTAAGCCCCTGGATCAGATCAGTTTGATCTGAATGAGATTTTTCGGGCCGCGCTCATTTACCGGCGACGGCCCGAAGTGTTCTTGATGCATCGGAAAGTGAGGCGTTATGTTGAAGCGTTTGAAGAGCTTTTTGCTGCATGAAGACGGCGCCGTCACCGTGGATTGGGTGGTGTTATGTGCCTTGATCGTCGGCTTCACCCTCGCCAGCTATGCGAGCATGGAAACGACGTTCTCGGAGTTCGCTACAAATGTGGCGACCTACATTGCCAGCTTGTCATCCTGACCAGCCCGGCACCGCTATCTTTTGCCCCGACGACCATAGGGCGATGCGCGCAACACCATCCTGCGCGTCACATAATATGGCGTAAAAGACATTCCGCCAGCCCGTAAAAGAACCAACGGGCCTGGGCAACATTGCTGTCAGAAACGCGACAGAAAGGGACTACCATGCGAGCGGTTTTCGGACTGGTGCTCATCGTGGGTGTCGCCCTCGCAGGCGGCGCGGTCATGATGGCCAAGAATTACATCGAAACCTATCAGACGGCGCTGGCGCAAGAGCGTGCCAATGGCAAGAATGCGGTGCCCACGATAGATGTCTTCGTCGCCAATGAGCCGCTGAAATACGGTCAGAAACTCACCAAGGAGAGTGTCCGCCGCGTCCAGTGGCCGCAGACCTCCCTGCCGGAGGGGGTCTTTGCCGACGAAACGGTGCTTTTCCCGTCCGACACCGCGAAAGACGCCCGCTACGTGCTGCGCACGATGGAAAAGGGCGAACCCATTCTGGCGGTTAAGGTTACCGCCCCGGGCGAAGATGCGGGCATTACCTCACGGCTGGAACGGGGCATGCGCGCCTTTGCGATCCGGGTTGATGTGGCCTCTGGCGTGTCCGGTTTCCTGCGTCCGGGCGACCGGGTGGATGTCTACTGGAGCGGCGAGCCACCGTCGCAGCGTGGTCAAGATCGCCGGGGCGAGGTCACCCGTCTGATCCAGACCAATATCGAGCTGATCGCGGTGGACCAGACGGCTGGCAACGATATCAGCGAGGCCGTGATCGCCCGCACCGTCACCGTGGCCGCCCGCCCCGAACAGGTCGCGGTTCTGGCCCAGGCGCAATCGACCGGTAGCCTGTCGCTGTCCCTGGTTGGCGCCGAGGATGACACCATCGCGGCCCTTGTCGAGGTGGACCAGCGCAAACTCCTCGGGCTCGGCAGCATTGAAGCACCGCAACAGGTCCAGGAAGACAAGGTCTGCACCATCCGCACCCGCCGTGGCGCCGAGGTGATGGAAATTCCGATCCCCTGCACCGACTGAGCTGGGCCAAGCGAGCACACGACCTTTTTTCAACGCCTTAGCAACACCCTCGTGCCATCCAGACCGGCGCGGGGGTGTTGCCATGTGGCCCCGCCCCCCACGTGCAGCGGATGAAAATCCGCCGCGAAGCCATTGATTCTTGCAATGAAAGCAGAACTAACGCAGATTGGTCGCAAAATTGGGGCAACAAGACCCCGCATCTGAGGCGTGATCGGAAAGGCAGGTCACATGTCAATCGGACGTTATTTCGCGGCAGCCCTCACGGGGCTGACCCTTCTCTGTGCATCGCTCCCCGAGGCCAGCCTGGCCCAGGGCGTGAAAGTCGTGAAAAAGGGCACCAATGCCGTGCTCGATGTGCCCATGAATCGGGCGGTGGTCGTCGAAGCGGATGTACCCTTTGCGGAACTGAGCATCGCCAACCCCGGCATTGCGGATATTTCCTCGCTTTCGGACCGGACAATCTATGTTCTGGGGAAATCCCCCGGCACCACCACGCTGACGCTGCTGGATGGGTCCGGTCGGCTGATCACCAATGTGGATGTGAAGGTCGCCGCTGATGTCACAGAGTTCAAACAACGGCTGAAACAGATCCTGCCGAACGAGAAAATCGAAGTGCGCACCGCCAACGACGGTATTGTGCTTTCGGGGAATGTTTCCAGCGGGCAGCGCCTGCAACGGGCGCTGGATCTGGCCGAACGCTATGCGCCGGATCGGGTCAGCAACCTGATGACCGTCGGCGGCGTGCAGCAGGTGATGCTTAAGGTTCGATTTGCCGAGATGGAACGCTCTGTCAGCAAGTCCCTGGGCTCCTCCGTGGCGTTTCGCGGCAACAATACCACGGGCGAAACCGGCACCTGGCTGAATGGCGAGAACGGCCTGGGCGGCGCCAGTATCGCAACCAAGGATGGGATCAGCGGCGCCACTTTTATAGGATTTGATATCGGCTCGATCGAATTTGGCGTGCTGCTGGAAGCGCTGGAGCAAAAAGGCCTGGTCCGCACCCTGGCAGAGCCCAATCTCTCGGCGCTGTCAGGACAGGAGGCCAGCTTCCTTGCGGGTGGCGAATACCCGGTTCCGGTTGCGCAGGACAATGGCAAGACCACGGTCGAGTTCAAACCCTTTGGTGTCGAGCTGAATTTTGTGCCCCGGGTGGTGGACGGCGATCTGATCAATCTGGAGCTGCGCGCCGCGGTGTCAGAGATCGACCCGAACAACTCCATCACGCTGGATGGTCTGTCGATTAACGCCTTCTCGAAACGGGAAACCTCCACCACCGTGGAGATGCGCGACGGCGAGAGCTTTGCCATTGCCGGGCTGATCGAGGACAACTTTCTTGATAATGCCGCACAAATTCCCTGGCTCGGCGATGTTCCGGTGCTGGGTGCGCTGTTCCGCAGCGCCGATTACGAACGCAAACAAAGCGAGCTGGTCATTATCGTGTCGGCCCATCTGGTGACCCCGACGCGGGGCGATGCCTTCTCGTTGCCGACCGACCGGATCAAGCCGCCCAGCGAAAAGAACCTGTTCCTGATGGGGCGGACCGAACGGGCGCAAACCGGTGCCGCGGGCGAGGTCGCCAACCAGGATTTCAACGGCTCTTATGGCTATCTCCTTGACTAAGAATAACAAACGGTGGCGCAGATGCTAAAGTACACGGCGATTATTGGACTGTCCCTGATCACAAGCGCCTGCGCCTACCGCGAGGCGGGCCAACCCATTGATGGCGCGTATTTCGGCTCGGCCAATGCCAATAACACCGCCGTTCTGAGCGGTGACCGCAGCTATCAGATCCAACTGGCCAAGCGGTTCGCGCAGGACGTGCCCAATACCATCAACTTTGATTTCGACAGTGCCCGGCTCGATGGTGCGGCGCGTCTGGTGCTGGATCAACAGGCCGACTGGATCAAGCAATTCCCCGAAGTGCGCTTTCGCGTCTATGGCCATACCGATGCCGTCGGCAGCCAGCGCTACAACAAGGCGCTTGGCCTGAGACGGGCGCGGGCGGCGGTGAATTACCTCGTTTCGCATGGCATCAGCCGGCAGCGGCTGGAGGCGGTGGCCTCCTTTGGCGAAACGCAGCCTCTTGTGCTGACCGATCAGCGCGAACGCCGCAACCGGCGTACTGTCACCGAGGTCAGCGGCTTTGTCGCGGCACGGGTGAACGAGCTTGATGGCAAATACGCGCAGATCATCTATCGCGACTACGTCCAGAGCGCCGTGGTGCCGACCACGCTGACCCGCGAGCAGTTCCTGCAAAACGCGGAGTAGCCAAGCCCTTCTGGCCACGACGAAAAACCGGATCAGCTGCAAGGCGGTGACGATGTCATCGCCTTTACCCGTTGTTAGGGATGTTTAATTTTCCCAACAATGGGAGCTTTTTGGCCCCAATGTCGCCCAGATTAAGAACGACAGTCATCCCATAGGGCGCCGTGTACCTTGTGGTGGGGGCGGCGTCGGTCCGCAGGTCCGTTGGCCTGCGACCGAACAATGTGGGGACTATGGCGATGACGAATGGGAATTCGCAAGCTGATGCTGCGCCGATCGCAGCCTGTACAATCAGTCGTGACGTTCAGAACTTTGATCTGCTGATCGAGGACATGGAGAGCGTCATGGGCGAAGCCTGGGGCGACCTTGGCTTTACCGATGCGCTTGCCTTCTTCTATCAACCCGAAGCCGAAGCGGTGGAATTTGTCGCGCTTGCGCTGGATGCGGAAGACGAGGAAAACCTGCCACTGATTGGCGAAATCATCACCCAGGCCAAATCACGCAATATCAGGATCATTCTGGTGGCCGAGGATGTCACCCCGGCCGCGCTGCATAAGCTGCTGCGCCAGGGGGCGGATGAATTCATCCCCTACCCGCTGCCCGAACAGGAACTGGCCGCCGCGGTGGAGCGGCTGCGTCAGCCCAAGGAAGTGGCCGCCCCTACCCCGGCACCGGCCCGGACCCATAAGCTGCATGCCGACAGCCAGCGCGAAGGCGCTGTTATCGTCTCGCATGGGTTGGCGGGGGGCTCTGGCGCCTCGACCTTTGCGGTCAACCTGGCCTGGGAGCTGGCGGAGCTGAACACCACCGACCGCCCCAACGTCTGCCTGTTGGATTTCGATCTGCAAACCGGCTCTGTCTCGACCTATCTCGACCTGCCCCGCCGCGAGGCGGTGATGGAGATGCTGAGCGAAACCGAAGCCATGGATGAAGACATCTTTGGCCAGTCGCTGGTCTCGTTTCAGGACAAATTGCAGGTGCTGACCGCGCCGCCCGACATGGTGCCGCTGGATTTCATCACCCCCGAAGACATCCTTCGGGTGGTGGAAACCGCGCGCAGCCATTTTGATTTTGTGGTCATCGACATGCCGCATACGCTGGTGCAATGGACAGAGACGGTGCTGACCCTGTCGCATGTGTATTTCGCCATGATCGAGCTGGACATGCGCTCGGCGCAAAACGCATTGCGGGTGAAACGGGCGCTGCAATCGGAAGACCTGCCTTTTGAAAAGCTGCGGTTTCTGTTGAATCGTGCGCCGAAATTCACCGACCTGAATGGCAAGAGCCGGGTCAAACGCATGGCAGAAAGCCTTGGTATCTCCATCGACGTCCAGCTGCCGGACGGGGGAAAGCCGATCCTGCACAGCTGCGACCATGGTCAGCCGCTGGCCATCTCTGCCCCCAAGAACCCGGTGCGCAAGGAAATCGCCAAACTGGCGCGCAGCCTGCATGAACTGGGGCGCTCGGATGCAGAGGCCGCCTGATCAACGCGTGACACCCTGGGGGTAAAACGATGTTTTCCAAGTACAAACGACCCAACGCCAAGCCAGCAAACCCGGCCCTTCAGCCGGAGCCGAAAGCCGCAGCAGCCCCCGCGGAGCCGGTGAAAACCGTGCTGCGCCGCCCGACCCAGCGCAAGGCCGCCGAGACCGCGCCAATGGATCGCGAGCGCAAGCGCAAGGAGCGGATGAGCGAGATCAAGCTGGAGCTGCACCGCGAGCTGTTGGAAAACCTCAACCTCGCGGCGCTGGAGAAAGCGACCGAAGCGGAATTGCGCACCGAGATCGCCTCGATCGCCAGCGAGGTGCTCCAGGACAAGAATATCGTCCTCAACCGCGAAGATCGCCAGACGCTCAACAAGGAGCTCTATGACGAGGTCACCGGCCTTGGGCCGCTGGAAACCCTGCTCAAGGATGACAGCATTTCCGATATTCTGGTGAACGGCCCGCAGCAGATATTCGTGGAGCGCGCGGGCAAGCTGGAACTCTCGGATGTGACCTTCAAGGATGAACGCCACCTGATGCGGATCATCGACAAGATCGTTTCGGCCGTCGGACGGCGGGTGGATGAATCCAACCCCTATGTGGACGCGCGCCTGGCCGATGGGTCGCGCTTCAACGCCATGGTGCCGCCGATCGCGGTGGATGGCTCGCTGGTGTCCATTCGGAAGTTCAAGAAAGACAAGTTGCAGATCGACGATCTGGTCAATTTCGGTGCCTTCACCGAAGAGATGGCCGCCTATCTGCAAGCTGCTGTCTCCACGCGGCTGAACATCATCGTGTCGGGTGGTACGGGCTCTGGTAAGACAACCACGCTGAACGCGCTGTCGAGCTTTATCGACAACTCCGAGCGCATCCTGACCATCGAAGACACCGCCGAGCTTCAGTTGCAACAGACCCATGTGGGCCGGATGGAAAGCCGCCCGCCCAACGTCGAAGGCAAGGGCGAAGTCTCGCCGCGCGACTGTCTGAAAAACGCCCTGAGGATGCGGCCCGACCGCATTATCGTCGGCGAAACGCGCGGCGCCGAGGTGATCGACATGTTGCAGGCGATGAACACCGGCCACGATGGGTCCATGACGACGATCCACGCCAACTCTGCCCGCGACGGGATTTCGCGTCTGGAAAACATGATCGCAATGGCCGGGATCGAAATGCCGATCAAGGCGGTGCGCAGCCAGATTGCCTCGGCTGTGAACCTGATCGTGCAGGCCTCGCGGCTTCAGGATGGCTCGCGGCGGATGACCTCGATCACCGAGATCACCGGCATGGAAGGCGATGTGATCTCCATGCAGGAAATCTTTCGCTTTCAACGGGTTGGCCTGACGCCAGACAATAAGATCATCGGCCATTTCACCGCCACCGGCGTGCGCAGCCACTTCTCCGAGCGCTTCCGCCTTTGGGGCTATGACCTGCCGGCCTCGATCTACGAGCCCACAGTGATGGAGAGACGCTGATGCAAATCGGAATGGAACCGCTCATTTATGGGCTGATCTTCATCGGGGTCCTGGTTCTGGTCGAGGGGCTCTATCTTGTGACCTTTGGCAAGTCGATCAACCTCAACAGCCGGGTGAATCGCCGGCTGGAGATGCTGGAGAAGGGCGGCAACCGGGAACAAGTGCTGGAACAGCTCCGCAAGGAGATGCAGCAGCACCTGAAATCGCGCTCGATCCCGCTCTATTCGCTCTTGGCGGAACGGGCGCAGAAGGCGGCGATCGCCTTTACACCACGCCAGCTGATCATGATCATGGCGGGGGTGTCGGTCTTTGCCTTTGTCGGCCTGAGCGTCGGCACGCAGACCGCTGCGCCGGTGCGCACGCTGGCCTCGATCGTGATCGGCGTTGGCGG
Source organism: Phaeobacter sp. HF9A (assembly GCF_011806385.1). Classification (GTDB taxonomy): domain Bacteria; phylum Pseudomonadota; class Alphaproteobacteria; order Rhodobacterales; family Rhodobacteraceae; genus Epibacterium. Next base: position 25,049 of record NZ_JAATOX010000032.1, on the reverse strand, counting down.
GGTGTTCTTCTGGGTCAACAAGAAGGCCAAGACCCGGATGGCGCTGATCGAGGAGCAGCTCCCCGATGGGGTCGAGCTGATGGTGCGAAGCCTGCGGGTCGGGCATCCGTTTTCTTCGGCGATCCAGATCGTTGCCAAGGAATCCCAAGACCCGCTGGCCACCGAATTCGGCATTATCGCCGATGAATGCGCCTATGGCCGAGATGTCGGCGAGGCGCTGAAGGAAATGGCGCAGCGGCTGGACATGCAGGATTTGCAGTTCCTCGCGGTGGCGGTGACCATTCAGCAGCAATCCGGGGGCAACCTCGCCGAGGTGCTTGCGGGTCTTGCAAAGGTTATCCGCTCGCGGTTTCGCCTGTTTCGGCGCGTCAAGGCGATCACCGCCGAGGCGCAGTGGTCGGGCAAGTTCCTCTCTGGTTTTCCGCTGTTTTGCCTTGGCTTCACCCTGTTCAACGACCCGCATTATTATGACGGGGTCATTGATCATCCCTGGTTCATTCCCTGCTGTTTCATCGTTGGCGGCATGCTGACCGCCAACCTCTTTGTGATGCGCATGCTCACAAATATTAAGGTCTGAGGACACGTCATGAATCCGCTCAGCTATCTTAATGACCTGCTTGTCGCGCAGTTCGGCGAATTCGGACCTTTGATGGCGCTTGGCTTTGCCGGTCTGCTGCTGGTGGTCATCGCTATTGCGATGATGATGAACCAGCCCGAAGACCCGCTGAAAAAGCTCCAGCGCAGCCTTGATCAGAGCAACGCCAATACCCCGCGCAAGGAGCGGCTGCGCCAGGCCAACCGCAACGAACAATTGCAGAAATTCGCCAACTTCCTGGAGCCCCAGAACGCCGAGGAGCTCTCGGCGATGGAGCTGAAGCTGCGCCAGGCCGGCTATCAGTCCAAGGACGCGGTGCGGCTGTTTCACTTTGCGCAGTTTGCGCTCGGGCTGCTCGGGCTTGGGCTTGGGCTGTTTTATATCTACGGCATGAATCCGGGCGTCGAGTTCAGCACGCAGGACCTGGTGATCCGCATTATCGGCCCCGCTGCCGCCTGTTATTTCATGCCGAAATACTGGGTCACCCGCCGGATCGAGGAACGCAAGCAGGCCATCACCCGCGCCTTTCCAGATGCGCTGGACATGATGTTGGTCTGCGTCGAGGCGGGGCAATCGCTGGATCAGGCCATTGTGCGTGTGGCCGCGGAGCTAAAGACCTCCTATCCCGAACTGGCCGAAGAATTCGAAGTCGTCGCCTATGAGATGAAGGCCGGCAAGGAGAAAGACAAGGTCATGCGCGACATGGCCACCCGCTGCGGCGTGCTCGATGTGTCCTCCTTTGTGACCGTGATGATCCAATCGGCCACCTTCGGGACCTCGATCGCCGATGCGCTGCGGGTCTATGCCAGCGAGATGCGAGACAAACGCGTCATGCGTGCCGAAGAGGCCGCAAACAAGTTGCCAACCAAAATGACCCTTGCGACAATGGGGCTGACCGTGCCACCGCTGCTGATCATCCTGGTCGGCCCATCGGTGGAGACCATCACCAAGCTGGGACAACAGTAAGGCAAATCAAATGACGTTTTGGAGCAGGCGCACCCACCTTTTCAGCCTGTTCCCACCTGCGGTCGCCATCAGTGCATGCGTACTGATGGCGGCTTGCGTTGCGGGAACAGGAAACGGGTTGAAAGCCCCCGACACAGAGGGCGTCTGGGCACCGGGCGTGGATCACCGGGCCGAGGCCGTCAGCGGCATGGAGGTCGGCCACCGGCTGATGGCGGCGGGCCAATATGAGCTGGCGATCGACGCCTTCAACCGCGCCGCGCTGGAACAGGGGCTGACGCCGGAGGTGCTCTCCAGCCTCGGAACGGCGAACCTTGGGCTTGGCCGTTTGGGACAGGCCGAAACCCTGCTGCGCCGCGCGCTGAAAGAAGAACCCAACTGGCCCGAAGCGCTCAACAACCTGGGCATCGTGCTGATGGAAAGCGGCCAATACCCGGAGGCCGAACAGATCCTGCGTCGGGCCTATGCGCTGGACAATGGCCAAAGTGACGCAATTCGCGATAATTTGCGCCTGGCACTCGAAAATCTTGACAATCCCGGGCATAATGACGCGATAGGCAGCGAATATAAATTGGTGCGCCGGGGCGGTGGCAGCTACCTCCTTCAAACGACACCATAATGCCAGAGGCAGAGCAGAAAAGGACGCACTCACATGCGCCATATGGTTCTTTTGTCCGCAGGGCTGGTCGGGGCACTGACCCTGGCGTCGTGCAGCAAGGAAATTGACAAGGACGCCGTCGAGCGGGCGCTTCAGGACGTCAATGTCGTTGATGAAAGCAATCTCAACAGCGTCATCCTCAGCAGCGCCGACCCGAATGAGGCGGTGAGCTATTTCCAGCGCAGCGTGACCGAAACCCCCGGACGGATTGATCTCAACCGCGGGCTGGCCACCTCCCTGATCCGTGCCAAACGCTACACCGAGGCCCAGGCGGCCTGGGAGCGGGTCGCCTCGCTGCCCGATGCGACGGCTGACGACAAGGTCAACCTCGCCGATGCGATGATCCGCAACAACAATTGGGACACGGCCAAACAGGTGCTCGACACCGTTCCGCCGACCCATGAGACCTTCAAACGCTATCGGCTCGAAGCCATGGTCGCCGATTCCGAGGAAAACTGGAAAGCCGCCGATAGTTTCTACGAGACCGCCATTGGCCTGACCACAAAACCCGCCGGGGTGCTCAACAACTGGGGCTACTCCAAGCTGACGCGCGGTGATTACCGCGAGGCGGAGCGGCTGTTCGGCGAGGCCCTGCGGCAGGATCCGAACCTGTTCACCGCCAAGAACAACCTGGTTCTGGCGCGCGGGGCGCAGCGCAACTACAGCCTGCCGGTGATCGCCATGACCCAGACCGAACGGGCGCAGCTCTTGCACACGATGGCGCTCTCGGCGGTGAAACAGGGCGACGTCAGCATCGGCGAAGGCCTGCTGCGCGAAGCCATTGAAACCCACCCGCAACATTTCGACGCCGCAGCCCGGGCGCTGGCGGCCTTGGAAAACGGCTGATAGGCGCATCCCATGCAATTTCCCGCTGAGGCCGCGCTCTGGTTCTTGCCCTTCGTGTTGCCGCTCTGTGCCGTTGCGGCGCTGACCGACCTGCGCAGCATGCGCATCCCCAATTGGTGCGTGGATGCCCTGGGCGCGGTCTATGTGCTGCTGGGCCTTCTGGTGATGCCCAGCTGGGCCGATTATGGCTGGCAGTTGCTGCATCTGCCCATTGGCCTCGTGATCGGCTTTTTGATGTATGCGCTTAGCCTGATCGGTGCGGGGGATGCAAAATTCGCCGGTGCCGCCGCGCCCTATGTGGCCGTTGCCGATCTGAGCGATCTTGGCATGATCTTTGCCATCACGCTGATCGTCGGCTTCATCGCGCATCGGATCGCGCGCCACAGCCCCCTGCGCCGCCTCGCGCCGGACTGGAAGAGCTGGGAGGCGGGCAAGAAATTCCCGATGGGGCTGTGCCTTGGCGCGACATTGGCGATTTATCTCTGCCTCGCCGCCTTTGGCAGCGCCTGAGCCACCTGTCGGAAAATTCCTGAAAATCCCCCGCGCTCTTCGCGGAAATGATGCAAGCCTGCCGTGGTCTTGCCACAGTGTTGAATAGTCTCTTTCCAACATGCCTGACCTCCCAGGCGTTCCGAAAGAGGCCCTTTTTCACATGAATATGCAGAACATGACCGTCATCGCCCCTCCCCCGCCCAAAGGGTTGGCGGAGATGCAATTGCCGCTGGTGATGATGCGCGACATTCTGCTGAAGACGATCTTTCGCAAGACGCTTCACACGGTGACCGAGCTCTCCTCTGCGATCTGCCTGCCCGCCTCAGTGACGCAGGAATTGGTGGACATGGCGCGCGACCAGAAGCTGCTGGAGGCCACCGGCACGCTCAACGCCAACTCCGGCACCGAGATGGGCTATCAGCTCACCGATGCGGGCAAGGCCCGGGCACAGGACGCGCTCGCGCAGTCGGAATACTTCGGCGCTATGCCGGTGCCGCTGGATGTCTACAGCGAACAGGTCAAACGCCAGTCCATCCGCAATATCATGGTGACCCGCCAGCAGCTGACGGCCGCCATGGGGCATCTGATCCTGCCCGACAGCCTGCTCGATCACCTGGGCCCTGCGGTCAGCGCCGGGCGCTCGATCCTGATGTATGGCCCGCCGGGGAACGGGAAATCCTCGATCTCCAACGGCATCCGCGATGCGCTGGGGGATCGGGTCTATGTGCCGCGCGCGATCGAATACGCGGGTCAGGTGATCACCGTCTATGACCCGATCGTGCACACCGCCGTCGAGACCGGCGAGGAAGACCCGAATGCGCTGCGCAAACACCGGCGTTTTGACGAACGCTACGTCTGCTGCGAGCGCCCCACCGTGGTCACCGGCGGCGAGCTCTCGCTGTCGATGCTGGATCTGGTCTACAACCCGACCGCCCGCACCTATCAGGCGCCGCTGCAACTCAAATCCACCGGCGGTATCTTCATCGTAGACGACCTTGGCCGTCAGGCCGAAAGCCCGCAGGCGCTGGTCAACCGCTGGATCGTGCCGCTGGAAGAGAGCCGCGACATCCTCGCCTTGCAATCGGGCGAGAAATTCGAAGTCCCCTTCGACACGCTGGTGATCTTCTCGACCAACTTTCACCCCAACGAGATCTTCGACCAGGCCGCCCTGCGCCGGATCTTTTTCAAGATCAAGATCGACGGGCCGGATCAGGAAAACTTCCTCAAGATCTTTGCCATGGTGGCGCGCAAGAAGGGCATGCCCCTGGACGAGGCCGCGCTGGTGCATCTGCTGAAGAACAAATACCCGATGATCGGCAATATCTATGCCAATTATCAGCCGGTCTACCTGATCGACCAGATGATCTCCATCTGCGAGTTCGAAGGCATCCCCTATCAGATGTCGCCAGAGCTGATCGACCGGGCCTGGGCCAATATGTTTGTCCGCGACGAGGTGATCGTGAAATAGCCTCGGCTATGCAAAACGGCGCCCCACAAGGGACGCCGTTCTTTCATCTTTTCCAAAATATCCCCGCCGGAGGCCGCGGCGCATCTGCGCCGCTCAGGCGGTCAGCCCTTCCGGCTCCGCCAGCTTGTTGGCGCGGCAGCAGGCGGTCACCGTATTGGCCAGAAGACAGGCGATGGTCATCGGACCCACACCGCCGGGAACAGGGGTGATCGCGCCAGCGCGCTCGGAGGCGGAGGCGAAATCCACGTCCCCCACCAGCTTGTTTTTGCCGTCCCGTTCGACGCGGTTGATGCCCACGTCGATCACGGTGGCGCCTTCCTTGATCCAGTCACCAGGCACCATTTCCGGGCGGCCAACGGCGGCCACCACGATATCGGCGCGACGCACAACATCGGGCAGATCCTTGGTGCGGCTATGCGCGATGGTGACGGTGCAGCTGTCCCCCAGCAGGAGCTGCGCCATCGGCTTGCCAACGATATTGGAGCGACCAATGACAACCGCATCCATGCCGGACAGGGAGCCATGATAGTCACGCAGCATCATCAGGCAGCCCAGCGGCGTGCAGGGCACCATGGATTTCTGCCCGGTCCCCAGCAGGCCGACGTTGGAGATGTGAAACCCGTCCACGTCCTTTTCCGGCGCGATCGAATTGATCACCAGATCTTCGTCCAGATGTTTGGGCAGCGGCAGCTGCACCAGGATGCCATGCACGGCCGGATCGTTGTTGAGCTGGTCGATCAGCGCCAGCAGATCCGCCTCGGAGGTGTCAACGTCGAGCTTGTGCTCATAGGAGTTCATGCCGACCTCGACGGTCTGCTTGCCCTTGGAGCGCACATAGACCTGGCTGGCCGGGTCCTCGCCCACCAGAACCACCGCCAGACCGGGGGTGATGTCGTGTTCTTCCTTCAGACGCGCCACATGTTCGGCGACCTTGCCACGGACCTTGGCCGCAAAGGCCTTGCCGTCGATGAGTTCTGCTGCCATTGCTTCGTTCCTTTTCAGGGTCAGGGACCAACACGCCCCTGTTTAAGTCTCCGGGATCTCCCGCGCCTCGCGGGTGATCGACCAATTCACCATATCGCGCCAGAGGCCCTCGACAAGCTCGGGATCCAGCCCCTCTGCCTCGGCGGTCCGACACACGTTGGTGATGACCTCCTCCACCCGGGAGTGAATGCGCGCAGGCCAGCCGTTGGCGCGCTTCAGGGTCACGGCGCGGTCGATATAGTCCGCACGATCCCGAAGCAGTTTCACCAGTTCCACGTCGATGGCGTCGATCGCCTGACGCAGCTCGGCCATATCGGCACAGTCTTGCGGCGGTTTGCGGTAGGTCATCGTCTCTTAAAACTCCTGCGGCCCGGGAAGGATCCCCGGGCCGCAGGTTGCCTATTTCAGACCTTAGAACAAGCCTTCGATCAGGCCTTCGTCATTCAGGCGGATGCTTTCCGCCGCCGGGGTGCGCGGCAGGCCCGGCATGGTCATGATCTCGCCGCAGACAACCACGATGAAGCCCGCGCCCGCCGAGAGGCGCACTTCACGCACCGGCACGGAGTGGCCGGTCGGCGCGCCGCGACGGTTCGGGTCGGTGGTGAAGGAATATTGGGTTTTCGCCATGCAGACCGGCAAGTTGCCATAGCCCGCTGCTTCCCATTCTTTCAGCTGGTTGCGGATCTTCTGGTCGGCCAGAACCTCGTCGGCGCGGTAGATGCGCTTGGCGATGGTTTCGATTTTCTCGAACAGCGGCATCTCGTCGGGGTAGATCGGCGAGAAGTTGGCAGAGCCGCCTTCGACCAGTTCGACCACTTTTTCCGCCAGCGGAGCAGAGCCTTCGGAGCCCAGTTCCCAGTGACGTGACAGAACGGCTTCGACGCCATGGGTGGCGCAGTATTCCTTGACCGCTTCAACTTCGGCATCGGTGTCGGTGACGAAGTGGTTGATGGCGACAACAACCGGCACGCCGAAGGATTTGACGTTCTCGATGTGGCGACCCAGGTTGGCGCAGCCGTTTTTCACCGCGTCGACGTTTTCGCCGCCGAGATCGGCCTTGGCCACACCGCCGTTCATTTTCATCGCGCGCACAGTGGCGACCAGCACCACGGCGGAGGGTGCGATACCCGCCTTGCGGCACTTGATGTTCATGAACTTCTCGGCGCCGAGGTCGGCGCCAAAGCCTGCTTCGGTGACCACAAAGTCAGCCAGTTTCAGCGCGGTCTTGGTTGCGATCACGGAGTTACAGCCATGTGCGATGTTGGCGAAGGGGCCGCCGTGCACAAAGGCCGGGTTGTTTTCCAGGGTCTGCACCAGGTTCGGCTGCATCGCGTCTTTCAGCAGGACGGTCATCGCGCCTTCTGCCTTGATGTCGCGGCAGTAAACCGGGGTTTTGTCGCGGCGGTAGGCCACGATGATGTCGCCCAGACGCTTTTCCAGATCCTTGAGGTCGTTGGCGAGGCAGAGGATCGCCATCACTTCGGAGGCCACGGTGATGTCAAAACCGGTTTCGCGCGGGAAGCCGTTGGAGACGCCACCCAGCGAGGCGGTGATCTGACGCAGGGCGCGGTCGTTCATGTCGACCACACGACGCCACACGACGCGACGCACGTCGATTTCGCACTCGTTGCCCCAGTAGATGTGGTTGTCGAGCATCGCCGACAGCAGCGAGTGCGCGGAGGTGATCGCGTGGAAGTCGCCGGTGAAGTGGAGGTTCATTTCCTCCATCGGCACGATCTGTGCCATGCCGCCGCCCGCTGCGCCGCCCTTCATGCCGAAGTTCGGCCCGAGGGAGGCTTCGCGGATGCAGATCATCGCGTTCTTGCCGATGCGGTTCAGACCGTCGCCCAAACCCACAGTGGTGGTGGTTTTACCTTCGCCCGCCGGGGTCGGGTTGATCGCGGTCACCAGAATCAGTTTACCGTCTTCTTTGCCCTGCACGGAGTTGATGAACTCCTGGCTGACCTTGGCCTTGTCGTGGCCGTAGGGCAGCAGGTCTTCGGTCTTCATGCCCAATTTGGCACCGATCTCGAGGATCGGGAGCTTGTTCGCCTCGCGGGCGATCTCAATGTCACTCTTGTAGCTCATGGCCTGGTTCCTAAGTGTCGAGTTGGCAGGGGCCGGCGGCGGGCGCCGGAATCTGCCCTAGGCTTAGCGGCTCCGGCAGACGCCGCGCCATTGATTTCCGACACAATTGCGCCCCAGAACGTCGCGGATCATTTTCGATGGCACCGGTTGGTCGCATAAAGGAAACATTGCTGCGCTGCGGCTTTGGTATGATCCCTAGCTTTCGCCCGCCCAGGCCCGCTGATCGGGCACAAACAGACGCAGACTGTCGCCCAGCGACAACCGCCCCGGGCGCTCCACCCAGGCGGTGATTCCCCGCCGGTTCGTCGCTGCCGACTTGAACTTGGGGCCAAAGCCTTCGTGGTCTTTTTCGATCTCGCGACCGGGCAGCACGCAGGGGCGGTTTTCCATATCCACCGTCAGCGTTGCCCCATCCGGTCCTTGCAGCCGCGACGAGGGCGGCACCAGGGTAAAATCGGGAATGCCGCGCAGCACCAGCGAAGCGCCCAGATGACGCGGGTCCAGCCGCTCCAGCCCCATATCCGCCGCGATCAGGGCGAGTTCTTCTTCGGACAGCACCGTCAACTGCCGCACATTGCGGATTTTGGTGCCTTTCTTATAAAGGTTGGTCACCCGCACGCAGGAGCCGCGCTCTGCGCCCTCGTGTCGCTCGCCCGTGATCCCGGCAAAGCCAAGGTCGAGCGCCTCTCGCACCTCTGCCTGAATGCCGCCGCCTGCGGGAACCATCCCAAGCCAGGTGATTTCGCCCCGAAATTCCGTTTCGCGCAGTACAGGCATTGGTGTCTCCTTGAACGAGCTGATGCAGGTGATGCAGGTGATGCGCGCAGACTACCCCCTGCCCGCCCGGATGCAATCGCGCGGCACAGAGTTGATACAATGAAAAGAGGCACCCGAGTCGGGTGCCTCCTGTCGTGTTCGGATAATCAAGATCAGTTGGAGGGTTCAGGCTCCATCCCACCCTCGGGCGGGGTCTTCTTGGGCTTGGCCTTGGGGATGGCCGTTACCGAAGCAGCGCCGCTGTCGGCCCCATCATCGGCATCGTCATCCGCCTGCGGCGGCTCGCCCTTCATCACCCGTTTGATCTCCTCGCCGGTGAGGGTCTCATATTCCAGAAGCCCCTGGGCCAGGCGTTCCCATTCGTCCTTGTGATCTTCAAGGATTTGATAGGCGCGCTGGTAGCCGTCCTCGATGAAGCGGCGGACCTCTTCTTCGATCATCTCCTTGGTATTGGCGGAAACCGAGAAGCCACCGGTATTGCCGGAATAGCCCTCATGCGCCTCGGCGTAGTCGATATTGCCAACCTTGTCGGACATGCCCCAGCGCAGCACCATGGCGCGCGCCAACTGGCTGGCCTGCTGGATATCACCGGCCGGACCGTTGGACACATGGCCCGGGCCGTATTTGATGATCTCGGCGGCCTTGCCCGCCATGGTCATGGCCAGTTTTTGCTCGCACTCGTCCTTGTGCCAGTTCAAACGGTCCATTTCCGGCAGGCTGACCACCATGCCAAGCGCACCACCGCGTGGAATGATCGTCGCCTTATAGACAGGGTCGCATTCCGGCAGCTTCAGGCCGACCACCGCGTGGCCTGCCTCGTGATAGGCGGTTTTTTCCTTCTGGTCGGCGGTCAGAACCATCGAGCGGCGCTCCGCCCCCATCATGACCTTGTCCTTGGCGCTCTCGAAGTCTTCCATGGTGACAAAGCGACGGCCCACACGGGCAGCCATCAGGGCGGCCTCATTGACCAGGTTGGCCAGATCCGCACCGGAAAAGCCCGGGGTGCCGCGCGCGATGATGCGCAGATCCACATCGGCGCCCAGCGGCGTCTTGCGGGCATGCACGCCGAGGATCTTCTCGCGGCCCTTGATGTCGGGGTTGCCGACGGTGACGTTGCGGTCAAAACGGCCCGGACGCAGCAGCGCGGGGTCGAGCACGTCCTTGCGGTTGGTCGCCGCGAGGATGATCACGCCCTCATTGGCCTCAAAACCGTCCATCTCGACCAGCAGCTGGTTGAGCGTCTGTTCACGCTCGTCATTGCCGCCGCCGTAACCGGCGCCACGATGGCGGCCCACGGCGTCGATCTCGTCGATAAACACGATACAGGGGGCGTTCTTCTTGGCCTGCTCGAACATGTCGCGCACGCGGGAGGCGCCCACACCGACGAACATTTCAACAAAGTCAGAGCCGGAAATGGTGAAGAAGGGCACGCCCGCCTCGCCCGCAATGGCGCGGGCCAGAAGGGTTTTACCGGTGCCCGGAGGGCCCACCAGAAGCGCGCCTTTGGGGATCTTGCCGCCGAGACGCGAGAATTTCTGCGGGTTGCGCAGGAATTCCACGATCTCTTCCAGCTCTTCCTTGGCCTCGTCGATGCCGGCCACGTCGTCAAAAGTCACGCGACCGTGTTTCTCGGTCAGCATCTTGGCCTTGGACTTGCCAAAGCCCATTGCGCCGCCTTTGCCACCGCCCTGCATGCGGTTCATGAAGTAGATCCAGACCCCGATCAGCAGCAGGAACGGCAGCAGCGTCAACAGGAACGACTGGAAGGTCGATTGCTGCTGTTTTTCCGCGCGAACCGGAATGTTCTTGCTGATCAGCATTTGGGTGACTTCGGCATCGCCCGGCTTGATCGTGGAATAGTTCTGACCGTCAGAGGTCGTGTAGCGCACTTGCTCGCCATCGAGCGTCACAGTGCTGACCCTACCGTCGTCCACGGCAGATACGAATTCCGAATAGGTCTTTTCGCGGCTCTGTAGCTGGCTGCCGGATCCGCTGAACAAATTGAACAGGGTGACGACGAGCAGGAACAGAACAACCCAAAAAGCGATATTGCGTGCGTTGCCCAAAATGGCTCTCCCAAGAATTCCAAGGACGCCACGGCACTAGCACGTGACGACCATCAGTTGCACCTAAAATAAGGATCATTCGGTGAGGTTCAATGCGATAAAGTCCGCAGGCCCGTCAGATCAGCGGTTAAGCGGCGACCGTAAGGAAAGAGTAGCCCATTTCGTGGTCGGATCAAGCAAGGGCACAGCGCGCAATTGCCCCGCCCGCCAGAGGGATGGCAACGGCAAGAGCACCTCGCGCGGCACATGGTGCTGGCGCCAGTCCTCAAGCTGCGCCAGCCCCTCCTCGCCCAGGGCACGCAGCTCTGTGTCAGGTTCCGTTGCGTCAGGCGATGTGAGACGCCAGCTGTCGTCCCAGTCAAGCCACGCGCTGCGCTGCCCCGGCATGGGCAAGCGCAGATCGCGCAGGGGCTGATATTCCCGGCACAGCCATAGTTTTCCGCCCTGGCTGACGATGTGGCAGCCCTGCAAGGTGGCGCTGCGCCCCGCCATTAGGGCGCTCAGCGCTGCCAGCACCGGGCTGCGACGGGGCGGGTATGCGCCGCCGACGACATGTTGAACGGCCGCGATGAGCAGACGCCGCGCGACCTCCTCGGGCAGGCCGAAAAACCCTTCGCGTTCAAGCCCGACCGCGCCGAGGCGCTCCTGGGCCAGATCCTGCATCGCGCGCCGCGCCATCTGGTCCAGCGCCTCATCGGCCATGCGCATATTGTCAGCAACCGCCGTCAGCGCCTCGACCGTCAGGCCAAGCGGCTCCAGCGTGCGCAGCGCATCGCGAACCCGCACCCGTTCAAACCGGCCGTCTATGTTGGAGGGATCGTCGATCCAATGCACACCGATGCCGTCAAGATAGGCGCGCAGATCCACCCGGCGCAGCCCCAGCAAGGGGCGCAGCAGCTCGATACCGTCGCGGCGGTGCCGCAGCGGCATGGCGGAAAGCCCGCTCACCCCCGAGGCGCGGCGCAGGCGCATCAGCACGGTTTCCGCCTGATCATCAGCCGTGTGCCCCACCGCGACCTGGTCGATGCCGCGCCCGCGCGCCCATTCCGCAAGCAGGCGATATCGCGCCGCACGCGCCGCCGCTTGCAGGTTTCCGCTGGTGTCGGGCTGTTGCCAGGTCAAAATGTCATGCGAGAGGCCCAGCTGGTGGGCATGGCTGGCGACCGTCTCGGCCTCCTGGCGTGATTCGGCCCGCAACCCATGATCAACGCTGGCCACATGCAGGTCGGTTTGCTGGTCACGACACAGCGCCGCCATGAGATAGAGCAAGGCCAAGGAGTCGCTGCCCCCCGACACCGCAACGCCAAGGCGCGGCGGCAGCTCGGGGCCGATCCGCCGCAGGATCTCTGCCGTCAGCGCCGCTTCTGTCGGCGTCAGGAGCACGCCAGTTTGGACCGCTCCGCCTCGGCGGCGGTGACAGCCGGATCATTGGGAAAGCGGACCGAGACCTCGGCCAGGGTGATGCAGGCCTGATCCATCTGCCCCAGACGCCCCAGCGCAGCGCCGAGTTCAAACAGGGCTTCGGGAGCGACCACCCCGGTGGTATCGCCGGTGAAAGCCGCGAGGTAAGCCCGCGCCGCCTCGCGGGTGTCGCCAAGCCCGTCGAGCGCCTTGCCGCGACCGTATTCGACCTGCGCGGTCAGCGGGCTGCCGGGATAGGCCTCTTTGAAGGTCGCGAGCTTGTCGGCGGCGGCCTGATAATTCTGCCCCTCCAGATCGGTCATCGCGGCCTTGAAATCCGCCTCCTCGCCAATCGCGAGTTCGCCACCACCGGCGATGTCGCTGTCGCCCGGCAGGGCGGGCGTCGCGCCAAGGGCGGGGCCGGTCTCGCCTTCGACCTCGCCACCGAGGGTGGAGGTTTCGCCCAGTTGCGACAGATCGCCGCCTTCCAGTTCCACCAGTCGGAACTCCAGATCGCCGATACGGTTGGTGCCGTCCTCGACAACCCGCTGCACCCGATGCTGGAGCTGTTCGGTCTGGGCCGTCAGGCGTTGCAGCTCTTCCTCGATGGCGGTGACGCGTTCCAGCACCGAAGAGCCAGCCAACGATGTAGAAGGCGCACCGGTGGTCGAAAGCTCGCGGTTCAGGCGCTGCACTTCGACATGCAGCACGGTCAACTCCTGCCGGATATCCGCCAGGGTCTGATCGCGCTCCTGCGCGAGAGAGGGAAGGACGCTGACCGCAACCAGCGCCGTCGAAAGAAGGATCTGCCGCATGCCGCTCATCCGGGTCAGCTCACTGCGCCGCCAGCCAGCACGGTCACCGCGCGGCGGTTCTTGGCATAGCAGCTCTCATCCGAGCAGATCTCGATCGGGCGTTCCTTGCCATAGGACACCACCTGGATGCGATGCCCCGCAACGCCCTGCGACAGCAGGTATTCGCGCGCGGCGTTGGCCCGGCGGGCGCCGAGCGCGAGGTTGTATTCGCGGGTGCCCTGCTCGTCCGCGTGGCCTTCAATGGTCACGATGTAATCGGGGTTCGCCGTCAGCCAGCGGGCTTGGCCAGCCAGAATGCCCTGCGCCTCGGGCGTCAGGCTGGACTGGTCGATCAGGAACAGCACCCGGTCGCCGATCGCCTCGCGGAAATAGGCCGGGCTGGAGGGATCCGCCAGGCTGCCACCCGCACCCAGGGCCGCGCCGCCGCTGCCGGAGTTGGTGTCGTCCCAACGGGCGTCGGAACAGGCCGCCAGGGCGAGGCCCGCGACCAGGAGAATTGCTTTGTTGATACCGCTCATGTGAAATCGCCTCGTGTGATCGGACATTTCTTACCGACGTGTTAGCATAGTCTGCCCCATCGCGCCACGGGGTTCAAAGTCCGTGGCGCAAAAGGGCGGTTTCTCAGTTCTGCAAGGGCGACCAGGACGGGTCGGAGGCGCCATCCGGGGTTTTCACCGGCTTCAGGTTGCGCCCGGAGATATCCACCGAATAGAGCCGCGCCTGACCGTTGGCGCCCTGGGTTTCGCGGGTAAACATGATCACCCGCCCGTTGGGCGACCAGGTTGGCCCCTCGTCCAGGAAGGATGCGGTCAGCAGGCGCTCCTCGCTGCCATCGGTGCGCATGACGCCGATGTGGAAGCGGCCCGCGTTCTGCTTGGTGAAGGCCACATAGTCGCCGCGCGGCGACCAGACCGGGGTACCGTAGCGGCCTTGGCCAAAGCTGATCCGCCTGGCCTCGCCGCCGGAGGTCGGCATCACATAGAGCTGCGAGGTGCCGGAGCGGTCGCTTTCAAACACGATCTGGCTGCCATCCGGCGAGAACGACGGCGCGGTTTCGATCGACGGCGCGCTGGTCAGGCGCTGGCTGCTACCGGTGTCAATATCCATCGAATAGAGATCCGTGTTGCCGCCTTCGGTCTGGGAATAGACGATGGTCCGGCCATTGGGGGCAAAGCGCGGCGCAAAGGTCATGGTGCCATCACCAGAGGACAGGATCCGGCGCTGCACCTTGCCCACATCCAGCACATGGATCTGCGGAAAGCCGCTCTCGTAGCTGGTATAAAGCACCCGGTCGCCGGTGGGCGAGAAGCGCGGCGCCAGCACGATCGAGTCGGAATTGGTCAGATACTGCACATTGGCGCCGTCGTAATCCATGATCGCCAGACGTTTCTTGCGGTCGTTCTTGGGGCCGGTTTCCGACACAAACACCACGCGGCTGTCGAAATAGCCGCCCTCGCCCGTCAGCCGTGAATAGATCGTATCGGCCACCTTATGGGCAATCCGGCGCCAGCCCTCGGTGGTGCCCGAAAGCTGAAGACCCGAGCCCAGCTCCTGGCCCGCGAAAACGTCATAGGCACGAAAGCGCACGGTCACCCGATCCCCCGCGACGCTGACCGCACCGGTGATCAGCGCCTGGGCGTTGATGGCTTTCCAGTCGGTGAAATTCACCGCCGCGTCAAAATCGCTATAGGGCGAGATAAAGGCGACCTTGGGGATCTCGCGGAACAGGCCGGAACCCACAAGATCCGCCGCGATCACCCGCGCGATATCGGTAGCATACTGCGAGGCAGCGGGCGACTCGGCGATGAAATCCGGCGCCGCAAAGGGCAGCGGTTCAATCACCCCATCGGTGATTTCGATCCTGAGCGGGCCATCCTGCGCCTGAACCGCCCCCACAGGCAGCAATATCGCAAGGCCAAGGAGTAGTGTCGCAATCGCGTTTCTCATCTGATCCGCATTCCTTCGGGGTTAAACGTCATCTCAATATCACGCCACTGGGCGTATTTGTCAGCGGGAAGATCAAAACCTTTTGATCCGCAGCGTATAATGGCACGTCGGGCGGCCTCATAGGCCTGTTTGGCGGAGCTTGCCGAGCCGCCGGAGCTGGATTTCATGCGCAAAGAACCAATATCAGGCACACCCTCACGCGAAAGTGACACGCCGACCACCACCGTGGTGCGCAGGGCCTCGCTGGAGAGGGAGCCCACGTTCCAGCACTGCGACACCGCCACCCGCAGCGCATCCTTTTCGCCGCGTGTCATCGGCTGGCCGGAAGGTTCGGGGGCCTCGACCTCGCCCGCCCCTGCCAGCGCTTCGGCGAGCGCGTCATTCACGGCGGATTCGTCCACCTCCTGGGCGGGGTCCGGCTGCGTTGGCTCGGGCGGGGTTTCCTCGGCGACGACCGTCTCTTCCGGTTCCTCGACCGGGGTCGGGCGGCTGGGGCGGCTGCGCGGGCGCACGGTGGCCAGCGGCGCGGTGGGCTCGGCCTCATCGGCTTCGGCCTCGGTCACGATGCGGTCGCTCGCGGCCTCTGGCGCGGTGGCCTCCTGTACCGGCTGATTGGCCTCGGCGCCCTCATCCGGGGTCACTTCTTCCTGCACCACTTCATCGACCTGCGTGTCGGGCTCCGGCGCCTGGATCGGCTCCGGCGCGACGCGGTCATTGGCCTGGGCGGTCTCCGGCTCCGCGGTTTGCGGCAGGTCGCTCAGGATTTCGGGCACCTCGGGGGCATCCGGGGTGATGGTGGGCACCTCGGGCGTCGGTTCCGGCGCGGGGGGCTCGGGCTGCGGATCCTCGACAGGTGCCGCAACCGGTTCCGGCGGCTCTGGCTGCGTCTCGACCACCGGGTCGGGGCGTGCGGGAATATCCGGCGTGGTCTCGCTCAGCTCGGGCGTTTGCGGCGCGCTTGGCTCCGGTGCCACCACGGGTGCGGCCTGCTGCGCGCTGAGGCGGGCGAAGTCCTCGGCGGAGATGATCGAGACATCCTGGCTCTGGATCGGCAGCGGTTCGGAATGGAACCAGCCGCCAAACAGCGCCCAGGTGATCAGCAGCCCATGCGCCGCAACAGAGATTTTGGTGCCGGTTTGCACATCGGCCCCCGTGTCACTCGCCCTGCGGCGCAGGTTGGGCGGCGGCGGGCTGGCCGTCCAGCGACGGCCCGCCAGTATCGGTCACCAGCCCCACATTGGCAAAACCGCCCGCGTTGAGCGCGCCCATCACCTGCATCACGTCGCTATAGGCAATGGCCCCATCGGCGCGCAGGTAGACGCGATCAGAGGTCCGCTCTGCTGCGATGGCCCGCAGCCGCGCGACCAGATCTTCGCGCGCCACGGCGGTGGTCTGGATCTGAATGCCGCCACCGGCGGTCATGGTGACGGTCAGCGGCTCTTCTTCCTCCCCCGGCAAGGCGCCCGCGGCGGTTTTGGGCAGCTCCACCGGCACGCCGACGGTCATCAAGGGGGCGGCAACCATAAAGATGATCAATAGCACCAGCATCACATCCACAAAGGGGGTGACGTTGATTTCCGCCATCGGCCGGGCCCGCGACCGGCGCCGTCCGCGCCTGCGTCCGCCGCCTGCGTCCTTTTGCTGTACCGCTGCGCCCATCGCTCAGCTGTCCAACTGGCGCGAGAAGATGGTGGCGAACTCATCGGCAAAGGCCTCGTAGCCGCCAATGATCCGATCCGCATCCGCCGAGAGCTTGTTGTAAAAGATCACCGCCGGAATCGCCGCCAGCAAGCCAAGCCCGGTGGCCAGGAGCGCCTCGGCGATGCCAGGCGCAACCACCGCTAGGCTGGTGTTTTGCGATTCCGCGATGCCGATAAAGGCGCTCATGATGCCCCAGACGGTGCCAAACAGCCCGATAAACGGCGCGGTGGCCCCCACGGTCGCCAGCACCTGCAAGCCGCCCTGGAGCCCTTCGCTTTCCTTTGCGATGGCCACATCCATGGAGCGATCAATGCGCGACTGCGCGCCGGGGATCAGGGCCCCATCGGTGCGGTGGCTGCGGCGCCATTCGGTCATGCCGGCAGCAAAGACCCGCTGGGAATGCCCTGCGGGATCGGCGCCGATGTCCTCAAAGAGCTCATCCAGCGGGTTGCCCGACCAGAAGGCGCGCTCAAAGATCTGCGCCTCTCGCCGCGCGGCGCGATAGGTAATGAGTTTTTGCAAGATGATCGCCCAGGACCAGACCGAAGCCCCGATCAGGATGATCATCACCAGCTTCACAATGAAGCCCGCGCGCGCGAACAGCGCCCACATGGAGAAATCAATCTCCTGCGCCAATGCCAGAGTTTGTGCGTCCATATGCCTGCTCTATCGTCCGTCGCCGCGTCATTTCAAACCGCGCGGCCTAATTGCTCAGGACGCTAACGGAAAACAAGCCGCAATGCCAAGGAAACAGGATCACAGGGCCGCGATTGTTACAAAGATGCGCGAACTTCTGCCGGGAGCCGCACCGGCTTGCCGCTGTGCATGTCCATGCAGACCGCCGTGACCCGGGCGCGAAACAGCAGCTGCCCTGCCCGATAGACCTGCTGCGCCATGGTCAGCCGCGCAGGCGTCATCTTTTCCACCGTGCTTTCAACCGCCAGCTCGTCCTCAAAGCGCGCGGGCGAGAGGTAATCCGCCTCGATCCGCGTCACCACCCAGACGATGCCCTGCGCGCGCATCGCATTCTGATCGACGCCGAGGGCGCGGACAAAATCGCTGCGGGCCCGCTCAATAAAGCGCAGGAAATTGGCATGATAGACCACGCCGCCCATATCGGTGTCTTCGTAATATACCGTGACCGGAAAGCGATGGGTCATGCATCGCCCTCCGCCGCCGGCACTGCCTGCAATCGCGCAAAGAGCCGCAGCGCATGGCTGGCTTCCTGCGCCGCAACCGGCATCATCCGGTCATAGGCGGCAGCGATGACGCCCGCGATTTCCGGGCGCAGGATGGTATTGCCCGTCTCCGGCAGCACCGCCAGCGGCGATATCTCGGCGAAGGCGCGCTCCCCCCAGAGCAGCATCACCTGCACCGCCTGGGTCAGGGCCAGCGTTTCGGCGGGCACTTTGGCCATGTCCTTGTTCATGCGCAGGAAGACAAAAGCCGCCTTGATGCCGCCCTGATCGTCGAAACGAAAGGCGCGGTATTGGCTCGCGTCCTGGTCTGACAGGCGCTGAACCAGTGGCGCCAGCCCCGGGATCATCCGGTCCAGATCCGGCACCTCCAGAAGCTCGCTCCACTCGCGGAAGAAAAAGAACATCAGATTGGCGCCGAGCTCCGGGTCGGTTTCGGCCATCTGATGCCCAGCCAGCGTCGCCACAGCCTCGACCGCGCCCTTGATCGTCGCCAAGGTCTCATCCGTGACGCCAAAGACAATCGGCGCGATCGGCCGCCCCCACCGCGCAAAGGCGTAGGAGCCATCCTTGTGGGTGAACAGCGCTTCGATCTCTTTCGGCGACAGCAGTGCGGTCATGGGCGCCTCGTGTTTGATGTCCGTGGTCGCGCGTTTTCTAAGGGGGCAGGAAATCCGCAGCAAGAGAGAAGTCGCGCCGCCCTTCTGTCACTCCAGATAGCGCCCCCATTTGCGCAGCAAGGCCGCCCCCGCGTCGATCCCCTGCCAATCCGCAAAGAGCAGCACAAACCCCAGCAAATCCGCGATCTCCTCTTCCAGTGCCGCCTTGCTGCCCGGCTTGCGGGTCTGCCCTGCGAGGCTCAGATAGGCGGAGGTTACCTCGCCCAGCTCCTCGGTCATCTTGCCGAGATACCAGCTTGCGTCGCGCTCGATCCCAAAGCGCTCCGCATAGATATCAGAGACTTTACGCGCCATCTCGCTCAGCTTTTCCAGATCCTGCATCGCGGCCTCCTAGCTGAACAGATCGCTTTGCGATTTTGGCGGCGTGAGACCCAGATGCTGCCAGGCCTTCTGCGCCAGCATGCGCCCGCGCGGTGTGCGCTGGATCAGCCCCTGTTGCAAGAGATAGGGCTCGATGACTTCTTCCAGCGCGTCGCGGCTCTCGCTCAGGGCGGCGGACATGGTTTCGATCCCCACCGGCCCGCCGCCGTAGTTCTCCGCCACCTGCCGCAGATAGCGCCGGTCCGCACCATCAAGGCCAAGCTGATCCACGCCCAGCCGCGTCAGGGCACTATCGGCCAGCTCCCGGGTAATGGTGCCATCGCCCTCAACCACCGCGAAGTCCACAACGCGGCGCAAGAGCCGACCGGCGATCCTGGGGGTGCCGCGTGCGCGCCGCGCAATCTCCATCGCGCCCGCGTCATCGGCGGGGGCGCCCAGCTTGCGGGCATTGCGGCGCACGATCTCGAAAAGCTCCTCGACCGTGTAGAACTGCAACCGAGTCGGAATTCCGAACCGATCCCGCAGCGGCGTGGTCAGCAGCCCCATGCGGGTGGTCGCCCCCACCAGCGTAAAGGGCTGCAACTCGATCCGCACGGTGCGCGCCGCAGGGCCTTCGCCGATCACCAGATCCAGCTCGAAATCCTCCATCGCTGGATAGAGCACCTCCTCCACCGCCGGATTCAGCCGGTGGATCTCGTCGATGAACAGCACATCCCGGCTTTCCAGATTGGTCAGGATCGCGGCCAGATCCCCGGCCTTGGCCAATACCGGACCGCTCGTCATGCGGAAGTTCACCCCCAATTCACGGGCGACAATCTGCGCGAGCGTTGTCTTGCCAAGCCCCGGAGGCCCGTAAAACAGCGTGTGATCCATCGCCTCGCCCCGCCGACGGGCGCTCTCGATGAACACGCGCAGGTTGGCGCGGGCCTCGGCCTGACCGATGAACTCGCCCAGCCCTTGCGGACGCAGCGCGCGGTCATTGTCCTCGGGCAGGGGATCGGGGCGCAGGGTTGGGTCAGAATCAATCATTCAGGTCTCCACAGGCCAAGTGGCCCGCTCCGCTTTGTTGCGGGAATATGAGGGTGTACAGGGCCACGCGCCAGGCTCTCAGGCCTTGGGCGCAAGCAGGCGCAGGGCGGCGCGGATCAGCTCCGCCTCGCCAGCGTCGGGATGGTTGCCTGCCGCTTCGGCCACCGCCGCCGCCGCGTCGGACGGGCCATAGCCGAGGTTGCCCAAGGCCGACAGCGCGCCAGCCGATGCCGCCGCCGCGCCGGCGGGTGGTTTGGCTGCGGCTTTACGGGCGGGTTTCGCCGGCGCCTGCTCTGCGGGTTCCACCAGCGCCTCAAGGTCCGGCCCGTTCAAGGCCTCGCCAAGCCCGCCGCCCATGGCCATGACCCCGGGCGCCTTGTCTTTCAGGTCCAGCACGATGCGCTGTGCGGTCTTGGGGCCGACCCCTTTGGCCGCCTGCACCGCCGCCCAGTCCCCCAGCGCGATCGCGCGACTCACCCCATCCGGCCCCAGCGCCGACAGGATGGCGAGCGAAACCTTTGCCCCCACCCCCTGCACCGAGGTCAGCAGCCGGTGCCATTCCTTCTCCACCAGGGAGGTAAAGCCGAAGAGCTGCATCAGATCCTCGCGCACCAGAAGTTCGGTATAGAGCTGCACCGCCTCGCCCACGGGCGGCAGCCCCGCCATGGTGCGGTCCGAACAATAGACGATATAGCCGACACCGCGCACGTCGATCATCACGTGATCAAGCGCCTTGTACTCAAGCCGTCCGGTCAGCTTGCCGATCATGCGCGTACCTCTTTCAGTTGTCGCGGGCTGTTGCCCCCGTAATAGGCGTGACAAATGGCGATCGCCAGCGCATCCGCCGCATCTGCGCCTTTTGGGGCGCAGCCGGGCAATTGCAGCTTTACCATATGCATCACCTGCTCCTTTTCCGCATGCCCCGCCCCGACGACGGTTTTCTTCACCCGGTTGGGGGCATATTCCCCAACCGGCAGGCCGGCCTTGGCAAGCGTCAGCAAGGCAACGCCGCGCGCCTGGCCCAGCTTCAGCGTCCCGGCGCCGTCCTTGTTCACAAAGGTCTGCTCGATCGCCGCCTGATCCGGCGCATAGGCGATGATGATCTCGGTGACCTGATTGTGCAGCGACAACAGCCGCTCGCCCAGATCATCGCCATCCGATTTGCACAATCCATTGGCCACATGACTGAGCCTGGAGCCCTGCGCCTCGATCACGCCCCAGCCCAGGGTTCGGAGCCCCGGATCGATTCCCAGTATTCGCATCCCCGCCCGACCTTTTGCCCGGTTATTTGTTCTTTGCCCTCCTGCCACTAGCACAAAACGCGAACACAGCCAATTGCTTTCCCGTGACGCTCCGCCACATCGCCTCGGACAAACACGGCCCAGGGGATGGCCGCTCCACGAACGAGAGCGCGACAGTACGTTTTGCGACATCCAAAAACGGCACCCCGAAAAGCGGTAGCGACAGATTTTCCAAATTCGCGCCGATCGTTCAAAGCGCCATGTTTTCAACGGCTTTCGATATGCGATTTGCGCATGGGACCCATGCAAAAAATACGATTGTGGGACAAGAAGTGCAGCTCTATGTGCCGTCTGTCGCGACAATGCGGCATGACAAGATACTAACCCAGAGAGAACGTGGATATGGCTGTATTTGACACCACCCGCACTGCCCAAGGCACCTCCGGCCTGATCGGCCGTATCGGCGCTCTTGTGCGTAGTTTGACCGCATCATTCCTGGCCTGGAATGACTCCCGCCAAGCCAAAAAAGCCCTGTCCGGCCTGACGGATCGGGAACTGGCTGACATCGGCCTGATCCGCAGCGACGTGGAGAGCATCGGCCTGGTCGACTCGCCGCTGCGCTAAGCTGCGTCCTGCCCCGATGCGCGGGGCCGCCCTGCCGCAGAGACCAAACAAAATTGAAACGCCGCGCTACGGATCCTGTCCGGCGCGGCGTTGTTCATGTCAGGATGCTATTCTGCGGGCTCAGCGCAGCAGAGGCGCGAGCCTCTCGGCAATCATCGCCGAGGCCGGGTCGGCCTGCATGATCCAGGCGCCACCTTGCTCGACCAAAGAACCGTCCCGCAGCTTTTCGACCCGATAGTCGTAGTTCGCGGGCCCAAGCGTCGCCATCAAGAAGCCCTTGAACGCCAGTATGACGCAGACAAAAAGGATAAGAGAGCGTCCCGAGATCCGGGAGCGCACGACGCGGCGCGGTTCGACGACAATCAAACCATCCGAACGCATCTTGGCGGTAAAGACCTGCCCCGGCCTTGCCTGCTTGCGCTCCAACCGGCGCAACCGATTGGAAAATTCTGCGTGTTGACTACTCATCACGAAACTCCGAACTGGCCCCCACCAGCGGATGGTTCGAAGTTAGGCGTCAATTGTGGCAACACCGGGGCAGATACTTAAAACTCTATTAAAACTCGGGCGAACTACCCGGCTTTGCGCAGAATGAGCGTGGTCCACTCACCAATCTCGTTCCGTTTGACCAGATTGACCCCGTTTTGTGCATAAACGCTCAGGACGTCCTCGGCCTGTTCGTTCAGAAGCCCCGAGAGAATCGCATAGCCGCCCTCTTTCAGATGCGCCGCCACATCCGGGCTCAGCGCGACCAGCGGACCTTTGAGGATATTGGCAAAGATCAGATCATAAGGTGCCGCGGCCGCAAGGGCGGGCGCATCAAATCCGGCGGCTTCGAGACAGGTCACCGCACCTTTCATGCCATTGGCCGCCAGATTGGCCTCGGCAACCTCGACCGCGACCTGGTCGATATCGCTGGCGAGGATCTCTGCGTCCTCCCAGACCCGAGCAGCCGCCATGGCGAGCACAGCCGTACCGCAGCCGATATCGGCAACGCGACCGGCGGAGAAGCCTTCGTCCAGCAGGTGATCCAGTGCCTTGAGGCAGCCCAGAGTGGTGCCGTGGTGCCCGGTGCCAAAGGCCATCGCCGCCTCGATCAGCAGCGGGATCTTGTCGCCGGGCAGCTTGTCGGCGTCATGGCTGCCGTAGACAAAGAAGCGCCCGGCCTCGACCGGGGCCAATTCGCGGCGCACATGAGCGACCCAGTCGGTTTCGGGCAGTTCCGACACCACAAAGGGTTTCGCCCCATGCAGTGTTGCGAGCAAGGCCAGGCCCGCCTCATCCGGGGCCTCGGTGAAATAGCCGCCGACCTCCCAGAGACCGGAGCCATCTTCCATCTCGAACACGCCAATGCCGGTGGGTTCCGGGATCAACCGTTCCATCGCCTCGCCCAGCGCCTCGGCCTGAGGTTTTCCAGTCAGCGTGGTAAGAGCGGTGAAAGTGGGCATCTGGGGAACTCCAAAAGAGACAGGGGCGCATCAAGGGTCGATCGCTGCCCTGCGCCTACGCGAGCCAGCCATGGGCGGTCAAGAGGTCAGACCGGTTCCGCGCCCTATTCAGCAGGTGCCGGGGCCGCAAAACGGGAAAAGATGGTCTCGTTGCCCGGTGCCGGGTGGCGCGGGATGAGCAGCGACAGGCTGAGCGAGATCAGCGCCATGAGGGCCGCCAGCGCAAAGACCGCCGCCGGAGAGACCACCCACAAGAGCCCCAGCAGCATCGGCAGCGCCACCGCCGCGATATGGTTGATGGTAAAGGCCACCGCCGCCGTGGGGGCGATATCCGCCGGGTCCGCGATTTTCTGGAAATAGGTCTTCAAGGCCAGCGCCAGCGCAAACAGCACGTGATCCACCACATAAAGCGCACCGGCCAGCACCACGCCCCAGCCAAACCAGTAGATGCCACCATAAAGCGCAAAGATGGTCGCCAGCCCGACGTATTCGCAAATCAAGGTGCGCCGCTCGCCAAAGCGGAAGACAAAGCGCCCCAGCAATGGCGCCGCGATCATATTGACCAGCAGGTTGATCAGATAGAGCCCGGTGAGGTGATGCACCTCAAAGCCAAATCGCTCCACCATCATGAACCCGGCAAAGACCACAAAGATCTGCCGCCGCGCCCCCGCCATGAACTGCAACGCATAATACAGCCAATAGCGCCGCCGCAGGATAAGCTTTTTGGTTTGCCGCGTGGGGCCATCATATTGCGGCACCGCAAAGAAGCAGAACAGCGCGATAGCGGTGCAGGCGCCCCCGGCGACAAGGTAGACGATATTATAGGAGAGGTTGAGCGGCTCCCACATCAGCACGATGCCACCATAGACCACCAGCGTCGCGGCCGATCCCGTGGCGACCAGCCAGCCCAGCGTTTGCGGGGCCTTGTCGCGCGGCAGCCATTGCAATTGCAGCGACTGGTTGACGGTCTCGAAGTAGTGAAAGCCGATCGAGCTCAGCAGGGTGATCACCAGGATGCCTTGCAGATGCGGAAACCACGCAGTGACCGCCGTGGCCACGCCCAGGAGCATCAGCGACAGCAACCCCAGCACCTGTTCGCGAATAAACAGGATCAGGAAGATCACCAGAAAGGAGAGAAACCCCGGGATCTCACGCAGGCTGTGCAGAAGGCCGATATCCGCGCCGTCGAAATTCGCGACCTCGATCACGAAGTTATTGAGCAGCGCCGACCAGGTGTTGAAGGCGATCGGCATGGCAATCGCCATGAGAAACAGCAGCGTGACCGGACGGCGCCAGATGGGCAGGTCGCGGGCTTGTTCAAGGGAGAGCGGGGTAAACATAGCTTGGCTTTAGATCGCTTTTCCCGACATGGCGAGTCGAGAATTGTACCAAGTCACCGCCGTGGCGGCCCGTGCCTCAGGCCCGATCAGAAGAAATTCTGCGGGTCGATATCCACCGCCAGACGCAGATCGCCGCGCAGTTTGAACGGTGCGGTCCAGCGGGTAATCGCGTCTTGCAGCGGCACGCCCTTCGCGGCCTTGACCAGCAATCGCACCCGGTGGCGCCCCCGGATGCGGGAAATCGGCGCGGGCGCAGGCCCATAGAGCTGTGCGCCCACCTGCCGCAGCGGGCCATCGTTGCGGGCCAGCGCATTGCCCAGATCAAAGACCTGCGCCAGATCCCCGCCCGACAGGATGATCCCCGCCATC